>JBBIPB010000036.1:0-20119 GCA_037443065.1 Acidobacteriota bacterium | reverse complement strand
TCAGGCCGGTCGTGATCTTCCGGACGAAGAGGTTGCGCCAGTTGTACTTCAGCGGGATCCCGAGCATGGGTCCTCCATCAGGCCACCTGCCTTATGCCGTCGACAATGGATCGTCGGGCCGAGCGGACTGCCGGCACGAGGCCGGCGAGGACGCCGACGAGAACCGTGAGGCCAAACGCGCCGACGAGTACCTCGGGGAACAGCTTCATTCCGGCTGCGAACCCGGCCATCGGTGTATAGAGAAGAGCCCCGCGGATCGGCCCGAACGTTGCGGTGAACAGCGTGAGGCCGAGGAGGGCGCCGAAACCGGCGAGGACGGTGCTTTCGGCGAGCAGCATGCCGAAGACCGTCCCCTTGCGGAAGCCGAGCGCACGGAAAATGGCGATCTCCGTCACGCGCTCACGGGCGGCCATCGACATCGTGTTGGCTGCGATCAGCAGAATGACGACGGAGATGATGAGCGACAGCGAGCGGACAAGGAGCTTCACGTTCCCGAGAAGGCCGATGAAGCTGTTCTGGAATTCTTTCTCCGTCTCGGCACGGACAGGCCATGGCGAGTTCTCGAAGATCCCGTTGATCTGCTGGATCAGGCGCCCGGTCGAGGCGGCCGAGTCGGCTTTCACCCAGATGTTCGTGTAGCGTCCCGCGCGGAGCGGGAACCGTTCGTCGATCAGCTTCTGGTGAAAAAAGAGGATCGACTCGTCGATGCGGGCGTCATCCCCCGCGGGCCCGAAGACCGCGCGAATCGTGAACTCGAAGGTTCCGGGCCAGATGTCGCCCGTGAGCGCCACCTTCTGTCCGAGCCGCCACCCGTACTTCGTCATCAGGAGACGCCCGACGAGAGCGCCGGATCGGTCGGTCTTCCAGTCCTCCAGCGAACCCTCCACGATCGTCGCCTCGTCGAAGATTCTCAGGAGGGCATCGGGGTTCACGGCGAAACGCTGAAAGATGTTGAAGGCGGAGAAGTCGACGTAGCGCCCGCCGAACCAGTTGAACGGGCTGGCGTCAACGACTCCCGGAAGCTGCCGGATCTTCTCGAGGTGAGCGGCCGGGATGAAGTTCGTGAAGGAGACCTTGTGTCGCACGGCGATGCGGAACATGCCGCGGCCACCCGAGGGGTCGGCGTCGAGCGTGACGAGCATGGTGCCGAGGACGCAGATGACGAAGAGCGGCAGAAGAATCGAGGCAATCGTCAGCGCCGAGCGGGTCTTCTTCCGGAGGAGGTTCTTCAGAACGAGGGGGAGGTACTTCATCACGCCACCTGCCGGAGCCCGTCGGCGATCGAGCGGGTCGAGGAGCGGACGGCCGGGACGATCCCGGCCACGAGGCCCACGCCGGCGGCGACGGCAAACGCGAACGCGAGGATCGCCGGGTAGACGTGCATCGACGCGACGAGGCTCGACATCGGGGTCAGCATGAGCTGGCGCTTGAGGGACGGCTCGGCCGCGACGAAGAGGAGGACGCCGAGAAGGCCTCCGAAGAGGGCGATGACGAAGCTCTCGCCGAGAATCAGACCGAGGATTTTCGGGCGCGTAAAGCCGAGCGTCCGGAGAACCGCGATCTCGGTCACCCGCTCCCGCGCCGCCATGGACATCGTATTGGCCGCGATCAGGAGGATCACGAAAACGATGATGGCTCCGATGGACGTGATCAGGAGCTTCACGTTCCCGAGCATCGAGACGAATCCGTTCTGGAACTCCTTCTCCGTCTCGGTCTTCGTCGGGTAGGGAGAGTTTTCGAACATCGCGTCGATCTGTTTGGGGAGTCGCTCGGCCGCCGCGGCGTCCTTCGCCTTGATCCAGACGGTGAAGACCTGCCCCTTGAAGGAGGGAAAAGCCTCGTCGATGTACTTGCGGTCGAAGAAGAGGGTGGCCGAGCTCCCCGTCGGCAGGGTGTAGAGCGCACGGATCGTCAGCTCGAGGTTGATCGGGAAGATGTCGCCCTGAAGAACGACGCGGTCGCCGACCTTCCAGCCGTACTTGGCGGCGAGGTTCGTTCCGACGAGGGCGCCGGTCCGGTCGGAGAGCCAGTCCTTCACGGATCCGGCCACGATCTCGGCGTCGTCGAAGACCTGAAGAAAGCTCTCCGGCTCCACCGAGAACCGGATGAAGATGTTGCGGGCGCTCGCGTCGATGTACTTTCCGCCGAACCAGTTGAAGTTCGTCGCGGCGAGGACGCCCGGAAGCTGCCGGATCTTTTCCTCGTAGGCCTTCGGAAGCGTGTTCGTCAGGGAGACCTTGTGCCGGACGACCAGCCGGAACATCCCCCGCGTTGCTCCCGAGCCGGGGCTGTCGAGCGCCTTCAGGAACGTTCCCATGAGGCAGATCACGAGAAGCGGCAGGACGATCGAGGCGATCGTCAGGGCCGTCCGCGTCCTCTTCCGGAGGATGTTCTTGAAGATGAGGGGGAAAAACCTCACGGATTCGGCTCGAAGCCGGCCGAGGCGGCGATTGCCGCTGCCATGCCGACCTCCTTCTTGCCCCCCTCCGCCCGGATGTCCTCCTTCAGCACTCCCTTGTCGAGGTGGACGAGGCGGTGGGCCCGGGACGCGGCGCGCGGGTCGTGCGTCACCATGACGATCGTCTTCGAAAACTCTTCGTTCAAGCGCTCGAGGAGGACGAGGACCTCCTCGCCGCTCTTGACGTCGAGGTCGCCGGTCGGCTCGTCGGCCACGAGGAGCTTCGGGTCGGTCGCGATGGCGCGCGCGATGGCGACGCGCTGCTCCTGCCCGCCCGAGAGTTGACGGGGGTAGTGATCCATCCGGTCGGTGAGCCCGACGATCGAGAGGGCCAGCTCCACCTGCTTGCGCCGCCGCGCGCGCGGAAGGTCGGTCAGAAGGAGCGGAAGCTCGACGTTCTCGAACGCCGTCAGGACCGGGACGAGGTTGTAGAGCTGGAAGATGAAGCCGACGTTCCGGCTCCGCCATTTCGCGAGCCCCGCCTCGCCCATCCCGTCTATCTCCTTCCCCCCGACGTTGATCCGGCCCGAGGTGGGGCGGTCGATGCCTGCGATGAGGTTCAGGAGAGTCGTCTTCCCCGACCCCGAGGGGCCCATCAGCGCCAGGAACTCTCCCGCGTCGACCGCGAGGTTCAGTCCCGAGAGGACCGTGAGTGTCTGCGTGTCGCGCTGGTACGCCTTGACGAGGTTCTCGATCCGGATGAACGGCTCGGACATCGTGCTCTCCCCGGGCCGGCTCGGCGGCCCGACCTCAAGTCAGTCTTTCTTGACGCGGATCTTCTGGTCGGCGTGCCACGTCCGGACGCCCGCCGCGTCGGCGACGATCTCTTCGCCCCCGGAGGCCCCGGAGGTCACCTCGACCTGTGAGGCTGTGGCCGCGCCGAGGCCGAGCGGACGGAAGACCGCCCGGTCCCCCTGGACGAACAGCGCCCCCCTTTTCCCGTCCACCTCGACGATCGAGGCGGCGGGGACCATGACCTTCGACGGGGCCCCCTCGGCCGCCTTCGCCTTCGGGTCGAGGAAGACGACGCGACACGACATTTCGGGAAGGACGCGGGCATCCTTGTGCAGGAGCTCCACCTTCACCTTGACCGATCCCTTCTGGCGGTCGGCGGTCGGGACGATCTGGCGGAGGCGCGCTTCGTACGGCTGGTCCGGATAGGCGTCCAGGGTGACCTGCGCCGGCTGCCCGAGCGAGAGCTTCCCGAGGTTCTGCTCGTTGATGTCGGCCTCCATTTCGAGCGATCCGAGGTCCACGATGACGGCGAACGTCGCCCCGGCCGAGCCGGCCCCGCCGAAGCCCTGCGGGGCGACCGTCTCGCCGAGGAACGCCTTCTTGACCGTGACGACGCCGTCGATCGGGGAGTAAATTTCCGCGTTCTTGATCAGCTCCTCGGTGTAGCGCACCTGCTGGTCGATCGAGGCGATCTGCGCCGTGAGCGAGCGGACCTGGGCGTCGGCCGAGTCGAACGCCTGCTGCGTCCCGATCTTGTCCTCGAGAAGCGCCTTCGCCCGGTCGCGGTCGAGCTTCGCGTTCTGGAGCTGGGCCGCGACCTGATCCTTCGTCGCGAGGTACTGCTTCTTCTGGGCCTCCAGCTCCTGCGACTCGAGGCGGGCGACCAGCTCCCCCTTCTTCACGCGCTGCCCCTCCTCGAGGTTCAGCCACGCGATCCGCCCGACGGACTTCGGGGAGATCTCCGCCTTCGACCGGGCCACGATGTACCCGGACGCCGTCAGGACCGTCGAGGCCTGAGTCGGCGTGACGAGAGCGATCCGGGTCGTCGTCACTTCGGCCGGGCGGAGCGTGACGCCGCCGCTCCGGCGGGCCCAGAGAAACAGGGCGGCCACGGAGACGACGAGGAGGGTCGCGACGATCGGCCAGACGAGACGCCGGCCGCCGGGCGGCTGATCCCGGTCGATACGGAGTCCCGTGAGGTCGGCAGTCTTGTTGAGAGGCTCCATCACGCGTAAGACCCCGCGGGAACGGGGGCGAGCGAGTCTACAGCGACGCCCTCGAATCTGGATGAAGGCACGACGACGGCGGCGGAAGTCGGGCTTCAGCCCTTCGGACGCTCGGCGGCCGCTGCGGCGCGGAGGGCGTCGAGAAACTTCTCGAGGTGCCGCCACTCCGTCCGGGCGCTTCCGACCGCGGCGCGAAGAACGTACCGCCCGCCGACGGCCGTGTGCGAGATGAAGCTCCGCCCGTCGGCGTTCACCGCCTCGAGGATCCGGCGGTTGGCCGCGTCAGACTCTTCGGGAGAGCGGCCGGGAAACTCGAAGCGAAAGACGACGACGGAAAACGGAGCGGGGGCGACGACGACGAGATCCGGGATCCGCTCCAGCTCGTCCTTCAGTCTCCGGGCGAGCGCGAGGTGCTTTCGGAGGATCATCTGCACGCCCGAGACGCCGAACGCCCGAAGAGTCATCCACATCTTCAGGGCGCGGAACCGGCGGCCGAGCTGGATGCCGTAGTTCATGTACTCGCGGACGCTCCCGGCCTGGTTCTCCGGCGTCTCGAGGTAGACGGGGACGACGGAGAAGGCCCGCCGGACCCGCTCCATCCTCCGGAAGAAGAGGGCCGTGCATTCGAGCGGGACGAGCATCCACTTGTGCGGGTTGAAGAGGAGCGAGTCGGCCCGTTCCCACCCCGCAAAGAGCGGGCGCATCTCGGGGAGCGCCGCAGCGTTTCCGGCGTACGCCGCGTCGACGTGGAGCCAGAGCTTCTCCCGTTGGCAGACGTCGGCGATCGCGGTGCAGGGGTCGACGCTCGTGACGCCGGTCGTCCCGATGGTCGCCACGACGGCGACGGGGACCCGCCCGGCTGCGCGGTCCTCCGCGATCGCCCGAGCGAGCACGTCGGGACGCATCCGGAAGTGGGCGTCGACGGGGATCTTCCGGAGGCCCGACGTCCCGAAGCCGAGGACGACGCACGCCTTGTCGATGGAGGAATGGGAAAGTTCGGAGGCGTAGACGACGCCGGTTCCGCGCCCGGCGAGCCCCGTCTTCCGGACGTCCGGAAAGGCCTGCTCGCGGGCCGCAACGAGGGCGATGAGCGATCCGGAGGAGGCCGTGTCGGCGAGCTGCCCGTCGAAACCGTCCCGGCCCGCCGGAAGGCCGACGATCGAGAGAAGCCACCGGACGACGACCTGCTCCATCTCCGTGAGGACCGGCGACGTCCGCCAGAGGATTCCGGTCTGGTTGTAGCCGGCGGCGAGGAAGTCCCCGACGACGGCCGGCGCCGCCCCGGTGTTCGCGAAGTAGGCGAGGTAGCCCGGGTGCTGCCAGTGCGTCAGGTTCGGCTCGACGATCGCGTCGAGGTCCCGCTCGATCGCCTCCCACGTCTCCGGCTCCTCCGGCGGCTCCGGCGGAAGGGCGGCGATCACCTCGCCCGGTCTGGTCCGCGCGAGGACGGGGCGCGACTCCAGCGTCTCGAAGTAGCGCGTCAGCCGGTCGACGGCGGCCGTGGCCATCTTCCGGAACTCCGCGGGGGAGAAGTCGCCGGTCATCCGCCCCGAGTCTACGGCGCTCCGGCTCTAGGGATCAGCCACCACCGTCGTCCGCGCGATCCCGGTCCGGTTCTCGAGGAGGTCGCTGACGGAGACCGAGAGGCTCCAGCGTCCCGGGACGAGCGTCAGGGTCAGCGTCTTCGAGGTCCGCGTGCCCGCGGCCTCGGAGTACTCCTTTCCGGTCATCGCGAGGAAGAGGTCCTCCGAGAAGCTCTCGCGCCCCTTCCCCTCGGCCGAGTCGGCCACGACGCTGATCCGCGTCGACGAAACGAGGCCGTCCTCCTCGGCGAGGAACTTCAGGTCGTCGACCGGGATCCTGACCTCCAGCTTGTAGAGGTTCTTCCCGTCCAGGGAGGGCGCGGGGCTCTTCCCGCGCCACTCGATCGCGATGTCGATCGGTTTGCCCGAGAGGCGTGCCGCCCCGGGCCTCTTCTCGTCGGTCGCGGACCGGCGCCGCTGGCGGTCTGCTTCGGCGACGGCGGCGGCGGCGTTCGAGCCCGGGATCTTCGGCCGGTACGAGGAGCGGGCGAAGACCCTCACGCCGCTTCGAAGGGACCGGACCTCGACCTTGTAGGTGCGTCGCGGGTCGACGTCCGTCATCCGGACCCCGAGCCGGTAGGCACCGGCCGACGCGTCGAGGAGGGTGGAAAGGGCGGCCGTGAAGTCCCCCGGCTGAAGACGGTAGAGCCCGCCGGTCGCGACCGCGAGGTTCGTCCCCTGGTCCTCGAGGTTCTGCCGCTCGCTCGACATCGGGCGGTACCGCTCGCTCGACCCCTGCGCGGCGGTCGGCAGGTCGGTCCCGCGCGACGGGTCGATGAAGTGGAGGACGATGCCCGTCCCGGCCAGCCATTTTACGAACTCGTCGTATTCGGCGACGACGATCGGCGCGATGCCGCCGGCCCCCATTCCCGGCAGCCCGGGCATGGCCTGGACGGTCCCCGGGACGGGCGGGGCGCCCCCGCGGGCGTAGGACTGCTGGGCGATCTGGGCGGCCTGCAGGAAGTTGAATCCGGGGGAGCGCTCGAAGCCGCGCGAGACGAGGATGAGGACCCTGCGGCCGTCGAGGGGGGCGAAGTCCTCGCAGGTCTTCCGGAGACCAGCGACCAGTTCCTTGACGCGTATCCGCTCGGCCTGGACGTACAGCCCGATCTGGCGCCAGGCGTCGGCGAGGGGTCGGCCGTCCCGCGTCGACTGGAGGATGTCGAGGGCGGCGACGAGGTCGTCGAGGAGACGCTTTTCGAGCTGCTGCCGCGCCTCGTAGTTCGGCGGGCTCATGGAATAGGGAGTCCCGCCGCGACTGGTTCCGTCGGAGATCGAGCCGACCTGCCGCGCCTCCTCGGCAGCCTCGTCCCCGAGTGTCTCGAGGGCGGACGAGACCCGGTCCCAGGTCTCCTCCTCCCAGACGACGGGCGACGTCCGGCCGAAATGCGAGACGACGGAGAAGCGGACGGGCGGCGACAGGCGCGAGAGGGCCTGGGCCACCTCGGGGACCGCCTCCTTCACCGCGAGAAGGGGAAGGTCCTCGAGGTCCACGAAGACGAGAACGTGGGGGACCGGGCGCTGGTCGGGCTGCACCGGCGTCGTCGTCCCCGGAAGAACCACGGGCGCGGGAGGAGGCGTCGGGGAGGTCCCTGCGGTGGCACCCGCGGAGAGGCGCGGCACGGGCGGGTCGAAGTACTCGAGCGGCTGGACCTTTCCGGCGATCCGGACCTCGAACTCGTCTCTCTTCAGGTCCGGGACCGGATGGTCCTTCCGGTCGAGAGCGAGAACGTCTAGTTCGAGGATGTCGACGTCGACGCGCGTCACGACCTGGCCACTTCGCGCGGGGGTCGGCGTCGGCGGCGTCTGCGCGGAGGCCGGAAGCGAGAGAAGCCCCGCGAGGAGGCGGGCGGTGGCGGCGCGGCGGCGACTCAGGCTTTCGTCTTTCCGGGGACGGCCGCGGGCTGCGGCGGGGCGGGTTTCCGGCCCTTTTCGGGAATCTGGAGCGGCCCTTCCTTCAGATCCTCCCGGATGATCAGGTCGAGGAAGAGGGAACGGACACCGTCCTGCCCCTCGCTCCTGAAGACCCTCCGGACCTCCTTCGGTCTCAGCTCGACGCCGGTCATCGCCTTGAGGTACTGGCAGAAGACGATCGCCCGCGATCGGAACGAGACGACGAGAATGAAGAGAAGGAGAAGCGCAAAAGCGAGCGGGACGAGGTCGACGAGGCTCCTGATCTCGAAAATTGAGTTCAAGTCCGGAAGCTTCACGGGGGCCCTCGCCTCCTGCTCGCGCGGTCGCGGGGATCATACCCTGCCGTACGCGGCGGAGCGTGCCGTCAGGAGTCGTAGAGAGCGCCGCGCGCGATCTCCCGGAACCGGGAGGCCTGGGCGCCCATCGACCAGCGAAGCCAGTCGAGGGCGGCGCGCGCGCGCGCCGCGTCGCCGCAGGTGAAGAGGTCCACGGCCGCCTCGCCGCGCTCCGGCCAGGTGTGAATCGTCAGGTGCGACTCGGAGATGACCGCGACGCCGGAGACCCCCTGAGGCTCGAGGCGGTGGAGGTGGAGGCCGAGGAGGGTCGCGCCCATCTGGTCGACGGTCGCCATCAGAAGGCGCTCGACGAGAATGTCGTCGTCGAGGATCTCGAACGGGACTCCCGCCACGTCGAGGAGAAGGTGGATCCCGAGCGCGCGCGTCACACAGGCTCCGGGAGGGAGAGGGCACGGAGGATTCCGCGGTTCGCCTTTCGCCGCTTCCAGAGAAAGGCGTCGAGGACGTAGTGCGTCGCCTGCGGCAGGGCGAGGAGCGGCACGACGAAAGCGAGCAGGAGCGCCGAGGGGTGGAGCGCCGGGCCCGGGAAGAGCACGGAGTTGTCGTGCCAGACGAGACGGTCCCAGCCCCACTCCTCGGCGAACGCCAGCGCGAGGAGCGGGAGGAGAAAGAGAGCGAGACCGGTGGCCGCGCGATCGGCGAGGGCCGGTGTCTGGCGGCGTGCGCGGCGGTCTTCGGCCCGCCCCTTCGTCGCGAACCAAACGAGGCCGAGGTACGGGATGCCGTGGACGAGAACGTTCATCACGGTGAAGGCGTAGTCCGAGTCGAAGACGACGATGCCGAGGAACCACGTCGCGGCCGTCGTCAGGACGACGAGGATCTTCCCCGGCGAGAAAGGCTCTTTGCGCCGCACGCGACCGGTCTCCTTCAGCGCCCACGCCGCGAAGATCAGGGCGTAGAGAGCGAACGCCGCCTGCGACACGGCGGGCGGCAGGCCCGCGACGAAATCGCCCTGAAGGAACCACTGGAACCGGCGGGGAAGGTGCGTGTGCCAGAAGAGAAGCGGCGTCAACGTCGCGCCGTAGATCGCTGCGGCGTCGAGGAGCCGGCCGCTCTCCCCCTCGCCGTTCTTCGCGCGATAGAGCGCCACCCAGCCGTACTGCTGCCGGACGAAGTGGAAGACGGCCACGTAGGCGAGGACCCGCCAGAAGAGAAGCGACGAGAGCGAATAGAGCACGACCCCGGACGCCCACGCGGTGAGGGGCACGGCGAGGTAGAGCCCGGCGCGCGCCCTCATCTCGGCGCCGTCGGAGAGGACCCGCCATCCCGTGGCCCAGACGTGCGCCACGTCCACGCCCACGATGCCGAGGAGAAAGAGCCAGGGGGGGACGTCGCCGTCGAGGACCCCGGTCGCGGCCCCGGCCGCGAGGAGGGCGGCCGCCAGCATCGCCGACCCTCCGAAGAGAAGGAGGTCGGCGCGGCGCGAGAAGAGCCAAGGGGACGTCATCCTCGGGCGATGTTATCGCCCCCGGTGCGGTCGAATCTCTATTAGGTCCCTCTTCGCTTCGGGTGAAGCATGATCTTTCGCCTTCAATTTCGCCGGTAGATTTCGCTCCGGTGCCCGACGGCGACAACAAGGACGAGAAGAACATCATCTCGAATCTCGTAGACGATACGGTAGGCCCCGACTCGAATTCGCCACCGGTCGCGAGCGCCGGCCAGCTTCCTCGATCCGTGCGGTCGGGGCTCGTCAGCGAGACCTTCGACATGGGGTTGCAAGCGGGTTCGCACGGAAAGAGGGAGCCTCAGGAACGAGCTCTCAGCCGACGGGCGGAACTCGATTCGGTAGCGCACGCGCTACTTCAGGCGGGCTCGCTTCTTGACGCTTGTCCAGGGAACGTTCCTTCCCTTCTCGCGCAGAGCGGCGTCGGCAGCCGCGTTGTCCAGCCGGTCTTCGTCCTCTTCGGAAAGGCGCTCGAGGCGCTCGAAGTCTGCGACGGGGACGAGAGCGGCGATCGCCTTCCCGCGCCGCTGCAGGACGATTCTCTCGCCCCGATACGCCACACGGTTCATGGTGTCGGAGAAAGAATCCCGGGCATTCGAGGCGGTCATTCGAGCCATGGGCGGGGCCATCCTTTCCGTACGAATTGTACGCCCAGTACGTAACGTACGCCGAGAAGGCCACCTGAAACCTCGGGTTGTTTCGTTCATGCCAGAGGAGCGAAGCGAGCGCCGCGCGCGCGGAGGATCGACTCCGCGGCGCGGACGCCGGCGTCCTCTGCGTCCTCGAAGAGAGGAAGGCCGGTGTCGGCATGGGCGAAGCGGACGCCGCCGAGCGGCTCGTCCGGGAGCCGCCGGGCCGGGCTTGCGAGGAAGCCGGGTCCGGGGCGGAGCATCGCGTGCCCCCACCGGACGGCGTCGAGGCGGGTGACGAGGCGCGGAAGGTCCGGGTGGGCCTTCGTCAGGTCCGCGAGGATGGCCGTGGCGACCTCCTCCCACGTCATGGAGTAGAGCGTCTCGCGGGCCGCCTTCGCATCCTCTCCCGCGAAGGCGTGGTACCAGGTGAAGACCGTGGGGCCGTGGTCGCGTCCGGTCTGATGCGTCGCCACGACGTACCCGAGCGACTTCGAGTCGTAGAGGACGTTGTCCCACGCGAGCGGAGTCCCCCGCTCGACGGGCCGCCCCGAGAGCGTCAGGTTCGCGACGATCCAAGGCGCGTATGCGAGGCTCTTCAGGAACGCCGGGGGCGTCTCCCGCCACGGCTTGAGGAGCCGCGCCGCGACGAACTTCGGGAGGGCGAGAACGGCGTCCCGCGCCTCGACGGCGACGACCTCGTCTTTCGCGGCGTCGAGGTAGCGGACGAGGACCGGCCTGCCCGGGGCGGTTCGCGGCACGACGTCGAAGACGAGCGCCGACGTGGCGAGTCGTCCCGCCGCGGCCTTTGCGAGATGGGCGACGAGCCGCCCGTTCCCCTCGGGCCACGTCAGAAACGGGGCCGGCTCCTCGTCCTCGATATCCCCCGCCATCCGGGCTGCGTAATAGTGGATGCCGGCCCAGGCGGAGATCTGCTCGAGGCTTCCGGCGAAATCGTCGCGGCAGCCGTACTCGGCGAACCAGAGAAAGCGGGGGGAGTCGAAGCCCTGCGCGCGGAGCCACTCCCGCATGGAGATCCGGTCGAGCGCGAGCAGGTCCGTGTCGCCGGAGGAGCGGCGCGTCGGGACGGCAAAGGCCCGGCGGCCGGCCGCGTCGCGCGCCGCCGCGAAGCCGGCCATGGCGGCCTCGAAGCGGGCCAGCTGCTCGAGGTCCCGCGGAGAAGCGCCGAGGCGGGGGAAGAGTCCGGGGTGCCACTCGAATCCGTGGAAGAGCCTCTCCTCCGGCTCGCGGCAGAGCATTTCCTCGGCGAAGACCGGGTCGCCGTCCTCGTCGCGCCCCGTGATCGCGCCGATCTCGGAGAGGAGGGCTTCCATCGCGGGGTTCGGGTACGCCGGCACGGGGACGTAGTGCGCCCCCCACGGGTAACGCGACACGTCGCACGCGCCGGAGAGCGCCGTACCCCCCGGAGCGCTCTCCAGCTCGTAGATGCGGAAGTCGGTGTCGCGCGCACGCGTCAGCGTCCACGCGGCCGAGAGGCCGGAGATCCCGCCGCCGAGAATGGCCGTCCCGACGCGCTCCGTCCGGACCGCCGGCCGGGCGAGGAGGTCTCCCGTGCGGAGGCGGTGGCCGAGCGCGTCGTCGGGGCCGGCAAACGCGCCCTCGAACGGAAGCGCCCGGTCGTCCTTTCGCCCGCACGAGGCGAGCGCCGAGGCGAGCGCCGCGGCCGCGCCGGTTCCCATCAACGCGACGATCGCGTCGCGCCGCGTCAGTCGAACTTCTTCCACTCCCGCTCGTAGGTCCGGACGAGGACCTGGTCGTTCAAGCGGTTCACCGGGGCGTCGACCGGCGCGATGTCGGGGCCGAACGTGAACATCGCCGGGAGCGTCGCGTCCGAGACGGCACGCAGGCCGGGCAGGACGTGTGCGGGCACCTCGAACGGGCGGGGCGACCCGAGGACGTATCCCCAGACGCCGAAGGACGGGACGGTCATCTGGTACGGGCGGACGAAGAACCCGGCGGCTTCGACCGTTCGCGCCACGATCCAGAAGGACGTGCGCGCGAAAAGGGGGGACGTCGACTGGACCGCCATCGCTCCTTCGGGAGCGAGCCGGCGCCTGGCGAGAGTGTAGAAGCGCGTCGTGTAGAGCTTCCCGACGGAGTAGCTGTTCGGGTCGGGGAAGTCGACGAAGATCAGGTCGAAAAGGTCGCGGCCCTCCTCAAGCCAGATCATCGCGTCCGCGTTGACGACCGTGACGCGCGGGTCGGAGAGGGAACCCCGGTTCAGATCCGTGAAGAGGGGGTAGGTCCGCGCAAGCCCCGTCACCGCCGGGTCGAGGTCGACGAGCGTCAACTTTTCGACCGACGGGTGCTTCAGCACCTCGCGGACGGCGAGGCCGTCGCCGCCGCCGAGGACGGCGATCCGCCGCGCCCCGGGGACGACGCCGAACGCGGGGTGGACGAGCGCCTCGTGGTACCGGTACTCGTCGACGGAGGAGAACTGGAGGTGGCCGGAGAGGAAGAGCTGGAAGCCGGCCCGGTTCCGCGTCACGACGATCCGCTGGTACGGCGTCGACTTCGCGACGATCACGTCGTCGGCGTACTGCGTCTCCTCCGCGAGCGTCGTCAGCCGGTCGGCGGCCGCGAAGGCGCCCAGCAGCACGACGACGACGAGGCCGGCGCGCGCGAGGAGCCCTCCGGCCGGGCCGATCTCGCGGGAGAAGAGCCGGACCGACCAGAACGCCACCGCGGCGTTCAGGAGGCCGAAGAGGACGGACGTCCGGACGAGGCCGAGGCGCGGGACGAGGACGAGGGGGAAGAGGACCGAGGCCGCGAGGGACCCGAGGTAGTCGAACGTGAGCACCTGCGCGACGAGATCCTTGAAGACGACCGAGTCCTTGAGGAGGCGCATGAGGAGCGGGATCTCGACGCCGACGAGGATCCCCACGAGGAGGACGATCCCGATGAAGACGGGGTGAAACCAGCGCGGGGAGGAGAAGGCGAAAAAGAGGGCCGGCGCCGAGAGGCCCCCGATGAGGGCGACGGCGGTCTCGGCCTCGACGAACCGGCGGGCGACGTTGCGCGCGACGAAGCGCGTCAGGAAGGCCCCGATCCCCATTGCCGTCAGGTAGAGCCCGATGACGAGGGAGAACTGCGTGACGGAGTCGCCGAGGAGGTAGCTCGCGAGCGTCCCGGCGACGAGCTCGTAGACGAGCCCGCACGAGGCGATGGCGAGGACCGTCAGGTAGACGGGCCCCGGACGGACCGGCGCCTCCGAGCCTCTCTGCACGCGACCGGCCGCGCTCTCAGCCGCCCGTCACGCTCGCCGCGATGATGATGGCGATCGCGATGACGATCGACCCGAGGACGATCCCGAGCGCGATGTTCTGGTCCTCCTCCATCTCCTTCTTGAGCGAGAAGGGGAGCACCTTCGGGAGGATCGCGAAGAAGACCGAGAAGATGGCGATCCCGATGAACGAGAAGATGACCGTCGAGACGACCTGATGCCCGTGGAGGTTCCACCATTCCATCATTTGCCTCCGCTCCAGAAGTGGTACGTGCGCCAGCCGCCGGCGTTCCGCGCCGAGGCCGGCAGGGTGTTTTTCTGCGTCCCGATCGAGGCGTCCCAGCCGCTGAGCGCCGCCCAGGTGTAGAGGGCGAGGAGCCCGGCCCCGAGAATCCTGAACTTCTGTCTCATGAGTCGTCTCCGCTGTCACCGTCGTCGCCGCCGGTTTCCTTCGTCGTCCCGGCGGGGGAAAAGTCGCTCTCGCTCCACCGCCGCCCCTCGAAGGCCGCGTGGGAAACCAGCATCCCGAGCGGCCCGCAGAAGAGGAAGAAGAGGACGACGAAGAGGTGGAGGAGCCGCGGGACGCCGCTCGTCAGCTTCACGCGGAAGGAGCCGGGGGGATTCGGCGAGTCGGTCTCCGGCTCGAGCCGGAGGACGTAGCGCCCCGCGGGAAGGCGCGAGAGCCACACCGTTCGGGACTGGCTCCCCTCGCTCCACCGCTCGCCGCCGTCGACGCCCGAGTACCGGTCCGAGAGGAGATAGAACGAGCGGACCTCCCCGGTCCCCTCGGCGACGAGGTCCGCCCCCGCGCCCACCCAGTTGTTGTTCGTCGAGGCGAAGAACTGGGCCTCCATGTTCGTCCGGCGCGTCGTCTCGAACGGCTCGGAGAGAAGGACGCGGTCGGCGGTACTTTTCTCCTGTGCCGTCCAGGCCGCGGACGCCGGCTGGGTGCCCCGTTCGGCGTAGATCCGGTTCTTCGGGTCGACGAGGTCGTAGGTCTTGTCGAGGGCGACCTTCCGCGGCGCCACGAGCGTCGCGACGACGAAGATGCCTGCGGCCGCCGCCGCGAGGAGTCCCGCGGTCCGCCAGACGAGATGGGCTCTTCCCGTTTCGGGCCACGGCTGGCAGGCGCCGACGCCGGTGGGCGAGGGGAGGGGCTCCTTCAGCTTCAGCCCCGCCTCGACATCCTCCTTCGGGACGTAGGCCCCTTCCGTCCAGTTGACCTCGGCGTCGGCCCCCTCCTTCGAGAGCATCCGGGGGGGCGCCACGAAGTCGACGGCCAGCGTCGTCTCGCCCTTCGAAACGGCCCAGTAGAACTCGCCGAGGACCGCGGAAACCGTCGCGGGATTACGCGTGAAGATCCGGTAGCGCGCGCCCCGGTAGGTGGCGTAGCGCGGGCCTTCGACCACCTCGCCTGCGGCCACCGGGGCGAGGAGCGTGTAATGGCCGTTCGACTCAGCGAGCCAGTGATACGCCTCGCTCGTCGTCTCCTTGAGGAGGTACTCCGTCCAGAAGTAGTCCGTCCCGCCGGAGTTCGTCGTCTTGAGGACGGCTCCGAGGAGGGTGTACGGGTGACCATTCAGCGTCCCTTCGCTCCCGAGCGGGAGGTGGGGCTTGAAGGGGACTTCGGAGAGCCGCTCCAGCACCTCGAACTTCGACGGAGGCGAGTCCCCGCTCTTCGTCGAGCCGAGGAGCGACCCGCAGTACGGACAGGCGATCCGGACCGTAGCCGAAGGGTCCTTCAGCGAGAGCGCCCCGCCGCAGCTCGGGCAGTTGAGTGCCTGCGCCCGCGCCGCGACCTTCCGCTCCGCCCATGCGGCGAGGCCCTCGATGCCGAGGTCGGCGAGTTCGACCTTCCGGCCGACGAAGAAGCCGTCGAGGCCGGGGTCGTCTCCGTAGTCGAGGGTCCCGAGCGAGCCATCGCCTCCGGAGATGTCCGCGTAACGGAACTCCGCGCCGGGGGGCGCGACGAACGGAAGATCCCCTTCGGCCGAGACGTACGTCGCGCTTCTCCGCTCGGCGACCGTGAAGACGCCGTACGCTCCGAGATTGAGACGCTCTCCGGGATGAAGCGCCTCCCACTCGGGCACGGCCGGCGCGGGAAGGGGCGGCATCAGCCAGAACGCCCCCTGCGCCTCGGCGAGCCACGCGTACCCCCCCGACTCGTAGGCCACGTGCCACTCGTCCCAGGTCCCCTCGCCCGTCGAGAGCTGGAGGCGCCCCACGATCCGGAAGGGCTTCGTCCCGTGCTTCGGCCGCGCCGACATCCCGACTTTGAAGGGAGACGACGTCGGGACCAGCTCGGCGACTTTGCCGATCGCCTCGAGATTCACGCCCTTTCGTGCGACCGCCGAGCGGCACTGCCGGCAGACGGTGACGAGCGACGACCCTGCGGAGAACAGAATCTCCGCTCCGCAGTTCGGACACTGGGTCGCCCGGGCGCTCACGGTGGCGGAATCTTACTTTACGAACAGGAGGGGTCCATGCAGAAGAGAGAGAATCGGCGCGTGACCCGCCGCGCCTCTCCGTGGCTTCCCTCGTGACCGCCGTGAACAACGTCGTGAAGCTCGCGTCGGTCGAGATCGAAGTCTCGGGCTTTCTCCGCGTCCTGGGAAAGGTTCTCGGAGGGATCGACCTTTCGCGCGGCGTTTCGATCAAGGCGGACGAGGGGGCGCGCCGGCTCCGCATGACGCTCCCGCGGGCGTCGGTCCTCGCCGTCGACCCGGTCGTCGAGTGGTTCGACGAGAAGAGCGGGTAGCTGAATCCGATCACTCCGGACGACCAGAACGCCACCGCGGCCTACGGCTGGACCGCCGAGGTCACCTTCGCGGACACGGCGCCGCCCTCCCCGGCGCCCTGACTCCCGAGGAGCCGCCCTTCGGGGCCGCGACTTTTCTCGACATGAACAGGCGAAGGACGTAAGATCCTCCATATATGGAGGTGGATATGGACCTCGTAAAGAAGACCACGATTCTCTTTCCGCCGGCCCTTCACACCCACCTCGCCCGCGCCGCGCGGCGTCAGGGGATCAGCCTCGGGGAGCTGGTCCGGAAGGCCTGCGAGACGCAGTATGGAGCGGTGCAGGGGAAGGATCGTCTCGAGGCCGCCGCGGCGATCCGGAGCCTGTCGCTTCCGGTCGCGAGCCCGGCGCGGATGAAGGCGCAGTCGGTGCCGCGGCCGAAGAGGCTGCCGCGGTGATTCTCCTCGATGCGAACGTCCTGATGTATGCGGCGGGCCGGGAGCACCCGCACAAAGAGCCTTCAGCCGGGCTTCTCGAGCGGATCGCGCGCGGAACGGTGGAGGCCGCGATCGACGCCGAGATCCTTCAGGAGATCCTCCACCGCTATCGCTCGCTGGGGAGGGCCCGAGACGGCTTCCGGCTCTACGACCTGGCGCGGACCCTCGTCCGGACGGTTCTCCCCGTGACGGACGCCGTCATGGACGAAGCCCGCTTGCTCCTCGAGTCCCACCCGCGTCTCTCCGCCCGCGACGCCGTGCATGCCGCGGTTGCGATCGTCTTCTCGGCCGACGCGTTCTGCACCTACGACCGCGACTTCGGCCGGATCGAGGGACTCCGCCGGATCGAACCGGGATCTCTCATTCGCCCGGCGTGAATCGGACTGCGAACGGAGAGGACGGAACCACCCCGCGGCGTCCCTCATCAGATGAGAGGGTACTTCCACCGGATCTTCTTGAAGCGGAGGCCGTCCGCCCCTCTCTCGAGAGGCCGAAGAGCCGCCGCCCGTGAACATCAAGAGGTACGGGTCGCTGTCGGCCACCGGCATCTCGGCGACGGGCACCCGGCTTCCCGGTGTTCCACTGGAGGTCAGAAGATGATCCGGCGGTTCGGCTCCTCCGGATGTCCGCGGGGCGCGATATTCAGCGCAGCATCGCGTGGAAGAAAGAGCGTCTCCCGGAGACTCGCTTCGAGCCCCGAAATCCGGCCGGCACGAAGACGAAGCTCTCGACCCTGGCTCGTGGGAGGGCTCATGGTGCACGCCCAGAAACGAAGTTCTTCGTCCCGGGCCGTGGCATTCGCCCGTTCAGAGGAATCACGGGCGGGGAGGGCGAGCGAATCCCACACGGTCTTGACCGACGCTCCCGAGATCCGGACGACTCGCATGGCGTAGGTCTGGCGAGCGCCCGGTGTGCCGGGAAACGATACGAGAATCGATCCTCCATCCGCGGTAAATGAGACTTTCCCGACGGAGGCCCGGAAATCTCGAATCGTCACGATACGGTCGATACCCGAAGACGACCGGGGCCGCCCGAAGGCGGCCCCGAGAAAAGCCGTGGAACGAGAATGCGGCTCTACGCCTTCGCGAGCTGGCGGAGGACGAAATGAAGGATGCCGCCGTTCCGGTAGTAGTCGACCTCGTTTGGGGTGTCGAGGCGGCAGGTGGCGGTGAAGGTCGTCTTCTTGCCGCCCTCTCCGGTCGCCGTGACGGTCACTTTCTTCTTGGGCGAGAGGTCCTTCGCGATCCCGGTGATCCCGAAGGTCTCCTTCCCGGTGAGGCCGAGCGAAGAGGCGTCCTGGCCCGGTTCGAACTGGAGCGGGAGGACGCCCATCCCCGCGAGGTTCGAACGGTGGATCCGCTCGAAGCTCCTGGCGATGACGGCCTTGATGCCGAGGAGATACGTCCCCTTCGCGGCCCAGTCGCGCGAGGAGCCCGTGCCGTACTCGGCGCCGGCCACGACGACGAGTGGCGTCTTCGCGGCCTGGTACTTCATCGACGCGTCGTAGATGGAGGTCTGCTCGCTCGTCGGGAAGTGGACGGTGACGTTCCCCTCGCTCCCCGGGACGAGCAGGTTCTTGAGGCGGATGTTGCCGAAAGTGCCGCGCATCATGACCTCGTGGTTGCCGCGGCGCGCGCCGTAGGAGTTGAAGTCTTTCTGCTCGACGCCGTGCTCCATGAGGTACTTTGCTGCAGGGCTCGCCTTGGCAATGTTCCCGGCCGGCGAGATGTGGTCGGTCGTGACCGAGTCGCCCAGGAGGACGAGACAGCGCGCTCCGGAGATCTCCTTCACCGGGGCCGGCTCCTTTGCGATCTTTTCGAAGAAAGGCGGCTTCCGGACGTAGGTCGAGGCATCTTCCCAGTTGTACGTCCGGCCCTTGGGCACCTTCAGCCCTTGCCAGTTCCGGTCTCCGTCGAAGACCTCACCGTACGCCTTCTTGAAGTGCTTCGGCTTGACCGACGTGGCGATGGAGGCCGTCACCTCTTCCTGGGTGGGCCAGATGTCACGGAGAAAAACCTCCGATCCGTTCCGGTCGACGCCGATCGGCTCGGTCGTGAGGTCCTTGTCCATCTCGCCGGCAAGGGCGTACGCCACGACGAGCGGGGGCGAGGCGAGATAGTTCATCTTGACCTGAGGGCCGATCCGCCCCTCGAAGTTCCGGTTCCCCGACAGGACGCTCGCCACGACGAGGT
The DNA here is from genome assembly GCA_037443065.1 of Acidobacteriota bacterium. Lineage (GTDB taxonomy): Bacteria > Acidobacteriota > Thermoanaerobaculia > UBA5066 > UBA5066 > DAOMFB01. The sequence continues at coordinate 1,101 of JBBIPB010000036.1, read as the reverse complement.
CGGCGCTCTTCACGGCTTCCGAGACGGCCTCGGGGAGCGGGCCGGAGTTGCCGATGCAGGTCGTGCAGCCGTAGCCGACGAGGTGGAAGCCGAGCGCCTCGAGATAGGGCGTGAGCCCGGCGTCCTTCAGGTAGTCCGTCACGACCTTCGAGCCCGGGGCGAGCGACGTCTTGACCCACGGCTTCACCCTGAGGCCCCGCTCGACCGCCTTCTTCGCGAGGATTCCGGCACCGAGCATGACCGACGGGTTCGAGGTGTTCGTGCAGGAGGTGATCGCCGCGATGACGACGGCCCCCTGCGGAAGCTCATATGAAAGCCGCCCGTTCTTCACGGCGGCCGTTTTCGTCTCCGACCCCGGAGGCTGCTTCTCCAAAAAGACCTTCAGTGAGTCCTGGAAGATCTTCTTCGAGTCCTTCAGCGGAACCCGGTCCTGCGGCCGGCGCGGCCCGGCAAGGGAAGGCTCGACGGTCTTGAGATCCAGCTCCAGCGTGTCGGTGTAGACCGGCTCGGGCGAGTCCTTCGTCCGGAAGAGCCCCTGCGCCTTGCAGTAGGCCTCCGCCAGCGCGATGGTCTTCGCCGGGCGGCCGGTGAACTTCAGGTAGTTGATCGTCTCGGCGTCCACGGGGAAGAACCCCATCGTGGCACCATACTCGGGCGCCATGTTGGCGATCGTGGCGCGGTCGGTCAGGGCGAGGGCGGCGACGCCGGGCCCGTAGAACTCGACGAACTTTCCGACGACTCCCTTCTTCCGGAGCATCTGGGTGACGGTGAGGACGGCGTCGGTCGCCGTCGCGCCCGCGGGGAGCGTCCCCTTCAGCTTGAAGCCGACGACGTCGGGAATCAGCATCGACTGCGGCTGGCCGAGGAGCGCGGCCTCGGCCTCGATTCCGCCGACGCCCCAGCCGAGGACGCCGAGGCCGTTGATCATCGTCGTGTGGCTGTCGGTCCCGACGAGGGTGTCGGGGTAGGCCGTCTTTCCCTCGCCCGAGAAGACGACGCTGGCGAGATACTCGAGGTTCACCTGGTGGCAGATCCCCGTGTCGGGCGGGACGACGCGGAAGTTCCGGAAGGCGTTCTGCCCCCAGCGGAGGAAGGCGTACC
>JBBIPB010000035.1:0-20227 GCA_037443065.1 Acidobacteriota bacterium | reverse complement strand
CGAGGTGGCCGAAGACGGTCCGCGTCTCGTTGTCGTGGGCGATGACGACGATCGTGCCGAGGCGGCGCCACGTGGCGGGGGCCTTGCGGCCCGCCGTCCCGGTGAAAACGACCGTCCCCGCGGCCGGCGCCAGGACGAGGCTGTTGGCCGGAACGGCCAGCTCCAGCCCCGGGAAGAACTCGGTCTCGCGGGTCAGCTCGGAGGTCCGCGGGCCGAAGACGGCGACCGGCACGGCCGTGGACGGATCGACCGGGGAGCGCGAAGGGATGCGCAGGGGGTTCGGCCGGCCGGGTTCGGGAAGAGGGGAGAGCTCTCGGCGGAAGAGTTCGAAGATCCGCAGGCGCCGCCGAAGCGAGGCAATGGTCGTTTCCATCTCCTCGGCCGACGCCGGGGTGGATTTCGCCGCAGGAACCGTCGGGAATCCGTCCGGAAGCGGCGCCTCCGCCATGAGGCCGACGCGCGCGAGGAAAAGCTCGTCCGCGGCGAGGCGGTTCGAGAGCTTCTCGGCGCGGCGCGCGACGCTCGCGAGGGCCTCCACGCCGCGCCGCGCCGTCTCGCGGAGAGCGAACCGGTCGACGGAGCGGATCAGATCGGAGACGAGCGCCGGGGCCCCTGCGAGTCCGGCGAACGTCACGGTTCCGGCCGCGATGACGAGAGACGCGATCGCGCCGCCGAGGAAAGGCTCCACGTCGATCGAGCGCGATCTGCGCTTCGGGTTTCCCGGGTGATACCGGATCTGGCTCACGGCGGGTCGGCGCCCACTTCGATGCCGAGGCGACGCGGGTCCCCGGCGGCGGCTGGCCGGAACGTCCGGCCGGTCTCGAGCTTCAGGACGCCGGAGCCGGCGACCGGAAGCTCGAGACGCTTCCAGCCAGCCGCGGGAAGGGTGGCCCTGCCTGCGAGACTGCCGTTCCACGAGACATCGACCTCCACGGGCTGGCCGTCGGGCCGGGCGTTTCGGACCGGGAGCGAGAGGGTCCGATGGGTTCCGGATGTCCCGGGAACGAGCCAGGCGGCCGCTCGGCCGGTCCACCGGAACATGCGTCCGTTCGGCTCACGCTCGACGCCGTAGAGACCGGCCGTCGGGGCGAAACGAAACGCGGCTTCGGCCGTCTTCATGGTCCAGGCGGACCAGATGACGTTTCCGGCGAGGAGCGCGAGGACGCCGGCGAGCGTGAGGGGGAGCGCGTTCGAGAGGAGCCGCGCCGTCCGGCCGGCGGGGCGGATCGGGAGCCGCGCCGTGAGAAGACCGACGAGCGCGGCGATTTCGGGGTAGATGAGGTGCGAGCCGAAAAGGAAGACGACGAGGAGCCCGATCAGCGCGGACGCGGCTCCGACGGCTGGCAGCGCCGTAGACGTGGACGTCTCCACCATGGTCAGGGCCCGGCCGGCGCCCCGCGCGATCGCGAGGAGGAGCAGCAGGAGGATGAAGGCGCCCGCGAGCCCCGATTCGACGAGGACGCCGAGATAGAGCGAGGGAGGATGGTCCGTCCACGGCACGGGATGGCCGAGGGCGGCGGCTTCGTTCGGGAACTCCGCGCGAAAGCCTCCGAGGCCAATGCCGGCGACGGGCCGCTTCTGGAAGAGCGACCAGCCGGCCTCGTAGAGAAGGGCTCTCTCCGGGCTTCCCTCGGCGGGGGACTGGGGAGGGCGAAGAGAGGCCTCGATCCGGGCGACGAGTGCGGAGCGGGCGGCGCCGCGGCTCGGCCACGAAAGGGCCGTGGCGAGGGCGGCCGCCGCGAGGATCGCGAGCGCTCCGACGCTCCAGGCGACGCGAAAGCGCGGTCCGCCTCGCGCGCCGGCCGCGAGGCGGGTGAGCGCCCAGATGACGTAGACGGACGAGGCCGTCAGCGCGCCGATCAGACCGGCCCGCGATCCGGCGTCGCCGAGGACGAGAAGGACGAGGGTGGCGGCGAGAGCCGCCATCAGCCGCGCGAGGAAGGCTCCGGTCGTGGCGCGCGCCAGAAGGGGCGCGACGAGCAGAGCGGCGGCGACGCCGGCCGCCGACGGGTCCGTGAAGACGCTCTGCGAGCGCCCCCACTGGCTCCACGGCACGACGATCAAAGGCGGCAGGACGCCGGTCTTCTGCAGAAGAGCGACCCCTCCGGCGAGGAGACCGCAGGCGACGAGAGCCGTGTCGATCGTCCGGCGGCCGGCTGCGTCGGCGGAGAGGCGCGCCGACGCGCGATAGACGCCGGCCGCCACGGTGAAAGAAGCGAGGATGCCGAGCGCTCCGGTGAGGGCGTTCGACGCGTCCTCGCCGAGAAGATTCACGGTGCGCGGAGGCGGGACGTCCTGGAGCAGGAGGTAGCTCGTCCGGAGCGCGACGAACGAGGCCGCGGCGGAGACGGCCGCCACGGCTGCGAGCGCGCGCCAGGCCGGGAGGAGCGGGGCGGGGGCGGCTGGTGCGTCGATCTCGAAGATCCGCTTCAGCGCCGACCCCGCGAGATAGCCCGAGAGGACGATCGGGCCCGCGACGGCCGGTGCGTGGCTCCCGAAGACGAGCGCCGAGACGCCGGCGCCCGTCACGGCGAGGATCGCGAGGACGAACGCGGCCCGCGGAGCCGCCAGGGCGGTGACGAAGAGGGCGGCGGCAACGAGAACGACGGCCGTGCGGTAGGCCGGTATCGAAGGGAGGAGGAGCGGCGTCAGGATCGCCCCGAACGCGAGCCACGCGGCCGCCGCGAGGAGGACGGGACCGGGGCGGGGCGGAGTCACGGTCTCCTCGATCCCGGCGGTGCGAGGACCATCAGCGCGAGCGCACGGTCGTCGCGGCCCGCCGCCCTTTCGGCCGGCACGAACGTGGGCTGGGCCGAGAGGCGGACGATCTGGCCTGCCGAAAGCCCTTCGAGGTCGATCGCCGCGTCGCTTCCTCTCTCGACGACGAGTCCGCGGCGCGGCGCGCCGTCGACCTCGACGGCGAGCGTCACGGGCAGGTCGTCGGGCCGCCCGTTCCGAAGCCGGAGGGCGAGGGACGTCTCACCCGGCCTGATCCTCCGAAGGGCGGCAGGTCCCATCCACCGGAAGAACCCGCCGCTTTCGAGCGGCTCCGGCCTGTAGAGGCCCTGCCAGGGCTCGATGCGGAACGCCTCCTCCGGCGCGCGCGTCGGGAGGACGACGAGCAGGGACGCCACGACGCCGGCCGCGACGAGGACGGCCCCGGCGTACCGCGGCGGGACGAAATCGGGATCTCTCTTCGCCTCGGAACTCCCCGGAACGAGGACGAGGGCCGCGACGGCTGCGGCGAGGCAGGCGATCTCCGGGAACCGGAGGTGGCTCCCCGTCATCGACGCAATCGCGAATCCGATCAGGGCCGCTCCGGCGAGACGCGGCACGACGGCGATCCGCGTGCGGGAGAACGCGGCGTCGAAGGCCCCTACGAGAATCGGGATCGCGGCCGCGAGCGCGAGCACGAGCGCCGGAAGGCCGCACTCGGAAGCGACGTCGAGAAGTGCGTTCGTCGCGTTGTCCGTGAACCTGACCGGATGGTGCTCCCGGCCGAAGCGCACGGGGAACTCGTAGGGGAACCCGCCGAGACCGCAGCCGGACAGGGGCTCCTCGAGAATGACGTCGTAGGCCCCGCGCCAGAAGAGAAGTCTGTTCGTCGCGACCGCTTCGATCGACCCTGTTCTTGCGGCGGCGGCGAGCCTGGCCGCGAGCCCGCCGGCTCCCACGTTTCCCTTCTTCGGGAGGAGCGGCCAGACGGCCAGTGCGAGAAGGAGGACGGCGGCGACGCCGAGGCCCGCCCGGCGGAGCGGCACGACCCGGGCGCGAACGAGACCCGCGAGCGTGACGGCCCCCGCGATCCCGAGGATGAGGAGCCCCGTGCGCGAGCCGGAGATCTGGAGGACGGGGAGCAGGAGGAAGCCCACGAGAAGCGCCGCTCCCCGGGCGCGAAGAGGAGCGCCGCCGCGAGGATCGCGAGCAGCGCCGCGCCGATCCCGAGGGCGTTCGGATCCGTGAACGTTCCCGAGTACCGCGCGTAGACGGCCCAACGCTCGGCGCCGGCGGCGGCCGGCACGACCGGCTGAAGCGCGGCCGCCGCGAGAGCGAGCGCTCCTCCCGCCGCGGCCGCCGCGAGGAGCCGCGCCCGGCGGGCCGGGTCTGCCGCGAGGCGGGCGAAGGCGTCGAGCGCCGCGAGGAGAAGGACGTAGACGAGAAGCGTGAGAACGGCGGAGCGGCTCCGCTCCGCCGAGGTCATCCAGAGATCGTTTACGTAGTGCGGGACGACCCGGCCGTGGAGGAGGCGCCAGAGAGTCTCGCCCCGGACGATCGACGAGAGAGCCGAGACGGCGGCCACGACGAGGAACGCGAGGCTCCATCGAAGGACGCCCCGCGGCAGGGGGGACGGCTCGCCGTGGCGGACACGGACGGCGAGCGCGAGGCCGAGCGCCGGGGCGGCGTAGAAGAAGAGAAGCGGCACCTCGCTGCCGAGCAGCCGGCCGGCGCCCGGGAGGAGCGGCGCGAGGAGGAGAAGGCCGAGCGCCGCGTGGTCCGGCCGAAGGAAGCCGAGAAACGCGCCAGCCGCCGCGAGGACGGCAGCCGCGAGCGCTGCAGCCGTGCTCAGACCCGGACCTCCTCCTGGAGCGGGCCGTAGGAGAGAGCCCCGGCGGCGCGGGCCCTTATCGCCTCGATCGCAGCCGAGGCGGCGGAGAGCGTCGTGAGGCACGGGACGTCGCGTTCGAGGGCCGTCCGCCGGATGGCGACCTCGTCGTAGAACGACTCGCGGCCGAGCGGCGTGTTGATGACGAGGGCCACCTCGCCATTGATCATCCGGTCGATGATGTTCGGGCGCCCCTCGTTCACCTTCAGGACCGTGGCTGCCGTGAGCCCGCCGTCGCCCAGCGCCTTCGCCGTCCCCGACGTCGCGAGAAGGGAGAAACCGAGCGAGGCGAGCTCGCGCGCGATCGGGAGGATCGCCCCCTTGTCGCCGTCGTGGACGGAGAGGAAGGCCGTTCCCCCTTCCGGCAGGCGGATCCCCGCGCCGAGCGCCGCCTTCAGAAATGCGAGGCCGAAGCTCTTGTCGTGCCCCATCACTTCGCCCGTCGAGCGCATCTCGGGGCCGAGGATCGTGTCGACTCCCTCGAACTTCCGGAAGGGGAAGACGGGCGCTTTGATCGAGAAACCGCCGAGCGGAGGCTCCTCGGTCAAAGCGACGTCGCGGAGGCTCTCCCCGAGGCAGAGCCGCGTCGCGAACCGCGCGAAGGGGACGCCCGTCGCCTTCGCGACGAAGGGAACGGTCCGCGAGGCGCGCGGGTTCACCTCGAGGACGTAGAGCCGCCCCTCCTTGATCGCGTACTGGACGTTCATCAGGCCGACGACCTTCAGCGCCTTGCCGAGGCGGGCCGTCGCGTCGCGGATCTCGCCGAGCGCGCCTCGCGGCACGCGCCGGTAGGGCGGGAGGACGGCGTAGGAGTCGCCGGAGTGAATTCCGGCTTCCTCGATGTGCTGCATGACGCCGGCGACGACGATTTCCGTCCCGTCGCCGAGCGCATCCACGTCCAGCTCGAAAGCGTCCTCGAGGAACCGGTCGATGAGGACCGGCCGGTCCGGGAACGCGGCGAGCGCCTCCTCGAGGATCCGCTCGAGGGTCCGCTCGTCGTAGGCGATCCGCATCGCGCGCCCGCCGAGGACGTAGCTCGGTCTCACGAGGAGCGGGAAGCCGAGCGCACGCCCGGCCTTCATCCCTTCGGCCGCCGTGGAGGCGGCCGCCCAGGGGGGCGCCTCGAGGTCGACGTCCGCGAGGAGCTCGCCGAAGCGCTGGCGGTCTTCCGCGCGGTCGATCGCTTCCGGTGACGTCCCGAGGATCCTCACCCCCGCCTTCTCGAGTGGGCGCGCCAGCTTCAGCGGCGTCTGGCCGCCGAACTGGACGAGGACGCCGAGCGGCTTCTCGCGCGCGACGACCGCGAGGACGTCCTCGATCGTGAGCGGCTCGAAGTAGAGCCGGTCCGACGTGTCGTAGTCGGTCGAGACCGTTTCCGGGTTGCAGTTGATCATCACCGACTCGTAGCCCGCCTCCGAGATCGCCTCGGCCGCGTGGACGCAGCAGTAGTCGAACTCGAGCCCCTGCCCGATCCGGTTCGGACCCGACCCGAGCACCACGACTTTCGTCCGCTCGTCCGTGTCCGCCTCGTCCTCCGTCTCGTAGCACGAGTAGAGGTACGGTGTCAGCGACTCGAACTCGGCGGCGCAGGTGTCGACCCGGTTGAAGACGGGCGTCACCCCCGCCGTTCCGCGCGAGGCGCGGACCTCGTCGGCGCTCCGCCCCGTCAGCTTCGCGAGGTCCTCGTCCGAAAGGCCGTGCTGCTTGGCTCGCCGGAGGAGTGCGGCCTGTGCGAGCGCGGCCGGTCCCGCCGCGCGGACCTCCCGTTCGACCGCGAGGACCTCCGCGAAGCGGTCGAGGAACCAGCGGTCGATCCCCGTGATCTCCGAGATCTCCTCGGCGCGCATCCCCGCCCGGAGGGCCGAGAGGACCGAGAAGATCCGCTCGGGCCGCGGGACCCGGAGGGCGTCGGACTTCGGCGGGGCGGCGGGAGGCGCGACGTCTTCCACCCAGCCGCTCCGCCCGGTCTCCAGCGACCGGAGCGCCTTGCCGAACGACTCGGCGAACGTCCGCCCGAGGGCCATCACCTCTCCGACCGACTTCATCTGGACGCCGAGCGTCGTCGAGGCGCCAGGAAATTTCTCGAAAGTGAAACGCGGCACCTTGACGACGACGTAGTCGAGGGTCGGCTCGAAGCATGCCGGGGTCTTCTTCGTGATGTCGTTCGGGATCTCGTCGAGACGGAAGCCGACGGCGAGGAGGGCCGCGATCTTCGCGATCGGGAAGCCGGTCGCCTTCGAGGCGAGGGCCGAGGAGCGCGAGACGCGCGGGTTCATCTCGATGACGATTCGCCGGCCGGTCGCAGGCTCGACCGCAAACTGGATGTTCGAGCCGCCCGTCGCAACCCCGACGGCGCGGATCACCTTCCGGGCGTCGTCGCGCATCCCCTGGTACTCGACGTCGGAGAGGGTCATCTGCGGAGCGATCGTGATCGAGTCGCCCGTGTGGACGCCCATCGGGTCGAGGTTCTCGATCGAGCAGACGACGACGAACGTGTCCGCAACGTCGCGCATCACCTCGAGCTCGAACTCCTTCCAGCCGAGGACGGACTCTTCGACGAGGACCTCGTGGACGGGGGAGAGCGAGAGTCCCCGCTTGACGATCGTCTCGAAGTCGTCGACGTTGAAGGCGATCCCGCCGCCGGTTCCGCCGAGAGTGAAGGAGGGGCGGATGACGACGGGGAAGCCGAACGGCCGGGCGATTCCGCGGGCTTCGTCGAGGCTCCTTGCGAGACCCGATCTCAGGACCGCGACGCCGGCCTCCTCCATCGCTTTCTTGAAGAGGAGACGGTCCTCGCCCAATTTGACCGACCGGATGTTCGCGCCGAGGGTCTCGACACCGTGCCGGGCGAGAATCCCCGCCTCGTCGAGCGCGACCGCGAGGTTGAGAGCGGTCTGTCCGCCGACGGTCGGGAGGAGGGCGTCCGGATTCTCCCGGGCGATGATCGCGGCCACGGTGTCCCGCTCGAGCGGCTCGATGTACGTCGCGTCGGCGAACTCCGGATCCGTCATGATCGTGGCCGGGTTCGAGTTGACGAGGACCACCCGGTACCCCTGCTCGCGCAGGACGCGGCAGGCCTGGGTCCCGGAGTAGTCGAACTCGCACGCCTGCCCGATCACGATCGGACCGGAGCCGAGGACGAGAATCGACCGGATGTCGGTGCGCTTCGGCATCGCCGGCGGGAGTCTACGGGAACGCGTCCGCCGGGGGCGTCTCCTTCCGGAGGAGGTCGGCCCGGATCCAGCCGACGCGCTTGTCCTCGAGGCGGACGAAGATCCAGCCGTCCTTCTCCTTCATGCCTGTGACCCGCGTGTTCTTCGCGAGGCGTCCGAGGACGAGGGACTTCGTCGTCGGGTCGTCCCGGAGCTGCGTCTTGTCCGCCTTCACGACGTAGGTCGGCCTCTCGGCGGGCGCCGCCGGGGCGGGCTCCGGCTCAGGCTCGGGGGCGGGCGCGGCGGGCGGCGGCGAGGGGGGCGCGCTCGCGCAGCCCGTCGCGAGCAGCGCGGCGAGGAAGAGGGAGAAGAACGCGTGCGGGACCGGTCTCACGGGTGACCTCCTTCCGGTGCGCCGAGGGCCCGGCCGAGGAACGCCTGGATGTCGGCGGCCTCCTCGATCGACTTCTTCGTCGGCTTTCCGGCGCCGTGGCCCGCCTTCGTCTCGATCCGGATCAGGATCGGCGCGTCGCCCCCCTGCGCGGCCTGGAGCGCCGCGATGTACTTGAAGGAATGGGCCGGGACGACGCGGTCGTCGTGGTCGGCCGTGACGGCGAGGACGGCCGGGTACTTCGCCCCGCTCCGGATGTTGTGGAGCGGAGAGTAGGGGTAGAGCCACGTGAAGGCCTCGGGGTCGTCCGGCGAGCCGTAATCGGAGACCCACGCCCATCCGATCGTGTACTTGTGGAAGCGGAGCATGTCCAGGACGCCGACGGCCGGAACGGCAGCGCCGAAGAGGTCGGGCCTCTGGTTCAGCACGGCGCCGACGAGGAGGCCTCCGTTCGACCCCCCGACGATTCCGAGACGTGCGGGAGAGGTCCACCCGCTTGCGACGAGCCACTCAGCCGCCGCGATGAAGTCGTCGAAGACGTTCTTCTTCTTCGCGAGCATCCCGCTCTTGTGCCATTCCTCGCCGTACTCCGAGCCTCCCCGGAGCGACGGTTGAGCATAGAGGCCGCCCCGCTCGAGCCAGGCGACCCGGGCCGGCGAGAAGGACGGGCCGAGCGGCACGTTGAAGCCGCCGTAGCCGGTGAGGGTCGTGGGATTCCAGCCGTCCTTCTTCATCCCCTTCCGGTGGACGAGGAACATCGGGATCCTCGTGCCGTCCTTGCTCGTGTAGAAGACGCGCGAGGTCTCGTAGGCGGACGGGTCGAAGTCGACCTTCGGCTTCCGGAAGACCGTACTCGTCCCGGATGCGAAGTCGTAGCGGAAGATCGTCGTCGGGACAGTGAACGACGTGAAAGCATAGAAGGTCTCGGCGTCGGTCCGCTTCCCGGCGAAGCCGCCGAGAAGGCCGAGCGTCGGGAGAGGGATCTCCCTTTCGAGTCTTCCGGCGAGCGAGAAGATCCGCGCCTCCTCCGCCGCGTCCTTCAGGAACCGGACGACGAGGCGGTCCGCGAGGATCCGGACCCCCGAGATGACGTCGGCCCTCTGTGGAACGACGTCTGTGAGGACGGGCTTCGCCTCCGGGTCGCGGGCGAGGGCCTTCTCGTGCGCCGCCACGTCGACGGTGACGACGCGGCCGCGCGGGGAGTCCTTGTCCGTCGAGACCCAGAAGAGGGTCCCGACGTTGTCGACGACCTCGTACCGGGCGTCGAAGTCGTCGAAGAGCTTCACGAAAGGCGCGTCTTCCCGCGACAGGTCCCTCACGTGGATCCGGTTCCGGGTGTCGGTGCCTTTCCAGATGCTGACGACGAGGTACCGCCCGTCGTCGCTGACGGAGGCGCCGAAACCGAGCTCGGGATCGTCGGGACGCTCGTAGACGAGGAGGTCTTCGGCCTGAGGCGTACCGAGCCGGTGGTGGAAGAGCTTCTGGTTCTTGTTGACTGCCGCCAGCTCCGCTCCCGTTTTCGGGGCGTCGTAGCGCGAGTAGTAGAAGCCCTGTCCGTCCTTCGTCCACGCCGCGCCGGAGAACTTGACCCACTTGAGGAGATCGCCGGCCTCCTTCCCGGTCGCCACGTCGAGGACGTGCCACTCGGTCCAGTCCGAGCCGGCAGCCGAGAGGCCGTACGCAAGGTGCTTCCCGTCGGGCGAGACGGCATAGCCGGAGAGGGCGACCGTCCCGTCCTGGCTCCGCGCGTTCGGGTCGAGGAGGACGCGCGGCGCGCCGTCGAGCGTCGGAAGGACGTAGAGGACGGCCTGATTCTGGAGCCCGTCGTTCTTTTCGAAGAAGTAGAGGCCCCCCTCGCGGAAGGGGGGGCTGAATCGCTCGTAGTTCCAGAGCGCCGTCAGGCGCGCCCGCTGCGCCGTCCGGTCGGGGGCGGCGGCGAGCCAGCTCTCCGTCAGCCGGTTCTCCGCCTCGATCCATGCGCGCGTCTCGGCGGCGTCGGGGTTTTCGAGGGGCCGGTAAGGGTCGGCGACCTTCGTCCCGTGATAGTCGTCCACGGCGTCCGAGGTCGGTGCCTTCGGGTAAACGAGACGAGCGTCGGCGACGGCGGGCGGCGTCACAGGCCGCCGATCCTAGCGTGACCCGCGGGCCTGTACCATTGGCCGGCCATGAAAAGGCGACTTTCCGTCCACAAGTTCGGCGGCACTTCTCTCGGCGACGCGGAGCGGATTCTCCGGGCCGCCGATCTTCTCCGCGCGGCGGCCCGTGGCAGGTCGGTGGTCGCGGTGGCCTCGGCGATGGCGGGAATCACGGACCAGCTCCTCGCGGCGGCGCGCGAGGCGGAGTCCGGCCGCGCCGGGGCCGCGCGCGAGATCGTCGAGCGGCTCCGCGCGAGGCACGAGGAGACCGCCCGCGCCCTCTCGAAGGGGACCGGAGCGCGCATTTCCTTCGACGCCGCCCCGCTCGAAGAGCTCTCGACCGCCCTCGCGGGGATCGCGCTCCTGCGCGAACGGTCGCCGCGCGTGACCGACCTCGTCGCGTCGTTCGGCGAGCGCCTCTCGGCCCCTCTCGTGGCGGCGGCGCTCGCGGCGCGGGGCGTCCCCGCCGTGGCCGTCGACGCCCGCCGGATGCTCGTGACCGACGAGACGCACGGCGCCGCGACGTGCGACCGGGAGAAGAGCGATCGGCGCGTACGGCGGCTTCTCCTCCCGAAGCTCCGGAAGGGGATCGTCCCGGTCGTGACGGGCTTCATCGCCCGGAGCCCGCGCGGCGAGACGACGACGCTCGGCCGGTCCGGCTCGGACACCACGGCCGCCCTTCTCGGCGCCGCCCTCCGCGCGCGCGAAGTCGTCATCTGGACCGACGTGGACGGCGTACTTTCGGCAGACCCGCGGATCGTGCCGGGCGCGCGGTCCCTTCCGCGCCTTTCGTACCGCGAAGCGGCGGAGATGACCTATTTCGGGGCGAAGGTGCTCCACTTCCCGGCCGTCATCCCGGCGATCGCCGCGGGGATCCCGCTCGTCATCCGGAACTCCTTCCGTCCGAAGGAGCCGGGGACCAGGATCTCGGCGAAGGGCGACGGGCGGAAGGGGATCAGGGCCGTGACGGCGATCCCCGGGATGTGCCTCCTCTCGCTCGACGGGCGGGGGATGACGGGCGTCCCCGGCATCGCGGCGCGCGTCTTCGGCGCGACGGCGCGCCTCGGCGTCTCGGTCGTCATGTTTTCGCAGGCCTCCTCGGAGCAGAACATCGCGCTCGTCGTCCCCGAGGCCGACCGGTCGCGGACCGTGGCCGCCCTCGAGCAGGAGTTCCGGTACGAGAAGCTCGCCGGGTCGATCGACGGAGTGACGGCTCGCGCTCCGGTGGCCGTCGTCGCCGCCGTGGGCGATGGGATGCGCGGGACGCCGGGGATCGCGGCGAAGGTCTTCGCGGCCGTCGCCCGCTCCGGCGTGAACGTCGAGGCGATCGCGCAGGGGTCTTCGGAATGCAACATCAGCTTTACTGTAGACGGGAAGGACCGGGACAAAGCCGTCAGGGCTCTGCACCGGGTCATCGGTTCTTGATGCGGGGGCGGCGACGCCCGTCATCGCAGCGGGGATCGCCGGGTTCGCCTCCCCCGCGCCCCCTCGACGACGTTCGAAGTGTGTCGGTCTTCGCGCCGGCGTCCGTCGCGAATCTCGGCGTCGGCTTCGACGCGCTCGGCATCGCGCTCGACGGGCCGGGAGACGTCGTCACGGCGCGGCTCTCGGAACGTCCCGGCGTGCGGGTCGTCTCCGTGACCGGCGACGCCGGCCGGCTCCCGCGCGACGCGAGGCGGAACACGGCGGCCGTCGCCGCAATGGTCGTCCTCGGAGAGTTCGGCCACAAAGGGCGAACGGGGATCGACCTTGCGATCGCGAAGGGGCTGCCGCTGGCGAGCGGGCTCGGCTCGTCGGCGGCCTCCGGAGCGGCGGGGGCGTACGCGGCGGCTCTCCTCCTCGGCGTCTCCGACAGGCGGAAGCTCCTCCGGGCCGTCCTCCTCGCCGAGCACGCGGCCGACGGTGGCTGGCACGGCGACAACGCCTTTCCGTCCCTCCTCGGCGGGATCCGTCTCGTCCCCTCCTCGGACCCGGAGGGGCCCCTCGAGGCGATCTCCCTTCCTGTGCCGCCGCGCCTTCGCCTCGTCCTCGTCCATCCGGACCTCGAGCTGCCGACGCGGCGGGCGCGCCGGGTCCTTCCGCGGCGCGTGACGCTCGTGGAGCACGTCCGGCACGGCGCCGCCTTCGCCGGGCTCGTCGCCGCGCTCCACGCGGGGGATCTCGCGGCCGCGGGGCGCTTCGCCGCCTCCGACCGGATCGTGGAGCCGCTCCGGGCTCCCCTCGTGCGCGGATACGAAGCCGTCCGGCGGGCGATGGAGGAAGCGGGTGCCTTCGGCGTCGTTCTCGCCGGAGCCGGGCCGTCACTCGTGACGTTCGCGACGCCGGGAGGGGCGGCGGCGGTAGCCGAAGCGGCGACGTTGGCGTTCCGCGCGGCCGGCGTCCGGGCCGAGGCGCGGGTCCACCGCGTCGATTCCCGCGGCGCGCGGCGTGTCACGCGCTGAGAGGCGCCGTCTGCGAAGATACGCCCGATGCCCGAGCGGAAGTCTTTCGAGGCGATTCCCTCGTTCGCCTTCGAGACACTCCGAAAGGTCCTGCGCGACCTCCCGGCCGGGATCGTCCTCGTCTCGTCGGACGGAACGATCAAGCTCGCGAACCGGACGGCGACCGATCTCCTCCGGCGTCCCGAGCGGGAGCTGGTCGGGATCAGCGTCCTCTCGGACAGCTGGAGCCTGCTGCGCGAGGACGGGGCGCCGTTCGGGCCGGGCGCCTCTCCGCTCGTCCGGGCGCTCGTCGAGAAGGTCCCCTTCCGGAACGTCGTCGTCGGCGTTCCCGGAACGCGGGAGCCGACGTGGCTCCTTCTGAACGCCGAGCCGGAGGTGACCCCCGATGGAGACGTTCTGCATGTCGTCTGCAGCTTCCTCGATGTGACGGAAGGGCGAAGGGCCGAGGAGGAAATCGAGCACCTCGCCTACCACGACTCGCTCACGGGGCTCCCGAACCGGCTTCTCTTCGTGGACCGGATCGAGGTGGCGCTCTCGAAGGCGCGCTACTCGCGTGAGTCGCTGATGGTCCTCGTCGTCGACCTCGACCGCTTCAAGCTGATCAACGACTCGATGGGGCACAAGGCGGGCGATGCCCTGCTGCAGCAGACCGGGGCGCGCCTGCGCCACTCGGTACAGGACGGAGACACGGTCGCGCGCCTCGGCGGCGACCAGTTCCTCGTCCTGATGCCGCGCATCGGATCCCCCTCCTCGATCCCGGTCATCGGCGAGCGGATTCTCGAGGTGATCCGCCGCCCCTACCGGATCGACGGACGCGAACTCTTCGTGACGGCCTCGATCGGGATCAGCCTCTTTCCGGACGACGGAGACGACGTCCAGACGCTCCTCTCGTCGGCCGACACGGCGATGAACCGCGTCAAGCGCGAGGGGCGCGACGCCTTCATGCTCTACCGCCCCGACATGAACGCCCGGGCGCGGGAACGGATGAAGCTCGAGACGGCGCTCCGGCGGGCGCTCGAGCGGACCGAGTTCCACCTCGCCTACCAGCCGCAGATCGACCTCCTGACCGGGCGGATCGTCGGGGTAGAAGCGCTTCTCCGCTGGCGGCGGGGCGAGAAGGTCGTCGTTCCGCCCTCGGACTTCATCTCGATCCTCGAGGAGACCGGCCTCATCGTGTCGATCGGCGAGTGGGTCCTCAGGACCGCCTGCGCCCAGGTGAAGGCCTGGCACGACGAGGGCTTCACGGAGATGCGCGTCGCCGTGAATCTCTCCGCCCGGCAGTTCCAGCACGCGAGCCTCGTCGACACGATCCGGAGGCTCCTCCGGGAGACCGGCTTCCCGGCGCGCTCGCTCCTCCTCGAGATCACCGAGAGCGTCGCCATGGAACGCGCCGCCGGGAGCCTCGCGAAGCTCGCCGAGCTGAAAGGGCTCGGCGTCCAGCTCGCCCTCGACGACTTCGGAACCGGCTACTCGTCCCTCGCCTACCTGAAGCGCTTCCCGATCGACGTCCTCAAGATCGACCAGAGCTTCGTCCGCGGCGTGGAGTTCGACGCAAAGGACGCCGCTCTCGGCGCGACGGCCATCGCGATGGCGCACGGACTGGACCTGCGCGTCATCGCCGAGGGGGTCGAGACGGAGGGGCAACGCGAGTTCCTGGTCCGCCAGCGCTGCGACGAAATCCAGGGCTTTCTCGTCTCACGCCCTCTGACGCCCGAAGCCTTGCGTAAACTGCTGGCGTGACCTCCACCTCCGCCGCCGCGTCCTTCCGCTGCGTCGCCTGTGGCGCCTCGGCGCCGCTCTCGCAGACGGCCTCGGAGTGCGTCTCCTGCGGCGGGCTCCTCGAGGTGCACGCGGACCTCCGCGTCTTCGGGCGGAGCGGAAGCGAGTGGCGCGACCTCTTCGACCGGCGGCGCGCCGCGCTTCCGTCGGCCGCGACGCCCCCGTTTGCGCAGAGCGGCGTCTGGCGCTTCCGCGAGCACGTCCTGCCGGACCTCCCGGAAGCGGAGATCGTCTCGAAACCCGAAGGGGCGACGCGGCTCTACCCGGGGCGGGCCCTCGGCGAGGAGCTGGGGCTCCCGCACCTCTTCGTGAAGCACGAAGGGGAGAACCCGACGCTCTCCTTCAAGGACCGCGGGATGACGGCCGGGGTCTCCTGGGCGCGGCACCTCGGCATCTGCGATGTCGCCTGCGCGTCGACGGGAGACACCTCCGCCGCCCTCGCCGCCTACGCCGCCGAAGTGCCGGGGATGCGGGCGGTCGTCCTTCTCCCGCACGCGAAGATCACCGACGAGCAACTCTCGCAGGCGCTCCACGCGGGCGCCGTGACGCTCGGCCTCGACACGGACTTCGACGGCTGCATGCGCATCGTCACGGAGCTGACGCGGGTTCGCCCCATCTACCTTCTCAACTCGCGGAACTCCGTCCGGATCGAGGGGCAGAAAACGATTGGCTGGGAGACGATTCAGGACCTCGGCTGGGAGGTCCCCGACTGGTTCGTCGTCCCGGTCGGGAACGCCGGAAATGTCTCGGCCATCGGAAAGGGGCTCCGCGAGTGGCTGGAGCTGGGCGTCATCGGGAAGAAGCCCCGGATCGCGGGGATCCAGGCCGAGGCGGCCGACCCGTTCTACCGGTCGTACGAGGCGGGCTTCCGCGAACGGATCACGCGCGTCGCCGGCGAGACGGCGGCCTCGGCGATCCGGATCGGGGCGCCGGTCTCGCACCCGAAGGCCGAGCGCGAGATCCGCTTCTTCAACGGCGTCGTCGCGCGCGTCTCCGAGGAAGAGCTTCTGGACGCGGGGGCCCTCGCGAACCGCCACGGCCTCGCCATCTGTCCCAACAGCGCCGTCGCCCTCGCCGGGGCCGCGAAGCTGCGCCGTGAGGGCGTGATCCGGAAGGACGACCTCGTCGTCGTCGTCGCCACGGCCCACGCCCTCAAGTTCGCATCGACCGCCGCGGCGTACCACCGGAGCGGCGCCCCCCGGGCGAACCCTCCCCGCCGCCTCCCGGCGACGCTGGACGCGGTCCTCGAGGCGCTTCGGGGCTGAACGGAATCAGGCCTGCGGCGCGTCGGTCGCGCTGCGGATGAGCATGAGCGTCGTCGTCCCGATATCGAACTCGGCGCGGTTGTCGAGCTCGACGCGCGTGACGCGCTGGTCGCCGATCCAGGTCCCGTTCGTCGAGTTCATGTCGACGAGGAAGACCTTGTCGTCGAGCACCTCGATAGCGGCGTGCTGCCGCGAGCACTGGATGTCCCCGAGGACGATGTCCGTCCCGCCCCGGCCGATGATGACGCGGGGCTTTGAGACTTCGAAGATCTTCCCGGACTCGGGCCCCGAAATGCATGCGAGGGAATAGCGGTAGCCGGTCGGGAGGCGCAGGCGGCGCTCGATGCCGGCGGCGGGCGGCGCGACGGGGGCCTTTTCCGTCGTGAAGGCGCGTCCAAACCCCGGGGGCGGAGCCGTGGAGTCCTGCGCCGGGGCTCCCGGGGACGGGGGCGCGGCGACAGCGGCGGCGGCGCGGGCGGGCGCGCCCGGGATCGCCCGCCGCCGCTTGCTCGCCTCGGTGAGCGCCGTCTCGTCGAGCGCGAAATCGTCCGGCCCCGGGAGCCCTCCGAAACCGTCCGGGGCGGGCGGCGGTGGCGGGACCGACCTGGGCGCGGCGGGGCGCGCCGGCGCACCGGCGGCCGGATTCACGATCTCGAAGATCGCCGCGCAGCGGGTGCAGCGGATCTTCTTCATGGCCGCGCCCGCGAAGCGCGCGTCGTCGTAGTTGTACCGGGCGCGGCAGGAGGGACACTGAATGATCAAGTCGACGGAATTAGAACGCGCCCGCCGCCGTTCAGCAAGCGCCTTTCGCCGACGCGGCGCGCGCCCAGAGGCGCGGGACGGCTTCGAGAAGGCGGTCGACCTCGGCCGCCGTCGTCGTGGTGCCGAAGGAGAAACGGAGCGTCGCTCGCGCCTCCTCGGGCCCGAGTCCCATCGCGAGGAGGACCGCGCTCACTTTCGTGGTCCCGCTGGCGCAGGCCGCCCCCCCCGAGGCGGCGATCCCCTCGAGATCGAGCGCCGCGAGGAGGACCTCGCCGAGGATTCCGGGAAAGACGGCCGAGGTCGCGGTCGGAAGGCGGAGCGTACCGGAGCGCTCCGCGCCGTTCACGCGGAGGCCCGGGATGGCCTCCCGCAGGCCCTCCTCGAACCGGTCGCGAAGGAGCCCGAGGCGCGCCCCCTCGGCCTCGAGGCGCGAGGTGGCGAGCCGGATGGCGGCGCCGAGGCCGACGATCGCGGGCACGTTCTCGGTCCCCGCCCGCCGTCCCTTCTCCTGCCCGCCCCCGGAGACGAGCGGCGAAAGGCGGACTCCGCTCCGGACCCAGAGGGCTCCGGCCCCTTTCGGCCCTCCGAACTTGTGCGCCGTGAGGGAGAGAAGGTCGACGCCGAGCGAGGCGACGTCGACCGGGATTTTTCCGACGGCCTGGACAGCGTCTGAGTGGATGAGGGTCCCCGCGTCGCGGGCGCGCCGGGCGAGGGCCGGGAGGGCACCGTTCACGACGCCGGTCTCGTTGTTCGCGAGGATGGCCGAGAGGAGCGCCGCCTTTGGGCCGAGGCGTTCCGCCGTCGCGGCGGCGAGCGGAAGCCCGTCCCTGTCGCAGAGGAGCTCCTCCGCTTCGAACCCGGACGGCTCGAGCGATCGCGCCGCCTCGCGGACGGCCGGATGCTCGGCCGCCGTGAAGAGGACCACCCGGCGCGCGGGATCCTCGGCGTGCGCCGCGACGGCTCCTCCTCGGACCGCGAGATTGTCCGCCTCGCTGCCGCCCGACGTGAAGACGATCTCCCGGCCAGCCGCGCCTATGGCCCGAGCCACCGCCTCCCGGGCCTCCTCGACGGCGTGCCGGGCGGCGCGCCCGGCGGCGTGCGTCGAGGACGGGTTCCCGGAGAACGCCGTCCAGGGCGCCATCGCGGATACGACCTCCGGAGCGACGGGCGTCGTCGCGTGGTGATCCGCGTAAAGGAACTCCCGTTCGGTCAAGGCGAGCCGGTCCCCCGGGGGGATTCTAGAGTGGCGCCAATCGTTCCGCCCGGGGGACGGAACCCGAAGGAGGATCTTGCGCGTATTCCTTTCGGAGAGAATCGGGATCGTGAGGGTCGGAATCCGGGCCGCGGCGAGACGGGGGGGCGCGAGGGACCTCGCTCTCCTCGGTCTTCTCGTCTTTCTCGCCGGCGGCCCGGCGGCGAGTGCCTCCCCCCCTTCTCCGACACCCGGAGCCGCTGCGACCCCGGCACCGACGCCGACCTCCGAGGAGGCCCGGCAAAGGAGCGAGGCCGTCGCGCTCTTCGGGCGCCCCGACGACGACCGCGCCGTCCTCTACGTCCTCTCGGGTCCTCCGGACGCCCGGACGATCGTCCGTTGTCCGACTCTCTTCCGGGAGGTGGAGGTCTGGACCTATCTCGAACACCCGAAACTCGGCCGCAACGCGCGGGCGATCTTCTTCCCGGAGCCGGGCACGGGTGTCTATCGTTACTGGACGCTCCTCGACGGTGAAGCCCTTCTCCTCGCCCCGAACGTCCGGCTTTCCTTCGAGACGTTCGACGCCGAGAAGAGCCTCTGCGCGGAGGCGGCCGTCCTGAAGGCCGCGGTCGAATCCGTGACCGCGCGGCAGAAGGACAAGAACGGCGGCCTCGAGGAGCGGGCGGCGGTGGCCGTCGGGCGCGAGGCCCTCGCGAAGTCGGCTCCCGTCCCGGAGGCGCCGGTGCCCGTCCTCGTCTCGAACAAGCCCCTCAAGGGCAGGGAACGGAAGAAGCTCGAATCGGACCTTCCGGACCGCTATCGGAAGTTCCTCGAGGACGTCGAGCCGATCATCACCGACCTCGAGCGGGACACGATGCTGCGCCTGACCACGGATTACCAGAGAGACCGTTTCATCGACGAGTTCTGGAAGCGGCGCTCCATCGACCCCGACGGGCTCCGGGTCGAGTTCCGCGACGTCTACGAGCTTCGGGTCCAAGAGGCCCGGGAGCTTTACCGACACCTCCAGAGCGACATGGCGCGGATCTACGTCCTGCACGGCCCGCCGGACGGCATCCGGAAGATCGACTGCCAGGACATCTTCTGGCCGATCCAGATCTGGTACTACGAGCGGATCGAGTCGCTGAAGATGTCGAAGGTCCTCCTCCTCTTCTACCAGTCGTTCGGGGCCGGGGACTACCGCCTCTGGACGCCGGCCGACGGGCGCGCGTCGCTGGTGGCCGGCTCGCTCCCGGGGGGCGCCGGGCCGTCCCGCCGCGTCGACACGACGCGGTGTCCGGAGACGAGCGACGTCTTCCGGGCGGCTTCGCAGATCGAGGCACAGTGGGGGACGACGGGCGGCCTGAAGATGGCGGGCGTCCTGCGCGAAGGTCCCAAGCCGGACGACGTCGAGGGCGCCGACGCGATCCTCCAGATGACGACCGACATTCCGCCCGGCGCCGTCCGGCTGCCGGTCCAGAGGACGCTCCGTTTCCCCGAGATGGTCGGCAGCAGGATGCGGATGGAGCTGACGCTTCTCCTCGAGCGTGACGGTCTCGCGACCAAGGTCATGGGGCCGGTCACGTTCTTCGACCTCGACCTCATCGGCGAGGTCGTCAAGGGAGACCGCCTCATCGACAATTTCCGGTACCGGTTCGACTTCCCGACGACGTCGGTCCCCGGCCCATTCGTACCGCTCAAGATCGAGCGCGAGATCTTCCCGGGCGAGTACCGGATCAAGGTGAAGGTGGCCGACGCCAACCGGAACGCGGCGGGCCTCGTCGACGAGAAGGTACAGGTCCCGGACGTTCCGGACATGACGCTCACGTCCGAGGAGAAGGCCGCGCGCGAGGCGGGGCGGACGGCCGTGGCGCGGCTCGTCTCCCAGGCGGGAAAGCCGAAGGGGACGATCCTCCTCCTGCCGATCGCGCGGGAGTTCGCCACGGGCCTCATCCGGTTCGAGACGCGGACCTCCTCGCCGGACGTGAAGGCGGCCGATTTCTACCTCGACAACGTGAAGATCTCCTCCAAGCGGAGGCCTCCGTACTCCGTCGACCTCGACCTCGGCGAGCTGCCGCGCCGGCACGTCGTGAAGGTCGTCGCCCTCGCGAAGGACGGGAAGGTCCTCGGCGAGGACGAGCTGATCCTGAACGAGGGGCGCGAGGCCTTCCGCGTCCGGATCACGGCCCCCGAAAAGGGAGCGAAGCTCGCCGGGCCCGTCCGCCTCGTGTCCGACCTCGCGGTCCCCGAGACGAAGGAGCTTCAGGAGGTCGAGTTTTACGTCAACGAGACCCGGGCGGCCGTCCTCAAGGTGCCTCCGTGGGAGAAGGTCGTCGAGATCCCGAGGTCGAAGGACCTCGGCTTCCTCCGGGTCGTCGCGACGCTGACGGACGGTACGAAGACCGAGGACCTCCGGTACTACAACGCGCCGAAGTACCTCACGGAGGAGCGGGTCCAGGCGATCGAGCTCTACACGTCGGTCTTCGTGAAGGGGCGGCCCGTCACGGGCC
>JBBIPB010000034.1:0-20232 GCA_037443065.1 Acidobacteriota bacterium | reverse complement strand
CCATCCAGGAGTTCATCCGGAAGTACGGCAACGCCGACTTCCGCCCGCAGGGGACCATCCACATGTCCGTCCGCACGGCGAAGGGAGACCTCGTCGGCGTCACGACGACTTGCGGACTCTTCTTCAAGATGCCCGGCCGCGTCGGCGACTCCGCCGTCGTCGGCGCCGGCTGCTACAGCGAGAACGGCGTCGGATCGTGCGGGTCGACGGGCCGCGGCGAAGCCAACCTCGTCACCTGCGGCTCCCATACCGTCGTCGAGTTCCTCCGGCAGGGGAAGTCGCCGGAAGAAGCCTGCCTCCTCGCCCTGAAGCGGATCGACGAAAAGACCCACCGGGTTCCCCGCCACCGCGACGCGCAGGGCCGCCCCAGGTTCCAGGTCAACTTCTACTGCGTCGACGCCAGGGGCCGCACCGCCGGCGCCGGCATCTGGTCCGGCGCCCGCTACGTCGTCGCCGACAAGAACGACGTCTACGTCCGGGAGTCGGCGTACCTGTACAAGAGGGAAAAGTAGAGGCCCACATTGCCCGCAGGTGAGGACTGGAGCAGCCACGAAGTAGAGGCAGCTGTCGCCGCCTATTTCGACATGCTCCGCCTCGAGCTCGCGGGCGGGAACTTCAACAAGGCAGAACGAAACCGTCTACTTCGCGAGCACCTCGACGGAAGGTCATCGGGATCCGTTGAGTACAAGCACGAGAACATCAGTGCGGTACTGCGAGACTGGAACCTGCCCTTCATACGGGGCTATAAGCCTGCTGGCAACTATCAACGGCTCCTCGAAGACGCCACCCTTCAATACCTCGAGAGAAACCCCGGCGTCCTGACGGAGTTGGGGCGGTCCGATTTCGCCGTCGATGCCACCGCGCCGAACGCGCGCAGACTCGATGAGATTCTCGACGACCCTCCTATCCACGTACCCGCTGGACTAGTCCGCGACGCAGAACGCACCTATGTCGCCCGGAAGCGCGACTTGGCGATCCTGGATTCGCGCAGGCGTTCGCTTGGGTTAAGGGGAGAGGAGTTTGTGGTCTGGTTCGAGCGGCGGCGGCTTGAGGAAACCGGCCAGCACAATCTCGCTCGAGCCGTCGAGCACATTTCAGAGACGCGTGGAGACGGCGCTGGCTACGACGTTCGATCGTTTGAGGAGGACGGACGAGACCGGCTTATTGAGGTGAAGACGACGACTTTCGGCAAGCACCATCCGTTCATCGTGTCCATCAATGAAGTTGAATTCTCGAACGACTTCTCAGGTTCGTTCCATCTTTACAGGCTTTTTCACTTTGGCTCGACCGAACGGATCTTTATGCTCAAGGGGTCTCTTCGCGACACTTGCAACCTCGAACCGGTGCAGTTCCGCGCGATGGTGTGATCGCGGATCGCGCCTGAGTGCCGGGACGGGGTCACTGCATTGCCCCGCTGCTTCCAGGCTATGCTAGGCGAAAGTAAGCGGACATCGAGACCGAACGATGAATGACCTTTATCTGGAGACCGCGAAGCCAAACCGCGACGACGAGGAGAACGGGCGCGCCGACATCGACTGTTCTGACTGTGCCGAGCCGCTGAACATCTTCGACGGCGAAGTCGTGGTCGTCAGCAAGTCCGACGACCAGAGCGCACTCTACTGCCACAGGTGTGCCGAGAGGTTGGCCGCGGCTTTCCCCGGGGTCGTACACGACCGCCGCGAGGACGCGGAGGTTCTTCTTCGCGAGGCTACCCGCATGGTGCACGCGGCGCTCGCCGGCGGTGGCGTGGCGGATCCTGAAACCGCCACCCGCCTATCAACCCTCGCTAACCGCATGGCCCGAAGATAAGCCCTCGTCTTCCCGGATATTTCTATTCACTCTCAGGGCAGGGATATCCCCAAGAACCCGGACGGGGTCTGATTCCCACCTGAGGCGTTGCATGGTGTCGCAGCTGAGGTTGGCCCCCGGGCGACTCTACAGATTCATGGCTGCGACCCACTCGCTATTCCTACCGCCGTCACGACGGCACGTTGGAGGCCGGGGGGTGCGGTCGTGGATGGGGACGTTCGCCACGCGGGGGCCGGAGCCGGTGTCGAGGACGAGGGTGGAGGAGCCGCCGCCGTCGAGGTTCAAGGCGTCGACGGCGCTGGCTTTACCCGCTGCCGGGCGCAGCAACCGGGAGGCCGGCCTTGCGAGCGGCGGCGAGCTGTCGCTCGTCGTAAGTGACGAAGGCGCGGAGATCGCCCCCGAGCGAAAGCGCGGACGCGATGTGGATGGCGTCGAGCGTCCGGAGCTCGGGCGGACCAAGGCCCGCAGCCCGGTCCAGAATCTCCAGATCGACGGCCAGCAGCGCCACGCCGTCGAGGACGAGCCGGGCACGATCCGCCTGCGCGTGGCGTCCCGGGAGGCGCCCGATCGCCCGACGCACCTCGGTCACAGAGACCGCCGACGTCACCCGGGTGGGGTTTGCCGCCACGAACGCGAGAAGCGCTTCGCTCTCCTTCTCCTGGACGACGATCTTCACGAGCGCCGACGAATCGAGGTAGACGAAGTCCGGCTTCAACGGTCCTCGCGCTGCTGGCGAAGCGCCTCGCTCGCGGTCAGGCGTCCGCCGGCGCGACGCGGAGGTGGCAGCTCCGACAGTTCCAGTCTGGGAGACATGGCGCGACCCTCCGACACCAGCCGCTCGAGCGCGCTCCCGCGTCCCGGGAACGGCGTCAAGAGGGCCACCGGGCGCCCCCTCTCGAGAACGCGGAGCGTCCGTCCCGCCTTCACGAGGCGCAGGTGGACGCTCAGGTTCTGTCTCAGGTCACGGACATTCACGCCGTCACTCATGACGCACATGGTAGCACATCGAGGGGAAAGAACCCCTCGGCGTGCTGCTCTCGGTCTCCGGACTCCGGATTCGATTCACCTTGCCACCCCGTTCGTCATCCCCACCGCCGTCACCACTGCCCGCACGAGGCCCGGGATGCGGTCTTGGATGGGGACGTTGAGGACGCGGAGGCCGGAGCCGGTGTCGAGGACGAGGGTGGCGGAGCCGCCGCCGTCGAGGTTGAGGGCGTCGGTGGCTCAGGCCGCTTCTGACTTGCCTGCGTTCCGAACGAGAACGGTCGGCTCCGGCTCCGGGGAAGGGACCAGGAGTTTCAGCTCTCGAAGGAGAGCGACGTGCTCGTCCATTCCGAATCGCGCCTTGTAAAGGCAGTCCTCGACGGAGCTTCCGACTCCGGTGAAGCCTTCGAGAGTCGGGGAGTAGAAGCTGAAGAACAGCGGATCGGCCGTCGCTTCGATCACGAGCGAGTATCTGAGGTCGAGCATCGCGTCACCGCTCCTTTCCGATTCCCGCCGCCCTGAGAATCGCGTGGCAGGTGCCCGTCGGCACCTCCTTCGGACCATGAAAGTCTACGCGAATGAGCTTTGGGTGGCCCGGTTTGGCGTAGTAGCGAACGGATCCCTTCTCGCGGACCAGCCGAAATCCGTTCGACTCGAGGAGATGGACGAGCTCGCTGAATCTCACGCCTCAGCGGACCGGTTGAAGGCCCTCCTGCGAGAGCGAACGCGCGGCATAGCCGAGAACGGCGAGAAGGTCCTCTTCCTTCAGGCCGTATTCAGCCTCGACCTCGGCATACGTCATTCCGCCGGCGAGCTTGCCGACGACCAGATCGACGGGAATCCGGGTTCCCGCGATCACGGGCTTGCCGAACGCGACGTTCTCGTCGACCGCGATGCGCGGGGCGATCTCGGTCATCGCGCCCTCCTCGAGAAGAATCTTACGCTGGTCCGGTGGCCCGTCGCCCTTACCGAAAGACGGGCCCAAGGCCGGACGGCCCGTCATTCTGCCGCGGAACGGCGTGCTGGAGAGTGAGCCCGGCCCTCACTCCTCTTCGCGTTGCTGACGCAGAGCCGCGCTCGCGCTCAGCCGTCCTCCGACATGGGGTGGACGGGGCAGCCGCGTCGCGGAGAAGCCACGCTCGATGGCGAGTCCGGGCACCCGCTCGAAGTGGCGGACGTTTCCGGTGACCAGTGCGAGCCCGTGGTACAGGGCCGTAGCGGCGATCTGGAGATCGGCGTCGGCCAGCGGGGCGCCCCCCTTTCGCAGAGTCGCCTCGATCTCCCCGTAGACAAGCGCTACGGCCACGTCGAACGGCAGCACGGTGACGGCCGGAAGAACACGCTTCTCGATGTTCTCGACGTGAAAGGCCGCACGCTCGGAGCGTAAGGCCCCCTTGAAAAGCTCCGCGATGACGACGGCGCTCGTGAACTGCTCTTCGCGGGGGATCGTTCGAAGCCACCGGAGGTAGGCCGCCGAAGGCTGC
This sequence comes from Acidobacteriota bacterium, assembly GCA_037443065.1. Lineage (GTDB taxonomy): Bacteria > Acidobacteriota > Thermoanaerobaculia > UBA5066 > UBA5066 > DAOMFB01. Next base: position 15,955 of record JBBIPB010000034.1, on the reverse strand, counting down.
TTCTTGAGTACCTCCGAGAGCGCATCCGTGTCGAAGAGAAACGCCATGTCCGGTCAGCGGCGTCGCGGAACCTTCCGCGGCTTCGACCGCCGAATCTCCAGGACGCTCCGCACGAGCTCGTCCGACCCCGCCCAGCCTCCCGCGAGGCTGGCCAGCCCGCCTTCCGGTCCCGCGGCCTGCAGGCGGCGCAGCCGTTCCACGTCCGCGGCCGGTACGACGGCCGCCACCGCCTTTCCGTGCCGGCGGATCAGGACGACGCCTCCGGCCTCCGCCTCCCGGACGCACTCGGAGAAGCGGGCCTTTGCTTCGACGACGGAGACGGGATGGATCGTGCGGGCGCTCATACGGACCTCTCTGATCATTCTGACCATATTGACACATCCGGTCAAGAGGGCGGCCTGCGGGAGTCCGGCTACTTCTCGAGAAAGTACTGGACCTTCGTCACGACCCGGACCTTCTTCATGATGGAGGCCTCCCCCTCGTACTCGGCGAGCGGGGCGCCGACGGTGAAGAGGCCCTGCGAGGCGGACTTGATGCCCCCGAGGCGCGTCTTCGAGTCCTTCGCGAAGGCCTCCGCCGCCTGGCGGGCGTTCGCGGTCGCCGCCGCGAGCATCTCGGGCTTCACCTTGTTCAGGTCGGTGAAGTAGTAGCGGGCGAAGCTGTTCTCGACGACGACGCCCCGGTCGAGGAGGCCGCCCGTCGACTCCACGGTCTTCGTGACCGCGTCGACCTTGTCGGTCTCGACGACGAGGCCGGCGCGGGAGGTGTAGCGGTTTCCGGAACGGCCGCTCCCGTTCGACCAGTTGTCGTTCATCGAGACCGGGGCCGAGCGGATCTCGGCCTCGGCGAACCCCGCCTCGAGGAGCCACGCCCGCGCGGTCTTCGCCTGCCGTGCGACGTCCTCGCTCGCGGCCTGCGGCGTGGCGCCGCCTCCCGTGAAGTTGAGCTGCCAGCTCGCCTTGTCGGACTTCACGATCCGCTCGTCGAGGCCGCGGACCTCGACGGCCGTCTCGAAGGCCTTCGCGTAACGGATCGCGCTCGCGACGAACCAGCCGCCGAGGGCGACGCCGATTGCGAGAACGAGGGAGGGGAGGAGGCGCTCTTTCATCTGGACCTCGGGCCGGCGGGAGGGTCGGCTATTTCTTCCTCAGCTCCATGAGGACCTGTTTCGCCACGGCCTTGAGCGTGTCGAAGACGCCGACGCCGAGGGGGGCGGTGGCCTCGAAGGTCGGCTCGCCCTTGAAGTTGAGCGCACGGTAGAGCGCGTCGACGGGGAGGGCCGTCGGGAGGTCCCGTTTGTTGAGCTGGAGGACGTAGGGGATCGTCGCGAGGTCGAAGCCGTGCTCGACGAGGTTCTTGTCGAGGTTGCCGAGCGACTCGATGTTCGCGTCCATCCGGGCTTCCTGCGAGTCGGCCACGAAGACGACGCCGTCGACCCCCTTGAGGATCAGCTTGCGGCTCGCGTCGTAGAAGACCTGTCCGGGGACGGTGTACAGGTGAAAGCGGGTCTTGAAGCCGCGGACCGTCCCGAGGTCGAGCGGGAGGAAGTCGAAGAAGAGGGTCCGGTCCGTCTCGGTCGCGAGCGAGATCAGCTTCCCCTTGGCGGCCGGGTTCGTCCGGTCGTAGATGTACTGCAGGTTCGTCGTCTTTCCGCAGAGGCCCGGACCGTAGTAGACGATCTTGCAGTTGATCTCGCGGGCGGCGTAGTTGATGAAGGTCATTTAGTCCTTGAAGAGGTTGTCGATGTCCTCGTCCGTGATCTCGGCGAACGGGGAATCGAACCCCGAGAGACGCCGGCTCTTCTCTTCATCCACTTTCTGCTGGATCGTCTCGAAGATCCGCTCGAGCTCGCCGTTCGCCTTCCTCACGCGGAGGCGGACGAGGCCGAGCGAGGAGCGCTCGTCGAAGATGACGACGAGGATGACGCGCTGCCCCACGACGGAGATGTAGACGTTGTCCCGCTCCCCCTCGTGGAAGAGGACCGGGAACTCCCGCTCGCCGATGAGGCGCGCGAGCCCGTCCGTGGCGGCCACGTTCCCGGCCGTGAGGGAGGCGAGGGAGGTCGTGTCGAGCGACTCCATGTCCCCCTGCGCCGCGATCTGCTGCCCGTTCTTGTCGACGATGAAGACGACCTTCGCCTGCGCATCCGCCTTCAGACGCGAAATCACGTCCTTGATGTGGCGGAACTCCTCGTCGAACAGGATGAAATCCGACATGGGATCGAGCGGGCCAAGTCTAGCAGGGGGCCCGCCGACGCCGGGGAAACGCTAGAGTTCCCGCCGGTTCGCGACGGCCCGGGAAAGGGAGACCTCGTCGGCGAACTCCAGCGCCGCCCCGACCGGCAGGCCGAGGGCGAGACGCGTCACCCTCGTGCCGAGCGGCCGGAGGCGCCGTGCGAGGTAGAGGGCCGTGGCCTCTCCTTCCACGTTCGGGTTCGTGGCGAGGAGGACCTCCTCCACCTTCGGATCGCCCTCGGCGACGCGCCGGACGAGGTCTTCGACGTTCAGGTCCTCCGGCCCGATACCGCGAAGCGGCGCCAGCGCCCCTCCGAGGACGTGGTAGCGCCCCCGGAACTCCCGCGTCCGCTCCAGCCCCTCGATGTCGGCAGCCTCCTCGACGACGGCGATCATCCGCGCGTCGCGTCCGGGGTCGGTGCAGAGGTCGCACGGGTCGTCCTCCGTGAGAGCGTGGCAGACGGAGCATGCGCGGGTCCTCTCCCGCGCCTCAGAGACGGCCGCCCCGAGAAGCGCCGCCTCTTCCTCGGGGACGGCGAGAAGGTGGTGGGCGAGCCGCCGGGCGCTCTTGGGGCCGACGCCCGGAAGCCGCTCGAGGACCGCGAGGAGCCGCTGGAAAGCGGGAAGGCGCATTCGTCAGCCGTCGCGGCGGTCGTCGCGCCGGACCTCCACGATCTCTCCGCCGAAAAGGTCGATCACCTTCTTCATCTTCTCGTCCTGCGCCACGCGCCTCCGGAGATTCTGCTTCTCGAGCGCCGCGGGGTCCGCCGCGGCGGCCGCCGCCGTCAGATCCCCGGCCGGAGGCATCGCTCCCTCGACCGAGACCTCGGCGCGCTTCCCGAGCAGGGCCGCTGCGGCTTCTTCCAGCACCTTCCGGACGGACGGCTCGCCGAGGCGCTTCTCGATCTCCGGGCTCGGCAGGTCGAGGACGATTCGGACGCTCTTGCCTTCGATCCGGATCGAGGCGTCCTCGAGGACGGCGCCGAGCGTCGCGTGCCGCTTCTCCACCTCGGCCCGGTACGCGCCCCCCGGATCGGGCGTCTCGAGCGGTTCGGGCTCGATCTCGAGCGGCGTCAGCCCGACGAACCGAGGCACTGCGGGGGAAGGACCGACGAGGGGTTTCTTCGAAGGTGAAGAGGGGGGAGAAGCGCCGACACCATTCGCGCGCACGTCGCGGCCGGCACGCTGGTCTTCCTCTTTCTCTTTCCCCCCAGAAGAAAATACAGGCGTCTCCCTCACCCCACTGTAGGTCGCCTCGCTCTGCGGAGACGAAAGCTCCGGGGAGCTGATCTTCCCCGAAAGAAGATCCTCGATCGGCACGAGGTGCGGAAGCTCGGCGAGCCTGAGGAGGAGCACCTCGAACGCGAGGGCCGGAAGGTCGGTGCGCCGGAGAAGGCTGTCGCCGTCCATCAGGAGCGAGAGCATCCGGAGGAGCGTCTGGTAGGGCGCCGACTTCGAAAAGCCCCGGATCCGGGCCGCGGCGTCTTCGGAAAGGCCCGCCGGCGGCTCCGCCTTCGGGTCGGCCGCGAGGCGGACGGCGCCGCGGAGGAGGGCGGTGAGGTCCCGGAGCGTCATCCGGGGATCCGCCCCGACGGCCTCCAGCGCGGCGCACCCCCGGAGGACGGCTGCGCGGTCCCCCTCGAGAAGCGCCGCGAGAAGGGCGACGAGTGTGGAGCGGTCGGGCGCCCCGAGCAGGGCGTCCACGTCGGCCGCCGTGACCGGCCCGCCGGCGCGCGCCGCCGCCTGGTCGAAGAGGGAGAGCGCGTCGCGCAGGCTCCCCGTGGCCGCCGCGGCGAGGGCCGCGAGGGCGGCCGGCGCGGGAACCGGTATCCCCTCGCGGCGCGCCACCTCGGAGAGGCGCGCGGCCACCTCCTCGTCCGTCAGCCGCCGGAAGTCGAAGCGCTGGCAGCGCGAGAGGATCGTGGCGGGGATCTTGTGCCGCTCGGTCGTGGCGAGGATGAAGACCGCGTGTGCGGGGGGCTCCTCGAGCGTCTTCAGGAGCGCCTGGAAGGCCGCCGCCGAGATGGCGTGGACCTCGTCGATGATGAAGACCTTCCTCCGGTCGCGGACCGGCGCGAAGGCGACGACCTCGATCAGGTCGCGGGCCTGGTCCACCTTGCCGTGCGTGGCGCCGTCGATCTCGAGGGCGTCGATCGAGCGCCCCTCGAGGATCTCCGTGCACGAGACACAGGTCCCGCAGGGCGTGGGCGTCGGCCCCGGAGCCGACGAGCAGTTGATGGCGGCGGCGAGGAGCCGCGCCGTCGTCGTCTTCCCCACACCGCGCGGCCCCGAGAAGAGGTAGGCGTGGGCGAGGCGGTCCTGCGAGACGGCGTTCGTCAGGGCGCGGACGATCTCCTCCTGTCCGACGACGTCCGCGAAGGAGCGGGGACGCCATTTTCTCGCGAGCGGCACGAAGGTCTCCCCCATTTCCCCGACTCTACTAGAGAATCCGGGGGGTGAAGGCGGCCTGCCTCGTGCTCCTCCTCGCCGCACCGGCCGCCGCGCAATCGCCGTTCCTGACGGACGACGCGAACGTCGCGCCCCACGGCGGAATTCACGTCGAGATCACGAACCGGTACGACTACCTCTCGTCGAGCGACCTCCCCGCCACGAGCCAATACACGGGGATCGTCGACTTCAAATGGGGAATCTTCTCCCGCGTCGAGATCGGATTCGACTTTCCACTCCTTTCGATCCACGGCAACGACCCCGGACAGCCGCAGACGGTCACGGGCCTCGGCGACCTCGACTTCTCGACCAAGGCGGTCCTTTTCCCGGGGCGCGAGGGGCGATGGTGGCCACAGGTGGCGTTTTACATCGCCCTCGAAGTGCCGACGGGCAACCCGGACAACAGCCTCGGGTCGGGGGTGACGGACTTCGGTTTCAACCTGATCGCCTCGAAGACGGTCGACGACGGGATCACGGCCTGCGTAAACGTCGGACTGCTGCTCACGGGAAATACGCTGACGGGTGCCGAGGGGCTCCGCCCCGGCCGCGGGGCGATTTTCACCGGAGGGCTCTCCCTCAAGAGGGACTTTTCCAGGCGGCTTCAGCTCGGGCTCGAGATCTGGGGGTCCTTTACGCAGGCGACCGTGGCGTACGGCTCGGAGATGCGCGTCCAGGCGGGTGGCTCGTGGGCGCTCGCGGAGAACGTCTCCCTGATCTTCTCGGCCGGGGTCGGGTGGCAGGCCAGCCCGCGCGTCGGCGGCTCGATCGGCGTCACGGCTGACTTCTAGGGCCGCGGGGCGAAGGACGGTGGGGCCGCCCGATGAGTCCGGGCGCTCCCGCGGCGCACGGCCCGGCCTCCTTAGTGCTGCTTCCTTCCGGATCTGACACGGTTCGGAGAGGGACGTCGCGCGGGACCCGGACTCATCGGACGGCCCCGGGGCGGCGCAGTCTACACCCCGGTGGTGGGGCTCGTCGTCCTGTCGCAGAGCCACTTGCCGCGGAGCCGCGGGAAGACTAAAACCCCAGTCCGTGTCCGCCGGGCCGCTTCGCGTCTTCTTCCTCTGGCACTTCCATCAGCCCTGGTACGCGGATTTCGCGGGCGGACCGACGCACCTCCCCTGGGTCCGGCTCCACGCGCTGAAGGACTACGCGGACCTCCCTCAGCTTCTCGCGGAGGAACCGCGCGTGCCCTACGCCTGCAACCTCGTCCCTTCGCTCCTCGACCAGGTCGAGGTCCTCGCCCGCGGGGGAAGCGACCTTTTCCTCGACGTCGCGCGGACGCCGGCCTCCGAATGGGACGGCGAGACCGTCTCGTTCGTCCTGAACAACTTCTTCTCCGCGCACCCGCGGATGATCCAGGCCTACCCGCGCTATGCCGAGCTCCACGCGCGCGTCCCGGACGGAATGGCCCCTCTCGCGGCGAGCGGGCTGCGCCGGACCTTCTCGCGACAGGACCTGACCGACCTCGTCGTCCTCTTCCATCTCGCCTGGTCGGGACAGACGCTGAAGTCCGATCCGCTCCTCGTGAAGATGAAGAAACGCGGGCACGGTTTTTCCGAGGAAGAGAAAAACGCCCTCCTCGACCGGCAGAAGGCGTTTCTCTCGGACGTGATCCCCGCCTGGAAGCGGGCGGCCGCGTCGGGCGCGATCGAGCTGACGACGAGCCCGTATCACCACCCGATCCTCCCGCTCCTCGTCGACTCCTTCTCGGCGCGGGAGGCGGCTCCCGACATCCCGCTCCCGAATGCCCGGTTCGTCCGTCCCGAGGATGCCCGCGCACAGCTCGAGCTTGGGCTTGCGAGCTTCGAGCGGCACTTCGGCTTCCGGCCCGGCGGAATGTGGCCTCCGGAAGGGTCGATTTCCACGCCGTCCCTCGCGCTCATGGCCGAGGCGGGGGTCCGATGGACCGCGTCCGACGAAGAGGTCCTCCTCCGGTCGCTCGGCGCGAGCACGCGTCTCTTCGGCGAAGGGGACAAGGCGCGCACCGTCTTCCGCACGTGGAGGCTCGCCGGCGCCGCATCGCCCCTTCTCTTCTTCCGGGACCGGGTGCTCTCCGACCGGATCGGCTTCTCGTACGCGACGTGGGAGCCCGGCGCGGCGGCCGAGGACTTCGTCGCGCGGCTCCGCGCCATCCGTGCGGCGGCCTCCGGCGAGGAACTCGTCGTCCCGGTCATCCTCGACGGGGAGAACGCCTGGGAAACCTATCCCGAGAACGGGGCCCCGTTTCTCCGCGCCCTCGCACGCGCCCTCGCCTCGGCCGAGGGAATCGCCGTCGTCAAGCCGTCGGACGTCCTGGATTCGACGGAGCCCCAGACGCTTCCGCACCTCGTGGCGGGCTCCTGGGTGGACGGGAACTTCCGCACCTGGATCGGCGCCGCGGCGAAGAACCGGGCGTGGGACCTTCTCGACCGCGTCCGCGAGATGCTCGGCCCGGAGATCGCCGGGGCCCCGACCCTCTCGCCACCGGAGATCCTCGAGGGGGGCGCCCCCGGTCCCGCGGTCGCGAAGGCGGCGCTCTTCGCGGCCGAGGCGTCGGACTGGTTCTGGTGGTTCGGAGACGATCACACGTCGGCGCACGACGCCGTCTTCGACGCGCTCTTTCGCGCGCACCTCGTGACCGCGTGCCGGGCGCTCGGACGCCCCGTGCCGCCCGAGCTGGAGCAGCCCGTCGAGCGGCGGCTCACCGCCCCGGCGGTCGTCTCGACGTCGCCCATCTCTCCCCACATCGACGGGCAGCCCCCCGACTTCTTCGAGTGGCTCGGGGCGGGGCGGCACGCGCCGAGGCCCCGCGGGACGATGGAGCGCGGGACTCTCGTCGTGCGGGAGGTCCTCTTCGGCGGCGACGCGTCGGGCGAGCGCGTCTTCTTCTGCCTGGTCCCCACCGCGCCCCCGGCCGAGAGCTCGCTGGCCGGAAAGCGCCTTCAGATCGTCTTCGAAGGTGCGGACGGCACGCCCGCATCCCTGCACGAGATCGCGCTCCTCCCGGGTCGCTCGAATCAGGGCGCGTGCGAGCTCGGACTCGCGCGGGTGGCCGAGATCGCCCTGCCACGGCCCGGGACCGCCGGGCGTTCCGTGGGATTCCGGCTCCTCCTGCTCGACGGTGACGGGCACGAGCTGGAGGCGATCCCGGCCGAGGACGTCCTCCGCTTCGAGACGGTCCGCGTCGACTGGAGCGCGTGAGCGCCTGGTCTTGGCCTGGGGCGTTTGCACGGAAGCAGGATCGGCTGACGCAGACCGCGGTGGCCGCGCGCCCCTGACGAGAGTTCCCGTCCGCCCTCAGCCGAATTTCGCGGAGACCTTCGGCAGGTGCGTCATCGCCTCCTCCACGGCCTGGTCGGGATAGACGTAGTCCTCGAGAAGGCCGTGGTGGTAGCTCTGGTAAGCGGTCATGTCGAAGTGGCCGTGGCCGGAGAGGTTGAAGGCGATGACCTTCTTCTCCCCCGTCTCCTTGCAGCGGAGCGCCTCGTCGATCGCCGCGCGGATGGCGTGCGCCGATTCCGGCGCCGGGATGATCCCCTCGGCCTTCGAGAACGAGACTGCGGCCTCGAAGGTCTCGAGCTGTCGGGCCGAGCGCGCCTCGATGTCGCCGTGGGCGAGGAGGGCGCTGACGAGCGGGGACATCCCGTGGTACCTCAGGCCCCCCGCGTGGATGCCGGGGGGGACGAACGTGTGTCCCAGCGTGTACATCTTGACGATGGGGGCCATCGCCGCGGTGTCGCCAAAGTCGAACGTGTACCTTCCCTTGGTCAGCGTCGGGCACGACGCCGGCTCGACGGCGACGATCCGCGTCTTCTTCCCTTCGGTCAGGTTCTTGCGGATGAAGGGGAAGGCGAAGCCGGAGAAGTTGGAGCCGCCCCCGCAGCAGCCGATGACGATGTCCGGGTACTCGCCCGCCATCTCCATCTGCTCGAGCACCTCGAGGCCGATGACCGTCTGATGCATCATGACGTGTCCCAGGACCGACCCGAGGCTGTACTTCTTCGTCCCGCCGCTCGTCGCGGCGACCTCCACCGCTTCCGAGATGGCGATACCGAGCGAGCCCGGCGTCTCCGGGTCCTGCTCCAGCGCCATCCGCCCCGCGTGCGTCCTCTCCGTGGGGCTCGAGAAGACCTGCGCGTCGAAGTTCTCCATGATGATCCGGCGGTACGGCTTCTGGTGGTACGAGACCTTCACCATGAAGACCTCGAGGCCCAGGCCGAAGAAGCTGCACGCCATGGCGAGGGCCGAGCCCCACTGTCCCGCGCCCGTCTCGGTCGTGAGCGCCTTTGTCCCCGCCTCCTTGTTGTAGAAAGCCTGCGCGACCGCCGTGTTCGGCTTGTGCGACCCGACAGGGCTTGCTCCTTCGTTCTTGTAGTAGATGTGCGCGGGCGTCCCGAGCGCCTTCTCGAGCCGGACGGCGCGGCAGAGCGGCGTCGGGCGCCAGAGCCGGTAGATATCCCGCACGGGCTTCGGAATCTCGATCCAGCGATCGGTCGAGACCTCCTGCATCACGATATTCATCGGGAAGATGACCCCGAGGAAGTCCGGCGTGACCGGCTCCATCGTGCCGGGGTGGAGGACCGCCGTCGGCGGGACCGGCATGTCCGCGTTGATGTTGTACCAAGCCTTCGGAATGTGCGTCTCGTCGAGCAGGAATCGCGTCTTGTCGCTCATCGACTCTCCTTCTCTGGGTCAAGCAGGAGGCTGGATTCTGCGACGACACGGGCCGCGGCGCCAGCGCCGGACCCGGCGAAGAAGGGACAACGCGAGCGTAAGATCGCCCGAGCCATGAGCGAGCTGCGCCACGACCCCCTGAACCGCCGCTGGGTCATCGTCGCCACCGACCGGGCCGCGCGGCCGGGGGATTTCGAGATCGTCCACGAGACGCGCGTCGGGAAGGGAGCCTGCCCCTTCTGCGCGGGGAACGAGGCGGACACGCCGCGCGAGATCGCCGCCCTGCGCGGAGACGGCGGCCGGTGGAGCGTCCGCGTCGTCCCGAACCGCTACCCCGCCCTCGCGATCGAAGGGCAGCCGGACCGCCGCGCGGTCGGGCCCTACGACCGGATGCACGGCATCGGGGCGCACGAGGTCGTCATCGAGTCGCCCGAGCACGGGATCGAGCTGGCCGACCAGCCGATCGAGCACCTCGTCCGGATCGCCGCGATCTGGAAGTCTCGCCTCGTCGACCTGATGCGGGACACACGCTTCAAGTACGTTCTGCTCTTCAAGAACCACGGGCCGCGGGCCGGGGCGACGTTGGAGCACCCACACACGCAGATCATCGCGACGCCCGTGACGCCGCGCGCCATCGCGACGGAGCTGGAGTCGAGCCATCTTCACCACCAGCTCAAGGAGCGGTGCCTGATCTGCGACCTTCTGGACTACGGGATCCAGGACGGTTCGCGCGTCATCTTCGTCCACGAACACTTCGTCGCCCTCTGTCCCTACGCGTCGCGCTTCCCGTTCGAGATTTTCCTCGCGCCCCGGCGCCACCTGCACGACTTCGGGCTGATGCCCGACGACCTCCTCCCCGCCTTCGCGGCCGCCCTCTCGGAGGCGCTCCGCCGGCTGAAGACTCTCCTCCGGAACCCCGCCTACAACTTCGTCCTCCACACGTCCCCGAACGTCCACGCCGAGCCGAAGCGGACGGGACACTTCTTCTCCCTCCAGTGGGACTGGCATTGGCACATCGAGATCCTCCCGCGCCTCTCCCGCATCGCCGGGTTCGAGTGGGGGACCGAATTCCACATCAACCCTGCCGCACCCGAGGAAGCCGCACGTGCCCTGCGCGACGTCGAGCTTCCGGGATGAGCCTCCGCCACGCGGCTCTCCTCGCCGCCGCTCTCGCCCTGTCGGACTGCCATGACGCGTCGACGCCCGTCGAGCCCACTTCCACCGAACCGGCGCCGCTTCCCGCGCTCGGTCTTTCGATCCTCCCGGCGGCGGCCGGCGACCGGCCGCTGACGCTGACGCTCGAGGGGCACTTCTGTCCCTGCTGGTCGGGACCCGTCTCCGTGTCGATCAACGGGACGCCGTTCGGATCGCTCGCATGCGGCGAGACGAAGGTCTTCCCCGTCCCGGTCATCCCGGTCCGGCTTCAGCTCACCTCCCCGGGGACGAAGCCGCTGGACGCGGCCGTCGGCAGCCTTGACGTCGGAGGGCCGACGCCGGAACTCGCCGGACTCCGGGTCGGCGTCTGGTGCGCGACGACCCCGGGCTGAGCGGCCCTCTTCTTCAGGGGATGGCGGTGAGGGTGGGATTCGAACCCACGGTAACCTTTCGGCTACACCGGTTTTCGAGACCGGCCTGATCAACCACTCCAGCACCTCACCGCGAGCGGCCGAAGGGCGCGAAGTATAAGCGACGAGGGAGGAAAGGTGGCGGACAGGGTGGGATTCGAACCCACGGTAACCTTTCGGCTACACACGGCTTCCAACCGTGCTCCTTAAACCGCTCGGACACCTGTCCACCCGGCCGGAAGCCCGCGTACCTTGCCCCGAACGGTCCCGGCGGTCAAGCGGAGTTCAGCGAATCCGGCGGCCGAGGACCGAACCGAGCCAGCCGAGAAGGCCGGCGAGCATTCCGCCTTCCTCCGGCGCCGCGATCGGGAAAGTGCCGGTCGAGAGGGCGTGCTTTCGGGATTCGAGGGACGAGATCTCCTCGGACAGCCGCTCCCGCTCGCGCTTCTTCACTTTTTCCCAGCCGCCCCCTTCCAGGAACTCCACGACCGCGGTCAGCTCGCCCCGGTCGAGGAAGACGCCGTCCTTCCCGCAGACATCGAGGATGACGCCCGATGCCGCGCCGTAGTTCCTCCGCGCCATCAGCCCCTCGCAGAACGGGCACTTCCGATAGTGAAAACGTTTCGGGAGCGTCTCGACTTCGGGAGGATCCTCCCCCTCGACGGCGCGCGCTGTCGCCCGCGCGTCGGCCCCCTCGACCACTTTCCCGAAGACCTCGTTCGACACGAAGAGGCCGCCGCAGCGGGAGCACTCCGCGTAGGCGAGGACCCCCGTCTTCCGTCCGACGAGCGGGACCCGGCAGTCGGGGCAGAGCTTTCCCGCCGCCGACACGGAGAGGGCCTCGCTCGGGAGGTCGGCACCGCAGCGCGAGCACTTCGCCGCGTCGCGGGGGTTCAGCGTGAAGCAGACGGCGCAGCGACGCGTCGCGAGGAGCGACCCGCAGAACGCACACGCCCGGTCCGCCTCCTCCGCCGGAGCGCCGCAGGACGGGCAGCGGACCGTCGGGGTGGTCGGGAGGTCGAACGCCCGCTCGTCCGTCACGTCTGTCGGCCGCTCCCCGCGCCTTCGGACGAGGGGTACTTCCGCTCCATTCGCGGCGCCAGCACGAGGACGAGGAGGATCAACACGGTCGCAGTCGCGATCGTCGCCCACGACCCCACGACGGCGAGGACGCCGAGCGCCGCGGTCGCCCAGATCGCGGCGGCCGAGGTCAGCCCATGGATGCTCCGGACCGAGTCCGAGTCGCGGAAAATCTCCCCCGCCCCGAGGAAGCCGACGCCTGTGGCCACGCCCTGGATGACACGGGATACGGCATCGCCCGAATGCGCGCCCGAGAGGTGAGCGGGAATGGCGACGAAGAGCGCCGCGCCGAGAGCGACGAGGGCGTGCGTCCCCATCCCGGCCGGCTTCCCGGCCCGGTGCCGGTTCCAGCCGATCGCCGCACCGGCGAGCGTCGCGAAGACGACCCGAAGGAGAATCTGGGCCTCGGCTCCGGTCGGCATGAGTCGGAGAACGTCATCCACGGCCGATCCCCTTCCTTGACGAAAATCCGATCCCGTCAGATTAGCTCAGAAGCCGGAGCGAGGCCTCCGGGCCGCGAGACGCTTCTCGCGGAAGAACGCCTTCAGGATGGCGCCGCACTCCTCGCCGAGGACCCCCTCCGTCACCTGAACGCGGTGGTTCAGCCGCGGGTCGCGGCAGAGGTCGCCGAGCGAACCGGCGAATCCGGCCTTGGGATCCTCGGCCCCGAAGACGAGGCGCGGAATGCGCGCGAGGACGATCGCTCCGGCGCACATCGCGCAGGGCTCGAGCGTCACGTAGAGCGTGCAGCCATGAAGGCGCCACGAGCCGAGCTTCCGGGCCGCTCTCCGGATGGCGATCACCTCCGCGTGCGCCGTCGGGTCGCCGTCCGCCTCGCGCCGGTTCCGCGCCCGCGCAATCACGGCGCCGTCCTTCACGACGACCGCCCCCACCGGCACGTCACGGTGCGCGGGCGCCCGCCGCGCGGCCCGGAGCGCCTCTCGCATCCAGCGTTCGTCCCCCGAAGGCATCCCCGCGAGCTTACGGGAGAGGGTCCCTGTGCCCGAAGGGGAATCTTCTTGACGCCTTCAGATCCCCCCGGAGAATCGGCCGCACGTGCCCCTGATACGCCGTCTCACCGCAGTCTTCGGAGTGATTCTCCTCAACGTGCGGACCCTCGCCGCGGAGGAACCGCCCCGGTTCGACTGGGGCCTCGCGGCGACCGTTCTGACGCAGACGGCGCCCTCCTTCACGAGCCCCTACGAAGGCCCGAACAGCTTCCGGAACGATGGCTCCGCGAAGCCGGCGGCGACGTTCGTCGCGACGCTCTTCGGCGCCGTCCGCCTCTGGAACGGCGCCTGGCTCTCCCTCCAGCCGGAGTTCTCCGACGGAAGCGGCGTCGGGGGCGGGACGGGGATCGCGGCCTATGTCAATCAGGACGTGCTCCGGATCCCCTCGATCGGGGGAAAGCCGTACGTCGCCCGCGTCTTCCTCCAGCAGACCATTCCGCTCGGCCCGGCCGGCGAAAATCCCGAGGCGCCCGGGCGCCCCGAGGAGAAGTTCCTCCCGGCGGGCAACCATCTCTTCGCATTTCCCGGACGCCGACTCGAGTTCACCTTCGGGAAGATCTGTCTGGCCGACGTCTTCGACGGGAACGACCTCGTTCGCGACGCGCATCACGGTTTCTGGAGCTGGGGCCTCGTCAACGACGGGGCCTGGGACTTCGCAGCCGACACCCGAGGCTATACGTGGGGCCTCACCATCGCCTACGAAGGGGGACCCCTCGCGGCACGCGCCGGCGTCTACATGATGCCGGAGGTGGCGAACGGACCTGCGTACGACCACGACCTCGCACACGCCCACGGAGTGAACGCCGAGGTCGAGTGGGACTTCGCCCCGGAGCGGCAGGGAGCCGTCCGCCTCCTCGGCTACGTCAACGAGGCACGGATGGGGCGCTATGAAGAAGCACTCGCGGCGCCGGGGGACCCGCCGCCCGACATCACGGCCACGCGCGAGGTAGGGCGAAGGAAGTGGGGCCTCGCCCTCAACGCGCAGCTCCGCTTCGGACGCGATCTCGGCGCCTTCGCACGGCTTGGTTGGAACGACGGGGCGACCGAGTCATTCGCGTACACCGAGATCGACCGGACGCTTCAGGCCGGCGTGGCGCTGTCGGGCGGCTCCTGGAAGCGTCCCGGGGACACGCTCTTCGCCGCTGTGGCCGTGAGCGGCCTCTCCGGACCACACCGGAGCTATCTCGAGGCCGGCGGGCTAGGCTTCCAGCTCGGCGACGGAAGACTCGACTATGGTCTCGAGACGGTCTTCGAGCTCGACTACGCCGCAACCCTGACCACGGCGATCTCGGCCGGCCTCGACGCACAGTACGTCGTCAACCCCGGCTACAACAGAGACCGCGGTCCGATCCTGGCCTTCGGCGCCCGCCTTCACGCCCACTTCTAGGACTGCTCGGGGCGCGGCCGTCCTGTCCGCTGTTTGATTCATCCGCATCTCTCTTCGAGACGGGAGGGGCGGCTATTCTCTCGGCTTCATGCCGAAAGGAGTCCGATCGATGACCACCCGCCGCGCCGCCGCTGCCGCGATCGCCCTCGCGTTCCTTCTCGCAGTCCCCGCCCCCGCCGCGCCGCCGGAACCCGTCGACCTCGAGATGGTGACGCGGATCCGCGACGAGGCGTTCAACCGGAGCAAGGCATTCGAGACCCTCTCGAGGCTTTGCGACGGGATCGGACCCCGCGTAACCGGCTCGCCGAGCTACCGGAAGGCGGCCGAGTGGGCGAAAGCCGAGCTCGAGAAGATGGGCCTCTCGAACGCGAGGATCGAGAGCTTCGGGCCGTTCGGACGTGGATGGGTCTTCGATTCCATCTCCGTCCGGATGCTGGCCCCGGCACTTGCGATCCTCCCCGCGCTCCCGAAGGCGTGGACCCCCGGCACCGACGGCCCGAAGAAGGGGGAGGCGGTCCTCGCGAAGCTCGAGACGCAGGAAGACCTCGACACGTGGAAGGGGAAGCTGGAGGGGAAGTTCCTCCTTCTCGGCAATGCGCCCGAGATGAAGCCCCACGACAAGGGGGAGGTTTCCCGATACGACGACAAGGAGCTGACCGAGATCTGGAAGTACGAGCCGGGCGGCGGGCGGTACCGCCGGACGCCGGCCGACCGCGAACGGATGCTCAGGCAGCGCGGGTTCCGGAAGAAGCTCGAGGCTTTCCTCGTCGCCGAGAAGGTCATCGCCGTCCTCGAGCCGTCGCGGGGTGACTACGGGACGATCTGGGTCCAGGGAGGCGGGCCGTGGAAGGCCGGCGAGCCCGTCCCCCCGCCGACGCTCGTCCTCGGCGCCGAAGCCTACGGGCGCGTCGCGCGGATCCTCGACCGGAAGGAGAAGGTCGAGCTGGAAGTCGACGTGAAGTCCCGCTTCACCGACGAGGACCCGCTCGCGGCCTCGAACGTCTTCGCCGAGATCCCCGGGACAGACAAGGCGAAAAAGGACGAGGTCGTCCTGATCGGCGCCCACCTCGACAGCTGGCAGGGTGGGACCGGGGCCACGGACAACGGCGTCGGCAGCGCGACGGCGATCGAGGTGATGCGGATCCTCAAGGCGCTGAACGTGGCGCCGAAGAGGACGATCCGGATCGCTCTCTGGGGGGGCGAGGAGCAGGGCCTCCTCGGCTCCCGCGCGTATGTCTCGAAGGAGCTGGCGTCGCGCCCCGAGCCGACCGACCCGAAGGAGCGCGAAGTGCCGGAGTTCCTGCGACGTCCGGCGGGCCCGCTCACATTCAAGCCCGCGTACGCGAGATTCGCGGCTTACTTCAACGTCGACAACGGCGCCGGAAAGATCCGGGGGATCTTCGCGCAGGACAACGCGGCGGTGGAGCCGGTCTTCGAGGCGTGGCTCGCGCCGCTGCGGGATCTCGGAGCCACGACCGTCACCATGAAGCGGACCGGCGGGACCGACCACCAGTCGTTCGACGCCGTCGGCCTCCCCGGCTTCCAGTTCATCCAGGACGAGCTGGACTACGACACGCG
>JBBIPB010000033.1:0-20792 GCA_037443065.1 Acidobacteriota bacterium | reverse complement strand
TCGGCGCCGTCGCCGGGTCGAACGGCAAGACGACGACGAAGGAGATGGTCGCGGCAATCCTCCGGAGCCGGGGCGACGCCCTCGCGACTGAGGGGAACCTCAACAACGAGATCGGGGTCCCCCTCACGCTGCTCGGCCTATCGCCGAGTCACCGGGCGGCGGTCGTGGAGCTCGGGATGTCGAGCCCCGGGGAGCTCGCGCGGCTGACCGCAATCGCGCGCCCCACCGCCGGACTCGTGACCATCGTCGCCGAGGAACACCTGGCCTTCCTGAAGGACCTCGACGGCGTGGCGGAGGCGGAGGGGGAGCTTTTCCGGGGCCTGCCGAAAGGGTCGATCGCCGTCGTGAACGCCGGCGACGCGCGCTGCGTGGCGCAGGCGGAGCGGGTTGGTGCCGGCGTCAAGAGAATCACTTTTGGGAAGAGCGCAGACGCGGACGTTCGTCTGCTTCGGGTGACGCCTCTCGGAACGGGGGGTCAGGAGATTTGCTTGGAAGGGGAAGACGGGGGTGACGGCGCAGGCCGCGTGCGGCTCCGCAAGAAGCCACAGCGAAGCAGACTCACCGTTCGGCTTTCGTTCGTGGGGGAGCACAACGCGATGAATGCGGTCGCGGCGGCGGCTTTGGCGCGGGCGCTTTCATTCACCTTTGAGGAAATCTCCATCGGTCTCGCGGCTGCCCGGCCGTATCTGCATCGCTCGGGGGTGCTGGTCTCACCTTCAGGCGTCACGATTCTCGACGACTGCTACAACGCAAACCCGTCGTCGATGGCCGCGGCCCTCGCGACGCTCGGCGCGCTGGCGGGCGGCGGGCGGAGAGTCGCGGTCCTCGGCGACATGCTCGAGTTGGGCGAGGCCGAGGAGCGCGAGCACCGGGCCCTCGGGCGGCGGGCGGCTGGCGCGGTGGACCTCGCCGGCTTCTTCGGGCCGAGGTCGGCGGCGGCCTGCGACACGGCCCTCGCGGAGGGCCTCCCCCGTGGGCACGGTGCACATTTCGAGGATGTGGATGCGCTCCTCGGCTGGCTCCGCCCCCTCCTCCGGCCGGGCGACACGCTTCTCGTGAAGGGGAGCCGGGGGATGAAGCTCGAGCGCGTCGTCGACGCGCTGACCGGTTCGTCTCTCTGAACGAACCACCCCTCAGGGAAGCGTCTGTACCCGGATCGCCCTCTCCTGATCCACCCGGAACTTCCGGAGCTTCGCTTTGAGGGCGGGATCGCCCCGCGCAAGGATCGAGACCGCCAGGAGCGCGGCGTTGGTCGCGCCGCTCTTCCCGATGCCGAGCGTTCCGACCGGGACACCGCCCGGCATCTGGACCGTGGAGAGCAGGGAGTCGAGTCCCTTCAGCGAGGCGCTCTCCATCGGGACGCCGAGAACGGGGACGAGCGTATGGGCGGCGAGGACGCCGGCCAGGTGTGCGGCGCCTCCGGCGGCCGCGATGATCACGGCGAGGCCGCGCTTCTCGGCCGCCCTCGCATAGTCAGACGTCAGCCTCGGGCTTCTGTGAGCCGAGAGAACACGGCACTCGTGCGGGACGCCGAACCGGCTCAGCACGTCGTCCGTGTGTTTCATCGTCTCCCAGTCGGACTTGCTCCCCATGATGACGCCCACGAGGGGCTTTGTCTTGATCGGCATCCGTGAACCTTAATACAGAAGTCGCGATCCACACCGGGGGGACCGTCCCGGCGGCATCCCACAGGTAGACTCCGCCTCCATGCATGCCGGGTTCCGGACGGCGTACAACGCCGCCTTCACGGAAGCGCTCTGGCGCCGCCAGACGACGGAGCTCGAGCGCCGCGCCGGCGCCCCCGCCGGCTTCCGGCTGGCGGAAACCCCCGTCTTTCTGACCGAGGATCTCGCCTCGCGGCTCGTCGAGACGGCCGAAGAGATCGTCGCGGAGGTTTCGGCGTCGGCCCTCCGGTCGCGGATGACATCGGCCATCCCGGCGAGGTGGAACGCTCCCGGCATGGCGGAGCTTCCGGAGATGGCGCAGATCGACCTCGCCATCGTTGCGGACGCGGGGGGCGCGCTCGTGCCGAGGCTGATCGAGCTGCAGGGCTTTCCCTCGCTCTCGGCCTTCGAGGTCTTCCAGGCGGACGTCTGGAGCGAATGTCTGCAGGGGATTCCCGGCCTCCCTTCCGGAGCGTGGAGCCCATATTTCTCGAATCTCTCGCGTGCCGGGTACGTCGACCTCTTCCGCCGGACGATCGTGGGGGACGAAGATCCCGAGAACGTCGTCCTTCTCGACCTCCATCCGGAGAAGCAGAAAACCCAGATCGACTTCGCCGCGACAGAGCGGCTGCTCGGCGTCGAGGCGGTGGACCCGCGGGATCTCGTCAAGGAGGGGCGGTGTCTCTACCGCCGCCTCGGCGGACGCCGGATTCCCGTCCGGAGGATCTACAACCGCATCGTCTTCGACGAGCTGATCCGGGCGGAGACCGTCCTTCCCTTCGACTACCGCGATGACCTCGACGTCTCGTGGGTCCCGCACCCGAACTGGTACTGGACCTGGTCGAAGCATTCGATTCCGCTGCTGTCTCACCCGGCCGTGCCGAAGGCGACGTACCTGTCGGATCTCGCCGGGATCCCGCCGGACCTCACCTCGCGCTACGTCCTGAAGCCCCTCTTCTCCTTCGCGGGGGGCGGGGTGAAGGTGGAGCCGACGGCGGCCGACCTCGCACGAATTCCGGGGCAGAGGCGGGCCGAATGGTGTCTTCAGGAGAAAATCACCTATGCGCCGAGCCTCCGGGCCGGCGACGGGGGAGGAGTAAAGGTGGAGATCCGGATGATGTTCTACCGTCCGCACGGCGAGAGCCGTCTCACGCTCGGACTCAATCTCTGCCGGCTTTCGCGCGGAGAGATGCTCGGCGTCGACTTCAACAAGGACTTCACGTGGGTCGGCTCGTCCGTCGCCCTGAGGCCGGTCTGACGTGAGCGGCGAACAGACCCGCAGGCTCCTCATCGGCCTGATCGTGGCCGGGCTTACGGTCCAGGCCGGCGCGATCCTCTGGGCGGTCTTTTCAAAGGGAGAGCCCGTTCCCGCCGAGGCGATGGCCCCCTTCACCTACCTCCTCTCGACGATGGCCTCGGTCCCGGCCGGGATCATGGCCGTCGCGGGGTCGGTGCTCATCCTCTCGATGACCCTCGGCAGCCCGGTCCAGCGCTCTCATCTCGGCGCGATCGTCCTCAAGGACCCCGACTTTCGTCTCTCGCAGGCGGGAGCCGTCACCACGATTCTCGCCTGCTGCCTCGCGCTCCTTCTCTCCCATCTTCCCTTCGTCTCGCACAGCCAGACGTCCCTGGTCATCCTCGCCTTCGGCGGCTACCTGCAGTTCGGAGCGGTCCTCGTGGCGCTCGTCCGCCTCTTCCGGACGATCCCGACCCTCCTCACGCAGGAGCGGCTGCTCGACTCCGCCCTCGGGAAGCTCGACGCGGACTATCTTTCGGGCCGCGAACGGCGCCTTCTCGGCGTCGATTCGACGGAGCGGGGGCGGTCCGACCGGCTGAACGATCTGATCTTCGCGTTCCGGATCGCGCCGGGAGAGGCAGACGACCCGCTCGTAACCATCCACGATGTCCTCGAGAACGTCGTCTCCCAGAGCCCCCCGTCGGTCGTGACCTTCTCGCTGACCCTGGTCTCGCGAAAGCTCACCGAGGTCGTCGACACGTCGCACGACCGGATCTGCCAGCTGCTCGTGACGCCCTGGTTTTCGGAGCTGCGCGTGCCGGTCATCCGGCGCTCCTCCCCCTCCGTCGCCCTCACCTATTTCGACGCGTGGGCGAACCTTCTGCGTGCTGCACGGGAGAAGGGGATGGACGGTTTCGTCGCGAATTCCGCCCGCTCCTTCGTCGGGGCGCTGAAGGACGTCGCCCGGGCCGGTCTCTTCGAGAGCGCGGCGGACCGGGCGCTCCGGCCCCTCGCGCGCCTCGCGACGGAGATCGGCGGGAACTCGGCGGTGGCGGCGCCTTGGATGGGCGCGATCGTCATCTGGATGCGCGAGGACGCCGAGCGGGGCGACGGGACCTATGCGCGGGTCCTCTGGAACCCGGTGGAGCGGTATGTCGGAAAGCTCGCGCGCGACCTCGACCACGAGACCCCGGTTCTCGCCGTCCTCGCCCACGCGCTCACGGCCGTCGTGAAGGCCTCGGTCCGGCGCGGCCTCGTGACGGAGAGCGGAGACCCGTTCGAGAAGGAGATCGCCGACACACTCGAGAAGCTCACGAGGGAACTCCGGGCCCGTGCGGAGGACCCGAAGACGTCGCGCGAGACGGCGGTCCGTGCGCGGCGCCGCGCGGAACTCTTCCTCGAGCCGGTCGAGGCGTCCTATCCCTCGGCCGCTCCCGACGCGTCCGCGCCGGCCTAGATCACGACGAGGCCGGCTCCCCAGTGGAGACCGGCCCCGAGAGCGGTGAAGACGACGACGTCCCCGGGACGCGCTCTTCCCGCGAGCTTCGCCTCGTGAAAGGCCATCGGAAGCGTCGCGGCCGTCGTGTTCCCGTACTTCTCGATGTTGTTGAAGACCTTCGCGTCCGGGAGGCCGAGCACTTTCTGCGCCGCCTCGTTGATCCGGAGGTTCGCCTGGTGCATGAGGAGCAGGTCGAGGTCGTCGAGCGTGTTCCCGTGCGCCCGGAGGACCTCGAGAACCGCCGCCGGCATCAGGTGTGCGGCGAGGCGGAAGACGTGCCGTCCCTCCACAACCGGAATGACCTCGAGATTGTCGATCATCTCGTGCGTGACGAAGGGTCTCGACTTGCACCCGACGCCCGGCACGTAGAGCTTGTCCCAGTGGGCGCCGTCCGTGTACATCGCGAAGGACCCGAAGCCTCGCCCGTCGCCCGACTCGTTCGCCTCGAGGACGAAGGCTCCGGCGCCGTCGCCGAAAAGAACTGCCCGGTCGCGCATCCCGGTCGCCTTCGCGTACCACCCGGGATCGCAGGGCCCCGGAGAGGTGCCGAGCATGACGTCCCAGACCTGCTGCGGCCACGGCATGAGGCCGCTGTGGACCTCGGCCCCGACGAGAAGAACCCGGTCGTACATGCCGGAGCGGATGAAGGCGTCGGCCGTCTGGAGGCCCGAGAGAAAGCCTGCGCACTGCATCCGGATGTCGAGGGCGTGCGTCGTCTTCATCCCGAGGTCGCGCGCGAGAAGGCCCCCGTTCCCCGGGAAGTAGTGGTCGGGGGTCATCGTGGCGAAGATGACGAAGTCGATGTCGTCGATCCCGAGGCCGGCGTCGGCGAGGGCGGCCTGGGCGGCCTTCACCCCGAGCGCGGCCGAGCCGACCCCGCGCTCGACGAACCGCCGCTCGCGGATCCCGGTCCGCGGCACGATCCACTCGTCCGTCGTCTCCATGATCCGGGAGAGCATCTCGTTCGTGACGACCCTGGGCGGGAGGTACATCCCGGAGCCCCGGATCACGGTCGTCCGGTTCTTCGGCTTCGGCGTCAGATTTTTCACTCGCCGAGTCTAACCCCGTGTTTGACGCGTCAACGCGGGACCTCGCCGGTGCGCAGGAGGGCGACGGTCGCCCCCCAGCCGCCCCGCTCCGGCGTCGCGTCGGAGAAGGAGAGGACGTGGGGCGACCTCGCGAGCGCGGCGCGGACGATCGCCCGCTGGACGCCGAGGCCCCGCCCGTGGACGAGCCTCACCTCGCAGAGACCCTTCGCCGCAGCCGCCTCGACATAGTCGGCCACGACGGCCGCCGTCTCGCCGGGGCGGAACGGATGGAGGTCCAGCGCGTCCTCCACGGGAATCGGGACCGGCACGTCCCCCGGATCGGAGTCTTCGGTGCGGGCCATCCCCTTCGGAGTCTAGGGCGTCTAGAATCAGGCACCGGGAACAGACAGGAGGACATGATGAAGGGAATCCGAGTCGTTTCTCTCGCTCTCGCAGCCGCCATCCTCGCGGTCGCCGCTCCTGCCGCCGCGCAGGCCAAGCCGCGGGTGGCCGTCATCGAGTTCAAGAACAAGGTGTCGGGCTGGAGCTGGGGGTGGTACCAGGCCGGAACGCAGGCGCAGGACATGTTCGTCACGGAGCTCGTGAAGGACGGGAAGTACCGCGTCATCGAGCGCGAGCAGCTCGCCGCGATCATGCAGGAGAAGAATCTCTCGCTCTCGGGCGATCTCGACCCGAGGACCGCCATGAAGATCGGGAAGCTCCTCGGCGTCGAGTACATCATTGCGGGGGCCCTCACGGAGCTGGGGGCCCAGAAGACGAACGTCTCGACGCCGGGCTTCTTCGGCATTCCGAGCACGCACGTCGGCGTCTCGAAGATGGAGGCCGCGATCGACGCGCGGGCCTTCTCCGTGAACACCGGCGAGATCGTCTGGGCCGACTCGGCCCGCGAGGAGACCTCCAGCACGAGCGTCTACGTCGCGGGCGCCGGCGGCGGCGTCGACGACCAGCGGAAGCTCGACAAGCTCATCCGCCCCGTCGTGGCCAAGCTGGCCGCGTCCCTCTCGTCCAAGAGTCTCGCCTCGAGCGGCATGGGCGGCAAAGGCGATGCCTCCGGCCTCGCCGGGAAGATCGCCCGCGTGGACGGCGGGACCCTCTACCTGAACGTCGGCTCGGAAGGGGGCGTGAAGGAAGGGGACGAGTTCAACGTCTTCCGGATGGGCCAGGCGATCAAGGACCCTGACTCGGGCGAGGTGCTCGGGCAGAACGAGACGAAGGTCGGCCGCCTCCGCATCGAGAAGATCATGGGCCCTCGGCTCTCGACCGCTCGCTCGATCTCCGGCCAGGGCTTCAAGGCGGGAGACGCGATCAAGAACTAGCGAACGAGGCTGCAGGCGTCGGAGAGGCCGGCGTCGCAGGCCGCCCGCGCCTCGCGGGCGGCCTCGGCGCCGTGGCCCTGCTGCCAGGCGGCCAGGGCCCGGGCGTAGCGGACGCGGGCGCTCGAGGGAGCGCGTGAAGCGGCCTTGTCGAGTTCTTCGCGAAGATCGCCCCGGACGTTGCAAAAAGCGAGTCCCAAAACCCAGTTTCCGTCGGGGCCGGGGTTCGGGCCGATCGCCCGCATCTGCCGGTCGACGAAACCGAGGACCCGCTCGCGTACGAGACCGGGCGCCTCGTCGAACGCCCGGTTCAGAAGCTGCCACGCCTCGGCGTTGCGTCCGTCGGCGAAGGCCACCGCCGCGCGCGTGTAGGCGTCGAGGACCATCACCTCGTGAGAGGGGTTCGTGGCGAGGACGCCGCGGACGGTCCCCATCGCGTCGACGAAGTCCTCGCGCGAGAGGCGGGGCTTTTTCGAGTTGTCGAGGGCGCGATACGCCGACTCGAGGCGCGTGTCGCCGGAAAAGGAGGCCTCGCCGAGGAGGGGCGCGGGGCGCGGAAGGCGCGGGGCCGGCTCACGTTTCTCCTTCGACGGGCCGGCGGGCGGTGCGGGCGCCATCGGGGCGGGTGAGGACTCGGCAGGAACGGGCGCAGGCGCTTCGGCGGTCGTTGCGGGAGGAGCGGGGAGGGGGGCGGGGACTTCCGTCGGAAGAGGAGCGGGCACCGCCGTCGGCGCTACGGAAGGAATCGAGACGACCTCGGCGGCCTTCTCTCTCCTGAGGCGGCCGACGTAGAGCGCCACGAGAAGAAGTGCCACGAGGATGATCCCGGCGGCGAGAAGGACGCGTGTGCCGGACGACGAGCGTTTCGGCCCGGGCACGGCAGCTGCCGTGGGGGGGGCATCTGCCGCGGCCGGCGCGGCTGGAGGGGGTGGAACGGAGGCCGGTGCCGCGAGGCGGCTTTTCGGATCGGCCTGCGGCCCGGAGACGACGGTCGCGGCGCCCGAGATCGCGGCGCGGGACGGGGTCGCACCGGCGGCGGGCGTGCGGCTGGTGGTAGCCGAGGGGGAAACACCCGTCGTCGCCGCAAGGGGAATGCCGAGCGCAGCGGCGAGGGCCGCGATGAAAGAGCTGCAGTCCGGGTACCGCTCGTCGGGCTTCTTCGCGAGCGCCTTCGCGAGAACGGCATCGGCCGCTTGCGGGAACCCCGGGACGAGGGTGGAAGCCGGGGGAGGCGGCTCGACGACGTGCTGGTGAAGGACGGCGAGCGGAGACTCGGCGTGAAACGGGACGACGCCGGTGAGGACCTCGAAGGCGATCACGCCGAGCGCGTACTGGTCGGCCCGTGCGTCGAGGGGGACCCCCTGTGCCTGCTCGGGCGCCATGTAGAGCGGCGTCCCGAGAACGGTTCCCGTCTGCGTCAGCCCCGAGACGGTCTCCGAGCTCCGGGCCAGACCGAAGTCGGCGAGGAGCGGGCGCCCCTGCGAGTCGACGAGGACGTTCGCGGGCTTGACGTCGCGGTGGAGGATTCCCTTTGCGTGCGCGTGGTCGAGCGCCGAGCCGACCGCCGCGAGCCAGGCGACCGCGATCCCGAACGGCATCGGACCGGTGATGTGCGACTTGAGCGAGCCGCCCGGGACGAGCGGCATGACGAGGTAGGAAACCTCGGACCCGTCCACGCTCGCCGTTCCGAAGTCGAAGACGGGGAGGACATTCGGGTGGTCGAGCCCCGCCACGAGACGGGCCTCCCGGAGGAAACGCTCCTGGTAGGTCGGGTCTTCCGCGATCGGGGCGAGGATGACCTTGACCGCGACGGTCCGGTGGAGCGTCGTGTCCTCCGCTTTCCAGACCTCGGACATCCCGCCGGCGCCGGCCTTTTCGAGGAGGCGGTAGCGGCCGAGGAAGGCTCCGGACGCGATCGGCATCGTCCCTCCGTCAGGCAGAAGCCGGCGCGTCGGAGGCGCCCGGCGAGACGTTGTGGACGACGATGGTGCCGGGGCCGTTCCGGATTGCTTCCTCGAGCGCCGCCTCCGCGCCGGCGAGGAGCACCGGGGCGTCGAAAGCGTCGTCCGGGTAGACGGCGAGTCCGGTCGTGAGAGAGAAGTGAATTCCGGCCGGCTCGAGCCGCGAGTCCATCTGGGCTTCGAAGTTCTTCTGGATCGCCCTCATGGCGCGGTGGGCCTGGACCTTCGTCGCCTCGAAGATGAGGATCCAGAAACGGTCCGCCTGGTCCCGTGCGACGAGGTTGACGGCGCGCGTGGACCGGACGAGGCGCGAGGCCACCTTCGGGAGAAGGGCGTCGGCAACTGCGGGCTCGAGGCGCGCCATCGCATCCGCGAGCCCTTCGAGACGGAGATGTGCGACCGCCATCGACTGGCCGTTTCGCTCCGCACGGCGGATCTCCGACTCGAGCCGCCTCGCGAGCGAGGTGCGGTTGCAGAGGCCGGTCTGCCCGTCGCGCTCGGCCTGCTGTTCGATGAGGTGCATGAGCCGGGCGTTGTGGAGCGCCACCGTGCCGGCGTCCGCGATCAGGTCGAGCCGGTTCCGGAAATCGATGGTGAAATCGTCCCCGCGGCGCGCGGCGACGGAGAGGACGCCGACCGGCTCGTCGTTGTAGAGGAGCGGGACCGCAGCGAGGCGGGCGGCGCCGGGGAAGATCGCGGCGGCCGAATACCCGGACGCCGTCCTCCCTTCGCGGTCGAGGAGGGCGCCGACGGCCGGATGAGCGGCGTCGTCGGACGGTACCGCGAGAAGCCCGCTGTCCCCGACGTCGGCGCCCCACCGCGCGGAGAGCCGGACCATCTTCGATTCCGGATCGGCGTCCCAGAACTGCGCGGCGTCGACGCCGAGGAGGGAGACTGTCTGCTCGCAGAGCGTCAGCTTGATCCGCGAAAGGTCGAACGTCGTCGTGAGGGACCGCCCGACCTCCCGAAGTCGGTCGAGGAAGTGGTGGGAGTCGCGCTCCTGCTGGAGGAGCCGCGAGGAGGCGATCGCGAGGGAAAGCTCGACGGCGAGATCCTCGAACGCGGCAAGAAGGGCCGGCGGCAGGGTGCGCGCCGGGCCTGCCATGAGCCCACAGAGGACCCCGACCGGGGCGCCGTGGTACGCGATCGGGACGGCCGCGAAGGAGAGCGGCGCGGGGAGGCGCACAAGGGAGGGGCCCCGGGGGAGAAGGGACGCGACGACCGGGTCGGCCCCGGCGTCCGGCGAGAAGAGGCGCGAGCCCTCGGTGGAGAGGTGCGCGAGAAGTGCGTCCGGAACCTCGACTGCGGCTTCGCCTGCAGCGCCCCGGACGGCGACGGCCTGGGCCCCCGGAAGCTCGCCGGAGGAAAGGACGCGGATCGCGCAGAGATCGAGGTCGAACGTGGGCCCCACGTCCTCCACCGTCCGGCGGACGATGCTCACGACGTCCGAGAGACCGGAGAGCGCCGCGTGAATCCGCGAGACGAGGACACTCCGCTCGTGGATGAGGCGCTGCGACTCGAGAAACCGCGCCTTCTCGAGCGCCCCGGCCGCGAGCTTCGCGAGTTCCTGGGCGAGGCGGAGCTCCTGCGGCGTCAGGACGAACCCGCCCCGGCGCGAGGCGGTCAGAAAACCGAAGACGGCATCGCCGGCGTGGAGGGGGAGTGCCATCCGCTTTCGCCGAACGGGCCTCCCCACGGGAGACGGCTCGTCGTCGAAGACCGGACCGTGCGCCGAGAGACAGCGCAGGAAGATGTCGTCCGCCTCGAGCGGGCGCCGGCCGCCAAACGGCGCGGGAGGCGCGCCGCTCGATCCCCCCCCCTGCCCGGTCAGCTCCTCCACTTCGCGGCTGTCGATGAGGAGGCGATAGGCCTGGACGCGGTCGAACTCCAGCTCTCGGGAGATGGAGGAGACCGTGAGACGGATGACCTCCTCGGGGTTCAGGGAGAGGAACGCGCCCGAGGCGAGCTCGAAGAGCGCGACGGCCTCCTCCCGCCTCTTCATCAGCGTCGAGAGCGTCCGTTCGCGCTCGAGGACGTGCCCCACCGTCCGGGCGAAGAGGCGGACGGCCTCGTCCACATCCTCGGCCGAGGCGGTCGGCGGGAGGGCGACGCCGAACGAGGCCTGCGTCTTCTCCTTCAGCTTCACGGGAGCCGCGACGTACGTGAAGCCGCCGTCGGCCGCCCGCTTCGAGCGTCCCTGCGCGAGGACCTCCTCGAGGTGCTGGGAGAGACGCCCTTCGGCGGTCGGCGGGGCCGGCGCGCGGCCCGACCGGAGCATCGGCGGCACGCCCTGTCCGGGAAGAAGCGCCACGACCGGGGCGTCGAAGAAATGGAGCGCCGCGGCGAGGATCCCGTTCAGGGCCTCGTCGAGAAGAAGTCCCTCCTTCAGCGCCCCCTCGAACGCCTTGAGGAGGGCCAGCTCGGTCGTGCGGTCTGCGGCCATCAACGGGCTCGGGAGATTCTACTTCCTCGCCGCCGGCCGCCGGGCGGCGCTCAGAGGGACGGCTCTCCGTCGCGGCCCGCGAGAAGGATCTGGGCGGCGAGTACCAGCATCCCGATGTCGCGCAGGGCGTCCCACCTCATGTCGGCGAGCCGTTCGGCCACGCTCTTTCCCGCGGCCCTCACGTCGAAGCATCCGCATTCGATCGCGTTCCCCCGGAGGAGGTTGACCGAAACGGCGCCGACGAAGACGACGAGGAGAAGCCCGGTCAGCGCGGCGGACGCCCGCGTCCAGAGGCCGAGGAGAAGCGCGACTCCCGCGAGAAGCTCGAGCCATGGAAGGACGAGGGCGAAGACGTTGACGAGCGTTCCCGGAAGGAGCCGGTAGTTGTAGATCATGTGCGCGAAGCTCGGAGGGTCGGCGAGCTTCGGGAGCGCCGCGACGACGAAAAGGAGGCCGAGGGCGAGCTGGGCCCGCGTCTTCAGCCATTCGCTTCCAAGGACCGCACGGAGGCGGATCACGGCGCGGCTCACGGTGCGGCACCGCGCCGGACGGCCCCACCGCGCTTCACCCAGTCGGGGAATCCGTCCCGGTAGACGAGGAGGTCGTTGAACCCCGCCCCCCAGAGCTTCTGCGCCAGAAGTTGCGAGTCTTCACAGTCGCCCCCCGAGCAGTAGAGGACCAGCGGATCCTTCCCGTCGCGCTCGCCGATCAGCGCCATCACCTTGCCGTCCACGTCGGACTCCCAGACCGAGACGGGACGGGCCCCGGCGACGTGTCCCTCCACGTAGACCGAGGTCCGCCGGGCGTCGAGAAACGGCACCCCCGCGGCGTGGAGACGGGCGGCGTCCTCGCCGGAGATCTCGATCCACGGCTTGTCGGGGTGCGGGGGGAATCGGGCCAGCAGCTCAGCGGAAGAAGCAGCGGGCGCGGGCGCAGTGGGGGCGACGACGCCGGAGGATTTCTTAGGAGGTGGAAGACCGGCGGCTGACGCGGCGAGGCCTCGTGGCGTGGCCGGTGCGGTGGGAACGGCCTCATTCACCTTCGAAGAGAGACTCCCGGACCCGTGCTGCGCTGAAGCCGGCGACGAAGCCTCCGAAGCGGCCTGCGAGGGAGCAGAAGAATCCTCGTTCGTCGTCGCCTTTTCGACCGCCGTCGCGTTCGGGTAGTCCCCCGACAGCTTCAGCTTCCGCTCCCGCGAGGCGAACAAGTTCGAGACGAGGGCGATGACGACCGAGACCGAAACGATCGTCGCGGCCTCGAGGAGGTGGCGCCGGAGGTTCATGACGACTCCCGCCACGGCGGCACGGCGCCCCGCAGCCCGGCGATTCTAAGCAAGGGCGGGGCCGTGCTCCGGAGTTCGATGGTGCCTCAGCCGGGCCTTGCGCAGGGAGGGCAGCGGCCGCGAAGCGTGACGGCGTAGCTCTCCACGCTCTGGCCGCCGGGGAGCCGACGCTTCGGGAGGGGCGGAAGGGCGTCCCACGGCACGTCCTCCACGACACCGCACGAGGTGCAGACGAAGTGATGGTGCCGGCCGACGTTCGCGTCGTACCGGACGACGGCGTCGTCGAAGACCAGCTCGCCGACGAGCCCCGCGTCCTTCAGGGAATGGAGAACGTTGTAGATCGAAGCGCGTGCCGTGGTCGGGACGAGGCGGCGGACGGCCGTCCCCACCTCTTCGGCCGTCGGGTGGTGGGCAGAGGAGGCGAGGCAGGCGAGAACGGCGACACGGGGCTGCGTCACCCGCAGCCCTTTCTCCTTCAGGCGTTCCTCGGCCCAGACATGCGCGTCCATTCATTTATTAGAATAAGTCTAATCAATGGAAAGCGCAACCCGGGGCCACTATTTCGGGTTCCGGACCTCTCCGGCATCCGTGATGAACGGGTGCCCGAAACGGCTCCAGCGGGGGCCCTTGAAGAAGTCCTGGTTCCAGCTCCACATGACGCCGACGGCGCGGCCCAGAAGGTCCGTCGTCGGGCGCGTCCCGAAGAAGCGGGCGTCGCGGCTCTCGTCGCGGTTGTCGCCCATGACGAAGACCTCACCGTCGGGGACCGTGATGGGGCCGAAGTTCCGGAAGGCGGGCCGGTCCGGGAGGACTCGCACGGCGTGCGAGCGGCCCGTCAGCTCCTCGGTCCCGAGGACGACCGTCTCGCCGTCGTCGGATCGGATCTCGGGAAGGAAGTGGATCGGCATCATCTTTCCGTTGACGCTCAGGACTTCGTTCTTCAGCTCGATGACGTCTCCGGGCAGGCCGATGAGCCTCTTGACGAACGGGATGCTCCCGCCGTCGGGGTTTCGGACGACGACGACGTCCCCACGCCTGGGCGTCCCGGTGGTGAAGAGCCTGATCCTCGAGAACGGGAGACGGATCTGGTAGGCGGACTTCCAGACGAAGACGCGGTCCCCCTCGAGGATCGTCGGCTTCATCGACCCGGTCGGAACGACGTACCAGTCGGCGAGGACGGAACGGCCCGTCAGGATGATGGCGGCCATGATCGCGAGGTGGCGGACGTCACGGAGGAGGGCAGCGCGTTTTTCCGGCGTGAAGGCCATGGTGAAGATGGATGTTCGCACAACCCGTGCCGGGACCCCGGCCCGCCGCGATATCCTCCGTTTCGATGCCCCGCTACACCAATCGGCACGCCGCCTCCGGAGTGAAGAACCCGCTTCCGGCACTCGAGACCTGGCCGTCGCAATACGCGGACGACTACGAGATCGTGATCACGGCGCCGGAGTTCACCTCGATCTGCCCGAAGACAGGTCTCCCCGACTTCGCGACCCTCACCGTGACGTACGTGCCCGACCGGGCGTGCGTGGAG
Organism: Acidobacteriota bacterium; assembly: GCA_037443065.1. Lineage (GTDB taxonomy): Bacteria > Acidobacteriota > Thermoanaerobaculia > UBA5066 > UBA5066 > DAOMFB01. Next base: position 6,811 of record JBBIPB010000033.1, on the reverse strand, counting down.
CTGAAGTCACTCAAGGAATACCTTCTCGGCTACCGCGCCCTCGGCATCTTCAACGAGAACGTCGTGAACCGCGTTCTCGTGGATCTCGCGGCCGCGGTCCGTCCGCGGCGGATGACGGTGCGCGGGGTCTTCACGCCGCGCGGCGGAATCCAGACCACGGTGGAGGCGCGCTGGCCGCGGACGCGCACGACGATCCGGCGCCGCCCTTGACAGGGCTCGTGCCGGGCGCCATCTTGGGAGTGCCTCGACGCACCGGACGACGGACCCGAGCACGAGTTTCCGAAACCGTCACCTACGGGCCCGGAGACCCGACGCGAAGGGGCGGACAGGGGCCGGATCGAAGCCCGGGTCTCCCGACCGGGAGGGCGCCTCGGTGACGGCCGGCGTAAAAAGGGACCGCGGATGCGGTCTCGTGGCGGGCGGCCGATGATCCCGCCCGCATCCAGGTCCCGGCCCGGGAGGGCCGGGACCTCTTGCGTTTCGGGGCTATTTCTTCGAGGCCGGAGCGCTCTTCGGAGCCGCCACATGGCCCGCCCTGGCTTTCTCAGGCGGGAACTTTCCGTCCGCGGTCATCCGCCGGTAGAGGCCGAGGGCGTTGATCGCGTCGAGCTCCAGCGGGCAGTAGTCGCCGACCTTCTTCGCGAAGAGTTCCCCGGAGACGCGGGCCTCCGCGGCCCCGGCCGCTTTCATCTCCTTCAGGATCTCGAGCAGACGGTTCAGATAGTCGCGCGTCATCTTGATGTCGGTCTCGGGCGACACGCTCGAGGGACCGCGCGTGGCGACGAGAGTCTGCGGGTGGAGAGCCTCGATCCTGTCGAGCGTCGAGAGCCAACCTTTCGGGTCGGTTCCGCGGTCGGAGGTCATCGGGCAGCGCGTCGGGGTGACGAGATCCCCCACGTAGGCAATTCCGGTCGTGGGGGCCCAGACCCACAGGTCGTACTCCGTGTGCGCGGGGGCCGGCGTCGCGTGGATCTCGAGGGTCTGCGTCTTCGAGACGAGGACGACGGTGTCCGCGACCGCGATGATCGTCGGGGCCTTTCCCTTCGCGCCCTGGACGACCCCCCGGACGTTCTCGACCGCGCGCCGGTTCACGAAGAGAGTCACGTCGGTCGGAAGCATCGCGGCGAAACCGTTGTTCGAGTCGGGGTGAAGGTGCGTCATGACGACCCACTTCACAGGCTTGCCTGGAAAGGTGCGCTTCACCTCGGCGAGAAGGTTCTTCGCGTCCTCCGATGTCGCTCCCGTGTCGAGGAGGAGGACTCCGTCTCCGAGGTCGAACCAGGCGCAGTTCGTCACACCGAAGCGACCGAGCCACGAGTGGGCGTCGGACTGGACCGTGTCGAACGGCGTTATTTCTTCCGCGGGCGCCGGCGGCCGGGCGGGGGGAACGCCGGGAGTTTGCGAAAGGGCGGTGGGGGCGAGCGCCGCGGTCACAGCGAGAAGGGTCGTGAGGAACGGTTTCGTCATGGGGTCTCCTGTTCGTCGTCGCGGACGGCTCCGGGCGCGGGAAGGCGCCGGAGGAGCTCACCGCTCCGGAAAAGTTCAATCTGGGCCTCGACCTCGCGCGCGAGGGCCGCCTTGAGCCGGGGAACCCGCTCGGCGCCGAGAAGCCGCTTGGCTGCATCGAGGGCCGGGAGCGAGCGCTCGGCGTAGTCGGCCGCCCGCGCGACGGCCGCGGGAAGGCTCGGGCCGTCCTCGACGAGGATCTCCACGAGGCCGATCTCGCGGGCGCGCTCGGCCCCGATCCTCCCGGCGGCAAAGACGGCATCGGCGGCGGCACCGTGTCCGATGCGGAGCGGAAGGTGGAATGTCGCGCCCCACGCGGGGACGAGGCCGACGGCCGTATACGACGGGAGGAAGAAGGCGGCGTGGCCCGCCGTCGACGACGCGACCCGGACATCCGCCGCGAGGGCGAGGCTCATGCCGCCGCCGGCCGCCGCGCCGTCGAGAGCTGCGAGAACCGGGCGCGGCGCCTCGGCCATCGCCACGACGGCCCGTCCACCCGCCTCGACGAGCTCCCGGAAGCCGTCGGCGTCTCCGGCGACGGCCAGCGCCCGCATCACCTCGAGGTCACCGCCCGCCGAGAAGGCGTTTCCTGCCCCCGTCACGACGATCGCGGGAGCGGTCGGGTCGCGTCCCAGCGCCTCGAGCGTCCCCGCGAGCATCTCGGCCATCGCCGTCCCGAGGGCGTTCCGGGCGCCGGGACGGTTCAGCCGGACGACCGGGATGGCGCCCTCGAGGAGGACCTCCACCGGGGCCGGCTCGCGCCGCCCGGAGGCCGCGGCATGGGACCGGCAGGCGTCGAGAAAGGTGCGGAAGAGCCTCTTTTCGGAGGGCCGCGCCACCGTCTCCTCGGGATGCCACTGAACGGCCGTGCAGAAGACGTCGCCGGGGCGCTCGAACGCCTCGACGAGGTCGTCGGGAGAGGCGGCGAGCGGGACGAGGCCGGGGGCGAGATCCTTGACCGCCTGATGGTGGCGCGAGTTGACCGTCGTCGCGCCCGCCACGGCGCGGGCGAAACCCGAGGTGGCGGACGCCTCCGGCGCGGCGCGGAGCGCGTGCTCCGGCGCAGCGGCGTCCTCGTTCTCCGACCCGTGGACGACGCCGCGAGGACGTTGGGAGGGAAGGTCCTGCCAGAGAGTTCCGCCGAGGGCGACGTTCAACACCTGGATTCCACGACAGATGCCGAAGACGGGGATCCGCTTCTCGAGCGCCCGGGAGAGGAGCCGGAAGTCGTGCGAGTCGCGCTCCGCGCGGACCTCGACGTTCGGCGCGGAGATTGTCTCGCCGTATCGGGCGGGGTCGACGTCGGGACCCCCCGCCAGGAGCAGCCCGTCGAAGTCGTCGGGGGTTTTCTCGCCCGGAAACGAGATCAGGACCTCTTCTGGAAGCACGCCGGCGCAGAGAAGCGCACCGCGATACCGCTCGTTCGGCTGTTTTCGGTCGGTGGCGATGAGGACCTTCATGGCGCGGGTGGCCCGCCCTCAGCAACGCCCGTGCCGCGAGGGCCGCGGTGCTGCGAGTGCGGGAGGGCGGATTATAGGGAGAAGGGCTCCTCCGCCTCCTCGAAGCGGGTGAAGAGGTACCACTGTGACGGGTTCTCGCGGATCACCGTCTCGAGAATCGAGACCCACGTCGCCATGGCCCGGAAGAGTTCCTGTTCGTCCGGCCCGGAGCGCGATCCCGCCCCGAGGGCGAGCCGGATCGGCGTCTTCACGACCGTTCGGTACCGCCCGCGGGGCTCCATCAGGACGAAAATCGGGAGGATCGGCACGCCGGCGATGGCCGCGAGGCGGAACGGGCCGACGGGAAACGACGCGGTCCGGCCGAAGAAGGGGAGCGTCCGCCCCGTCCCGGAGACGTCGCGGTCCCCCTGCATCGCGACGATCCTCCCTTCGCGAAGCGCGCGCAAGAGCGGTACGAAAGCGAATGGGGAGGAGGTGACGGCGATCCCGTCGATCAGAAGAGCGGCGCGGGCGTCGGCCCGGTGGCGCTCGATCACGGGGGACGGGTCGGGGACGTAGGCGACGGCGGCGGAGACTCCGAGATCGCGGAGGAAGAGCCCGCCCAGCTCGAAGTTCCCGACGTGCGCCGACAGGAGAATGGCGCCTTTCCCGTCTCGCGTGGCGTCGAGGAGCCGGTGATGGCCCGACCGGGAGGTGAGGAGCGCAAGCGGATCGACGTCGGCGCGGGCCGTGTAGCGGAGAAAGTCGATCCATTGCCGCGAGTGGTTCGAGACCATCTCCCGCCCCATCTCCTCGACGCGCCGGTCCGCGGGGGGGAGACCGAGAACCGCGCCGAGGTTCTCCACGATCGCGTCGTGGACGTTTTCACGCTCCCAGATCGCCCGCTCGGCCGTCGCAGCCGCGAGCCGCGCGACCCACTCGGGCGGCAGCGTCCGCGCCATCCACCGGAAGAACGAGAACCAGAGCCCGAAGGTCGCGTGCGTCAGCCGCGAGACGATCGTGGGGCTCTCGGGCACGGGGCGAGTATCGGCCGGCTCCGGAAGGCGTCAAGGGCGAACGGGAGGACTTCGACGCTCCCGCCGGCGCCGCCCAGCCGGCCGAGCCCGGATGCCCCGGCCAGTCTCGCCGGGCCACGGATTCACTGAGGCGATCCCGGTAAGGTTTGGAGATCGACATCTCAATAATACATGAATTCATGTCTGACCCCAGCGGCCTCGCTCGCCGAGCTCGATCTCAAGACTGACGGCTTTAACCTCTTTGTCGATGAGGTGTTCCATCCAGTGACCGCAACGCAGGACGGCCAGCTCGGCATGAGGAAGATCCTGGTGGCTTACCTCGAACGGATAGACCGAGATGTCGGAGACGTTCCGATCCGCCTTTTCCCGTTTACGCGCCGCCGCGAGAATTTCCTGCCTTCGAACGAGCCCCGTATGGTTGTCATCGACCCGGAAACCTCCTTCGGGCGCCCAGCCCTCGCCAGTAACGGGGCACCGACTGATGTCATAGCAGATCGCTTCCGCGCCGGAGAATCGATTGGCGAGCTCTCCGAAGACTATGGGTGTCCGGTCAGCGAGATCGAAGAAGCCCTCCGCTGTGAGCGGGCAGCATGATCCTCCCACCTTCTTCGTAGATCGATCTCTCGGCCGCATCAAGGTCGTCGAGGTTCTTCGTGGCGCGAATCAGCGCGTCATCCCCCACGACGATGTCTTTCAACAGAGATCTTAGGATCCCACGTGGCTCGCGGAAGCAGGAGGCAAGGGCTGGGTGGTACTTACGAAGGACAAGCACATTCGCACGCGACCAAACGAGATGGCTGCTCTTCTCAGTTCGGAGGTCGCCGTATTCGTATTGACCAGCGGGAACGCCACTGGGCAGCAGATGGCTGCCGCTTATGTCGCCGCGCTCCCCTAGATGTTCCGAATTCTCCAGTCAACCCCTCGGCCGTTCATCGCCCGCGTCACTACCGCCGGGGCGGTCGATGTGATCGCCATTCCGAAGAGGTAGCCCGCCGCCGAGCGAGGGAACGCCTGTCGACATTGATCAGAACAGCGAACCCGCTTCGGGTGGCCGCATGATGCGGATGCAGGGGCGAGGCTTGGGGGCGCGTGGCGGCGGCTAAGATGCCTCCCGACACGAAGGAGGCGCCATGCGCAGGCCCGTCGTTCTCATCACGGGAGCCAGCGGCGAGATCGGCCACGGCCTGATCACCGCCCTCTCCGAAGACGGTTCCCGTCCCATCCTCTCGCTCGACCTGAAGCCGCTCGAGGCGGACCTCGCGCCGCGCGTGGAGCGGCAGTACGTCGGCTCGGTCCTCGAGCGGAATCTCCTCGAACGGATCCTCTCGGAATACGAGATCGACCTGATCTTCCACCTCGCGGCGCTCCTCTCGACGCGCGGCGAGTTCACGCCGGTCACGGCGCACCAGGTGAACGTCGAGGGGATGATCTTCATGCTCGAGTTCGCCCAGGCGGAGCGGGTCTCGCACGGGCGCCCCGTGACGTTTCTCTACCCGTCGTCCGTCGCGGCGTTCGGGCTTCCCGACCTGACGGCGAAGGCCCGCGCCGGGAAGGTGAAGGAGGACGAGTTCAACCAGCCGGCGACGATGTACGGCTGCAACAAGCTCTATTGCGAACAGCTCGGGCGCTACTACTCCGAGCGGTACAAGCAGCTCTCGGCCGAGCCGGTCTCCCGGATCGACTTCCGGTGCATCCGGTTCCCGGGGCTCATCTCGGCCGTGACGATGCCTTCGGGCGGCACGTCGGACTACGCCCCGGAGATGATCCACGCCGCCGCGCAGGGAAAGCCGTACAACTGCTTCGTCCGGCCCGACACGCGGATTCCATTCATGGCGATGCCCGACGGCGTCGAGGCGCTCCTCAGACTCGCGGCCGTCTCGCCGGACCACCTGTCGCGGAGGGTCTACAACGTCGGGGCCTTCAACCCGTCGGCGGCCGAGATCCGGGACCTCGTCGTAAACGCCTTCCCGGGCGCGGCGATCTCTTTCGTCCCCGACCTGAAGCGGCAGGGGATCGTCGACTCGTGGCCCGCCGACGTGGACGACTCGGCCGCGCGGAAGGACTGGGGCTTCGCGCCGAAGTACGACCTGAGGCGGGCCTTCAGCGAGTACCTGATCCCGACGATCCGCGCCCAGTACGGACGCTAGTCACCGGCCTCGTCGTCGCGGACGAAGCCGTGGGCGGAGGCCGTGACCTCCACGTCGACCGGCTTGATGAACCGGGCGACGGCGTTCTTCGTCCCCTGGACACGTAGCTTGCCGAAAAGGAACTCGAATTTCTTCTCGAGCGCGTCGCCGATCGCGGCGCGGACCGCTTCCGGCAGGCCCCACGCGGCCTCCTTGAACGGGCCGATCGCCTTCTTCCGTGCCTTGTAGAGGAACTGTTCCTCCGTGTCCTTCGCCTTCCGCTCGTCCGCGGCATTCGTCCGGATCCAGGCGTACATCTCGTCCTTGAGCCCCTTCGGAAAGGCTGGGTGCTCGTAGACCATGTTCTGGAACTCGGTGGCGAGGTGGACCTCGCAGGCCCCGTTGTTCGGGAACTCGTGGAACATCTCGGCCGGGAGGGTCGAGGCGCCGTGCTGGACGGCGCCCGCGAGGCCGTACTCGCCCCGCGCGATCTTCGAGATCGCCTTCATGGCGTCGAAGTCGATTGCGACCTTCGCGACCGTCCCGTCCGGGAGGACGACACCGCCGTGGGACGTCCCGGTGTTGATGGAGATCTTCGAGAGGCCGGTCGTCCCTTCCGGCAGCACGGCCCGGTAGCCGTCCATGTAGGCGCGGAACTCCTCGGGGGAGGAGACGTCCTTGCCCACCTCGCCGATCTCGCCGC
>JBBIPB010000032.1:14188-21079 GCA_037443065.1 Acidobacteriota bacterium | reverse complement strand
CGTCTTCGACGTCTACACGGACGAGAAGGAAGCCGCCGCCAGCTTCTCCTGACCCCGCCTGATGCCCGGCGAGGAGACGCGTCTTTCGAAGGACCTTCGAGCGGCCCGCGAGGCCGTGGACGCCCGTCTCCCCGCGCTCCTCGCCGGACCCGAGGCCGCCGCCTTCGACCACCTGCCGGCGGCGGCACGCGAAGCGCTCCTCTCCCCCGGAAAGCGCGTCCGGCCGGCGCTCGTCTTCCTCGCCGGGGACCTGTTCGGCTCGTCCCGCGGGCGCCTCCTCGACCCGGCTTGCGCCGTCGAGATGGTCCACGCCGCCTCACTCGCCCTCGATGACCTCCCGTCGATGGACGACGCGACGACGCGGCGGGGGCGTCCGGCTCTCCACGTCGCCCACGGAGAGGACCTCGCAATCCTCGCCGCCGTCACGCTTCTCGCGCGTGCGTTCGGTGTCCTCGCCGACTGCGGCCTCGCCGGACGGGGCGTCCCGGCCTCGACGGCTCTCGACCTGATCAGCCGCCTCTCCGAGGCCTCGGGACTCTCCGGCCTCGCTTCGGGTCAGTCACTCGACCTTCGGACGCTGCCCGATGTGGCGACTTTCGAGCGGCTCGAGACGATTCACGCGCGGAAGACGGGCGCGCTCTTCGTCGCCTCGGCGGAGTTCGGGGCAGTCCTCGGCGGGGCGCGGGAGAAGGAGTTCGCCGCCGTCCGCTCCTACGCGAAGAACGTCGGCCTGGCCTTCCAGATCGTGGACGATCTCCTCGAGAACGAACCGTCGGCGCGGACGGGGAAGGAGTCGCGCCGCGCGCCGGCGCCGACCTTTGCCCGGCACCTCGGGGCGAAGGGAGCGCGGCGCCTCGTGGCCGAGCTGACGGAGCACGCCGTCGATAGCCTCGCGGGCTTCGGGAAGAAGGGGGACCTGCTGAAAGCCTTCGCTCTCGCACTCCGGGATCGGACGAGCTGAAGGCCCCCCTGTTTTTCCTTCTAAGAAGAAAACCGGCAGTAGGGTAAGTTTCGCGATGGCATGACGGAGCACGAAGCTCCCCCACGCGAGGGAGCAGAAGAATCTTCTCTTTCGTTCGAGGAGGCGCGTGAGCGCCTGCGGGAGCGCGGCTACCTCGACCGCGGAGTCGAGGGGGCCGTTCTCAAGGGGGCCCTTGCGACGCGGACGAAGGCACAGAGCCTTCTCCTCGGGGCAGCCGTCGGCGCGCTCTTCCTTGCGCTCGCCCTCGCCCTCGTCGAGACGGCGGTCAACGCCGTCGCGTCGGCGCTGGCACCCGGCGACGCCGTCGTCCTCTTTCTCTGGATCGCGACCGGGTCGCTCGCCGTCGCGGTTCTCGCGGTTGCGCTCGTCGTCGGGGCCGCCCTCCTCCGGGTCCGCGGAAGGGCCGACGCGGACGGCGTCGCAACCGAGATCGCCGCGGTCTTCGGCGCGGTCGCCGGCATCGGCGCCGTGGCCGCGGCCGTGCCGGCACTCCGGGCGGCCGGTCCTCCCGCCGCGGCCGCCGTCCTCGTGTCGCTCGCCCTCGCCGTCTTCGTCGCGGTCCGGACGGCTCGCGGTGTGACGCTCGCGGCCCTCGTCGCCTCGGGGAGAGCGGTCTTCGGCAGCCCGCGCCGCCTCGGCCTCGCGGGACTCACCCTTGCGTTCGTCGCCCTGGCCGCGGGGGCTCTCGTCTGGGCCGCACGCCGCGAGAGCGCCGATTCCGGGCCGCTCGTCGTCGAGGCCAACGCGCGTCGCGCCATCGTCGTCGGCGTCGACGGCTGGTCGGACCGGTATCTCGGCGAGGGAGAGACCTTCGCGTCGTCTTTCGGCGTCTCGGGAGGCCGGTACGTGAAGCCGGACCGCGACCTCGCCGCCTTCTGGACGACGGTCGCGACGGGGGAGAGCGCCGAGCGGCACGGAATCGGCGCCCTCGACCTCGTCCGGATCGCGGGTGTCGCGGCGCCGCTGCGCCCCGTCGGGATCTCGGCCTTCTTCCTCGGCCGTGTTCTACCCGCGGTCGGCGCCGCCCGGCGCGAGTCGGTCACCGCCGCGGCGCGCCGCGTCCCCGCGATGTGGGAGGTCGCCCGGCGCGCCGGGATCGCCTCGCTCGTCGTGAACTGGTGGACGACGTACCCGGCCGGAGAGGGAGGCGGGACGATCCTCTCGAACCACCTCGTCTTTGCGGCGCGCTCTGGCGGCTCGCTCGCGGGCGAGGGGTGGCCGCCGGAGGCCGCGGCGCGGGCCGCCGCCTTCGCGCCACCGGTTTCGGGCGCCGCGGGATCGCTCGAGCGGCTCGTGGCCGACGCCCGCGGGATGGACGCCTTCGCGCGCCGTGCCTTCGTCGACGCGCTCGCCCGCGAGAGCCCGCGTCTTGCGCTTCTCTATCTGCCGGGGCTCGACATCCTCGGCGCGGCGCTCTCCGACCCGGGGCGGAGCGCGTCCGATCGCGTGGCGCTCGCCGAAGAGCTCACGGCGGAGGCGCGTTCCATCCGGGTGTTCCTCGACGACCCGTCCTTGCGTCAGGGAATCGACCTTCTCGTCGTCCTCTTCGACGGCGGGCGAGGCGACGCGGGAGGGATCGCCCGCCTCGCGGGACCTCTGGCCCGTCCCGGTGCCGACACAAGCCTGGCTCCCGCCGACGTCGCCCCGACCGTCCTCGCCGCGCTCGGCGTCCCCGCCTCGCGCGAGACGGCCGGGAAGGTCGCCACCGGCCTCCTTCAGCCGGGAGCGGCCTCGTCCGCCACCGTCGCCTCGTGGGGCCTTCGCCCGCGCGGCGCCGCCGTCGCCATCGATCCGAAGGAATACGTGGAGAACCTGAAGAGCCTGGGCTATCTGAAATAAGGCTACAGCGTCTTCACCTTCGTCATCATCGAGAGGAGCCGCGCCCCCTTCGGGATCGAGGCGAAGGCGTGGTAGAGGATGAGGATTCCGTCCTCGGGGGCGCGGACCTCGATCACGGCGTCGGCCGAGCGCGGCGGAAGGCCGCAGAGGGAGGGGTCGACGAGCCGCGCGAGGAGATCCTCCTTCCGGACGGGCGAGCCAGGGGAGAGCGCGGCGTCGACGAGGCCGCCGGCGGGCGCGGCGATCGACTGGTAGTCGGAGACGCTGCACGCCGAGATCCGGTAGGCCGGCTCGTCCGGCTCGCCGTCCACGATGCCGTAGTAGCGGAGGGCCGAAGCGATCCTCTTGGCGTCCTCCACGCCCTGCGCGAGCGAGAACGCGTTCATCGAGCCCAGCTCCACCGTGAACCCGTCCACGAAGCGCCGGACGTCGGAGCGCCCGACCCGCTTGAAGGCCTCGGAGAGGTCGTTCCACGGGACGAAAGCGGCCTCGTCGAGGGCTCCGGCGAAACGGGGCGGGACCTCGAGGACGAACGGGATGCCGAACGCGCGCGTGGCGGCGACGGCGCCCTCGGGGGCGTAGAGATAACGCGGCGCGCGGTCGCCGGTGTGCAGGTCGAGGACGACGTCCGCCTCGACCGAAAGCTCCTGGATCGCGAGGGCAAACTCCAGACGGGTGTCGAGCCCCCAGGCCGCCGCCGACTCGCGGATGGCCTGGAGTGCGGCCTTCAAGGCCTCGCGAAAGCCGTCCCGGATCTCGGAGAGCGTCGCGTCCCGGTGGACGGCCGCAAAGGCATCCGCGTCGACGTAGGGCGCGCTGCTCGCGCGCGAGGGGCCGGTGAGGTAGAGATACCCGCGGTTGAAGTTCTGCCCGGAGCCGAAGTCAAAGACCCCGGCCACGTAGTCGCCGATCTGCTGGCTCGCGGCGATCGGGTTGACGCGCGGGACGAGAACGAGGCTTCCGCGTGGAGGCTCCCTCTCGAGAAGGTCGAACAGGGCGAGGATCGCCGCATTCCCCTGAAGCTCGCCGCCGTGGACGTTGGCCTGGACGTAGGCGAGCGGACGCTCGTTCCGCCCGTGACACCAGAAGACCGGCGCCGACAGCCGGTGGCCGGTCGCTGTCGTGCGAAGGACGATCTCCCGGCGTTCCCAGCGCGCGCTCACGAAAACTCCGAAAAGAGTCTAGCGGTTTCCGGCGCGGAGGGGGCGTGACCGTCCCCACGCTTCGCGCGCGAGAGCGGCGAGGAGGACGAGCCAGAACGGAGCGGTCTGGACGAGAAAGCGGTCCCACGTCGACGTGACCAGCCAGAGGACGTCGCGTGCCGTCACGAGGTACCCGGCCATCGGGATGGCCGGGACGAGCAGCAGAAAGACGAGAAGCGGGCGGAGGTTTCGAGATTTGAGCGCGTTCGCTCCGGCGAGGACAACGAGCGGCACGGCGACCCAGAACCGGCCCCATTCCCATTTGTTGAGGCTCTTTTCTGCGATGCCGCGAAAGATGTCGCCCGCCCGATTGACGAGGCCGCGCAGGGCGGCCGGGACGGAGAAGAGCTCCGCGTAACGGGTTCCAAGCCGGTCCTGAATCCCGGATTGCCACCAGAGGAGCAGAGTGCCTGCGAGCGCGGCACAGGCGGCAGCAGCCAACAAGGGCGAGAGGGCCGCGGCCGCAGGGCGACCCGCGCGCCGCAGGGCGCGAAGAAGGGGGATCCGGACTGCGGCGGCCGCGCCGATCCCGAGGAGGGTGTAGGGAAGCCCTTCGGTCTTCGTCAGCACAGCGGCGGCGATAAGAAGGCCTGCGAGGACCCCGGTCCGGAGCGCGGGTCGCCGCTCGAACAGGAGAAGAAGTCCGCCTCCGAGGAAGCAGGCGAGCGGGAGGTCGCTGTAGGTCCCGCAGGCGCCGCCGTACGGCTCTGTCGAGATCTGGGGAAGGAGAGCTCCGGCCGTGGCCGCCAGGGCGGCCGCCGCTGCACCCGCCCGCCGCCGGGCGGCGTCGAAGACGAGGACGAGAAACGCGGGGAAGAAGGCCGCGTAGATCGGCTTCACGCCCCGGTCGTCGTCGGAGAGGCCGAGAGCATCGAGCGCGGCCACCTGCGCGACGGGCATCAGCGCCGGGTATGAGGGGACTTCCATCTGGTAGCGCCCATCGCGTATGAACGGCGCGTTTACGGTCTTAGCGGCCCGGATGTGGCGGGCCTTCGTGTTCCAGATCGCGATCGAGTCGGAGAACTCGGCGACCGGCCGGCCGATCGCGGCGGCGAAGAGCCCGATCGAGACCGCCGCTCCGATCGCCGCGGGGACGATCGCGGCCAGCGGGAACGGCTTCCCGGACGGCCGCGGGCGCGCGACGAGGAGAAGAAGTGAGAGTGAGGCGAAAAGCGCGAGGACGACGGGACGCGTCAGGACCGGCCCGGCGATCTGCGTCAGGGCGTGCAGGAAGAGTCCGACGGAGGCGACTCCGGTGACGTAACCGTAGGCGAGCCTCACCGGAAGCGACCGGCCTGCGAGGGCGCGGGAGGCCTCGACGATCCCCCAGCCAGCCGCGAGAAAGAGGACCGGCCCGAGGAGCCTTGCGAGCGCGACCGTCACCGGATTTTCGCTCCGCCGAAGAACTCGGCCGTCGTGTAGAGACGGGGGGGGTCGGTCGCCCGGACCGCGACGACGACCCATGGCGGCGCGTCGTTCGGCGGCCCGGCCCGGCGCAGCTCGTCCGCGGTGAAGACGTTCGGAAGATAGAGGGGGCGGCGCGGCGCGAGGTCGTAGGCCACGACGTCGGGGGTCCCGGGGCGTCCTTCGACGACGATGAGGTACTCGGCGCCGGGGGGGATCTCACGCCGGAGCTTCTCGACCGCGTCGACGTAGGCATCGCCCCAGATCCGTCGTCGCGCGGCCACTTCGTCGTCCCGGAGGCCGACAAGGCCGAGACGGACGCTTGCGCGCGTCCGCTGGGAGGCGATTGGCAGAAGGGCCACGAGGACGGCCACGAGCGGGAGGAGGGCGAGCCGCCGGAGCCTCATCGAACCGGATTATCGGGCAGATAATCGGATCCCGTGACGTCCCCCCGTGAATCCGGCGTTCTCCCGGTCGAGTCGATCCGGGCGCAGTTCCCGGCGCTCGAGCGGCGAGTGAGGGACGTTCCGGTGGCCTATTTTGACGGCCCCGGAGGAACGCAGGTCCCCCGTCCGGTCGCCGACGCCGCGACGGACTATCTCCTCCGGCACAACGCGAACACGCACTGGCGGTACCCGACGAGCGAGGAGACGGACGCCCTCCTCTCCCGCGCCCGGGCCGCCGTCGCGGACTTCCTCGGCGGCGACGCGTCCGAGGTCGCCTTTGGCGCGAACATGACGACGTTGACCTTCCACGTCGCGCGCGCGCTCGCCCGCGGCTGGCGCGAAGGCGACGAGGTCGTCGTCACCGAGCTGGACCACCACGCGAACGTCGACCCGTGGCGCGCGCTCGAACGGGAGAGGGGGATCGTCGTGAGGACGCTCCCCGCGATTCCGGAGACGGCCGAACTCGACGTCGACGCGCTCCCGCGCCTCCTCGGAAGGCGGACGCGCCTCGTCGCCGTCGGCGGCGCGTCGAATGCCGTCGGGACGGTCAACGACGTGGCCGGCGTCGCCGCGGCGGCGCACGCGGCCGGGGCCCTCGTCTTCGTCGACGCCGTTCACTACGCGCCGCACGTCCTCGTCGACGTCAAGGCGCTCGGCGCCGACCTTCTCGCCTGCTCCCCCTACAAGTTCTACGGCCCGCATGCGGGGGTCCTCTGGGGACGCCGGAAGCTGCTGGAGTCCCTCGACGTCCCGAAGCTCCGCCCCGCGCCGGACGAGGCCCCGTACCGTCTCGAAACGGGCACACAGAATCACGAAGGGATCGTCGGCGCCGGCGCGGCGGTCGACTTCCTCGCCTCGATCGCGGGGGCGGGGGAGAGGCGGGCGATGCTCGAGAGGTGCTTCGCCGCGCTCCACGCGCGGGGCGAGGCGCTCGTGAAGGGGATGTGGGACGGCCTCGGCTCCATCCCCGGCGTCACCCTCTACGGCCCACCCCCGGGAAGGCCGCGGACGCCGACGG
>JBBIPB010000032.1:0-14088 GCA_037443065.1 Acidobacteriota bacterium | reverse complement strand
GCCGACGGGTCACGGCGCCACGCGGAACGTCGTCGAGACTTTCCCTTCGCCCGATCGGCCCTCGAGGCTCTTCACCTTCTCGAGGTCGAGCGTGACGGTGACGGTCTCGCCCGGGGTGAAGTTTCTGTCCGGCGCGAAGCGGAGGAGCTGCTCCTCCGCGCGATACGAGAGGGTCCCCTTGATCTCTCCGGAGAGCGAGCCGAGGGCGAGGATGGCGTCTTCGTCGATGCTCGCCGGCGCGAGCGGGGTTGCGACGAGAAAGTTCACGGTGACGCGCCGGGCCGCGACGATGGAGCCCGGGGCCGGAAAGACGTCGGCGGCCGTCGGCGCCGGCCCACCGGCGCGGGCCCCTGGGTTCGCCATGAGGACGACGCCGACGGCGACGTCCGGCGGGATCGGGGGGAGCGGCGGGAGCTTCCCCTTCGACGCCGCGTCGACCGAGAAGTAGATGAGCGCGGCAGCGGCGATCGCGCCGAGGACGATCCATCCGGTCGGGACCTTCTTCAGGACGACCCGGAGCGTCGTCTTCTGCCCGGCGGCGAGGTCGAACGTCTTTCCGCCCGGGTCCTTCAGCGGCTCGATGTCCCCTTCCGGCGTGATCCGCTTCGTCACCGAGACCCGGTACCGGCCCGGCGGGAGGTCGGGGAGCGCCCACATGGCGGACATCGACCGGCCGACGAGTGACTCGGCCCCGTCCCGGACGCGGAAGATCTCCGAGAGGACCGGATAGTCGACGAGGCGGAAGGCGTCGCGCTGCTCGGGCGTCTCGAAGACGAGGACCTCGACGCTCCCCGTCGAGGGCGGGTTTTCGCGCGAGTACGACAGCGGCGTCCGCTCGATGCCCACGGAAACGCAGCCGTCGACGGCGAGTGGCGAGAGGGCCACGAGGGTGACGAGTGCGAGTGAGCGGGACGGCTTTCTCACGGGGCTACCCGGGCGCCTCGAGGATGCTAACTCCATCGCGCCGTTCTTCCCGTAACATCCGCCCGCCCGTGGGGGTCCGGGGGCACCGCCCGCCAGCTGAACGAGGTTCCCTCTTGAAGAACCGCTTCGCGGAGATGACCGGGGTCGAGGTTCCGCTCCTGTGCGGCCCGATGTATCCCTGCTCGAACCCGGAGCTCGTCGCCGCGGTGTCGGAAGCCGGAGGCCTCGGGATCATCCAGCCGCTCTCGCTCGTCTACGTCCACGGGTACGAGTTCAGGGAAGGGCTGAAGAGGATCCGGAGTCTCACGAAGAAGCCGGTCGGCCTGAACATCCTGACGGAGAAGTCCCTCTCCGCCGTCTACCGGAAGAGGATGGAGGCGTATCTCGAGGCGTCGCTCGAAGCCGGGATCCGCTTCTTCATCACGGCCCTTGGCAACCCGGACTGGGTCGTCAAGAGGGCACATGCGGCCGGGGCGGTCGTCTTCCACGACGTCGTCGACCGGAAGTGGGCCGAGAAGGGGCTGGCCGAAGGGGTCGACGGCCTCATCTGCGTCAACTGTCGCGCCGGCGGACACGCGGGGAGGAAGACGCCGCAGGAGCTCTTCGCCGAGCTCTCCGGTCTCGGCGTCCCGCTCGTCTGCGCCGGTGGGGTCGGGAGCGAGGCGGAGTTCCGGGCGATGCTCGACCTCGGCTACGAGGCCGTCCAGATGGGGACGCGCTTCATCGCGACGGCGGAGTGCACGGCCCACGCCGACTACAAGAAGGCGATCCTCGATGCGGAGGAGAAGGATGTCGTCCTGACGGAGCGGATCACGGGCGTCCCCCTCTCGATCATCCGGACGCCGTATATCGAGAAGATGGGGACGAAGGCGGGGCCGATCGGGCGCTGGATGCTCTCCGGGCACCGGACGAAGCACTGGATGCGGGCCCTCTATTCGGTACGCTCGGCGTTTCAGCTGAAGAACGCCTCGATGAAGGGCGCTTCGTCGAAGGACTTCTGGCAGGCCGGAAAAAGCGTCGCGACGATCCACTCGGTCGAACCGGCCGGCGAGATCGTGCGCCGGTTCGCCGCGGCGATCGGCTGAACGCGTCGGGCTACGGCGCTCTGTCCGGCACGTACGCGATGCACTCCACCTCGACGCGCGCGCCTTTCGCGAGGCCGCTCGCCCCGAGCGCGCTCCGGGCGGGGTAGCGTCCGGTGAAGAAGGTCCGGTAGACGTCGTTGAAGGCATTCCACTCGGCCATGTCGGCGAGGAAAACCGTGAACTTCACGACGTCGGCCAACGACGCCCCGTGCCGCTCGAGGACGGCCCGGACGTTCTCCATGGCCTGGCGTGCTTCGGCCGAGATCCCGCCCGGCACGGGTGCTGCCGTGCCGGGAGCGCTCCCGATCTGACCCGAGAGGAACAGTAAGTCTCCGGCCCGGACGCCTTCGGAAAAGGGAAATGCGCGCATGGCAGCCGACGGCGAGGCGAAGAACTCGGGTGCTTTCTTCGCCTGCGGGCTGGATGAGCCGCACCCGAGCAGCGCGATCGACAGAATGGAGAGGAGCGATGCCTTGGCCCTCATGGTGATCTCCTTGCCGCGCCGATCGTAATCGAGGCAGGCGGGAGTAGATTAGAAGGCGGGAGAAGCGGGCCACACCCGTTGCCCGATGGCGGCCAGCGGCTTCTCTGGAGGTGGCCTCATGTCTCCCCGTAGGCAACGGTCGGCCGGTCTCGCCCTTCTCGGCACGTTCCTGGCGGGCGCTTCAGGCGTCGTCGGGGCCGCGTCCCCCGAGATGAGAAAGATCGTGACGGACCAGGCCAGCTTCGCGCTCTACGCTCCCGATGGCTGGCAGGCCCGGGAGGGAACAAACGGCGGCTTTCGGACGCTCGTCGTCCGGGATCCGGCCGGCCGGCGGGCGGCCACCCTCTCCTGCGGGGGGCTGCCGGCCGGATCCGACCTCGAGGCCTTCGCCCGTTCGCGCGTCGCGGCATTCGCGCGCCAGCGCAGCGGCCTCGTCCTTCGCAAGGCCTTCGTCTCGCCCGATCGTCTCCGGCTCGCCTTCGAAGGCGCCTGGGGCCCCCGGGCTGCCCGGCGGGAGTTCCGGAGCTGGCTCTCGGGACGCGACGGCACGTTCGTCTACTCCTCGATCGAGGCGCCCGAGGGGGATCTCGCGCGGGAGCGGCCCCTCCTCCTGACGATTCTCGCGAACGTGCGGATCGTGAAGGGTTCGTTCGCTTCTCGCGGCGGCCCGGCTCCGCTCTTCCCGTACCGGCTGCGCGACGGCTCGGCATCCTTCCGGATCCCGTCCGGATGGAAGGTGACCGAGCTGGGGCGCGGCCAATTCCTCGCCGTCGACGGGGCGGGGACCACGAGCTTCGTCGTCTCGGCGGCGGAGGTCCTGACGCCGAAGCTCGGCGTCCGGCCGCCGGACATTCCGGTTTCGCCCTTCCTCCCGCCTCACGAAGCTCTGGCCTTCCTCGCCTCGCGCGCCGGTCTCGGGAGCGACTGGAGGTTCGAGAGCGTCGTCTCACGGGACGATCTCGCGCGCGACGTGGCGCGCGTCTACACCGCCGGACCGGTTCAGGCCGAAGAGTTCGTCCACACCTCCGTTTCGCGGGGCCAGCCCATGAAGGGGTACACACTCGGCTTCTCCCTCGGATCGCGTCTCGGGACGAACTGGATCTTCCGGCACCTCTCGGTCAGCGCCCCCCGCGCCCGGTTCGGAAGCATGGTCCCGACGTTCGTCGCCATGCTTCAGTCCTACGCGATCGACGACGCGTGGGCGAAGCGCTACGTCGCCGCGGGTCTCGAGCGGCTCCGAAGGCTCCAGCAGGAGACGTCGGCGCTCGTGGCGCGCAACGCGGACGAGATCCACTCGATGATGCAGGCCGCGTACGACGAGCGGCAGCGGAGCCAGGAGTGGATCGACTACCAGCGGACGAGTTATATCCGTGGCACCCAGGACTGGATCTCATCCGTCGAAGGGGGCGCCGTCTACCACTCGGACAGCTGGGGGACGAAAAACACGGCGACGGGGGAGTTCTGGGAAGGCAAGCCCCACGACTACGTGAACTTCAAGGGCGAGAACCCGAAGTACGACGAGCAGATGACGCCGATCGACAACCGGCGGCTCTACGAGGCCTCGAAGGGGAAATAGGCTCTCACGGGCCGGCTCGCCGAATCACGGCGCCGGATCGGCATGGGGACCAGATCGAGGCGCCACCCGGGTCGGTCTCTTGACCGGGCCGTCGGTATTACCTATGGTCATACCAGAGGTGTCGAGATGTCTGCTGCAAAGATCGCCGTCTCCATCGACCGCGCCCTTCTGACCGACGTCGACACGCTCGTGAAGAAAGGCGCGTTTGCGAGCCGCAGTCAGGCCATTCAGGAAGCGCTCCGGGAGAAGCTGGCCCGGCATAAGCGCACGCGCCTCGCCCGCGAGTCGGCCCGGCTGAACCCGGCTTTCGAGAAAGCTCTGGCCGAGGAAGGCCTCTCCCGGGAGGTCACCGAATGGCCCGCGTACTGAGGGGCGAGATCTGGTGGGCGGACCTCGACCCTGTCCGGGGGCGAGAGCAGGCCGGTCAGCGTCCGGTCCTCGTCGTCAGTGAGGACATCTTCAACGAGCGCTCGGGAACGATCATCGCGATGGCCATCACGAGCCAGCCGCAAGGCGCCGGATTCCCTCTGACCCTGGAGCTCTCGGGCGTCAGACAGCCGAAGGCCTCGTGGCTGAAGATCAGTCAGGTGAGGACACTCTCGGTCGATCGGCTGGTTCGCCGCCTTGGCCGGGTCCCGCCCGAGTTGCTCGAAAAGGCTCTCGAAGGCCTGAACGAGATTCTGGGAGCCTGAGTTCGCCTTACGGTCTCGACGCCCAGGCGATGGACGCCACCTCGACGCGCGCCTCGGACGCGATCCCGCCCTGCACGAACCCGGACCTCTAGACGTCGCGGATGATGATCGGCGCCGAGTGCCCGAGCGCGATCTGGGCGTGAGCGGTCACGACGACCTGATAGGGATAGGCACCGGCGCCGGCGATGATCTTCAGCGAATCGGATTTTCCGGACGCCAGCTCGAGCCTGTCTTTCTCGAAGACATTCGGCTGGAAGAGGAAGGTGGCGGTCTGCCCGGTGAGATTCCGGAACGCGACCAGCTCCTCGCCCGGGCCGATGATCAGAGCGCCGGGACGAATCAGGTATTCGTTGTTGATGTTGACGACGAAGACCTTCGGCTTCATGTTCTTCCTCGCTTTCTTCATTTTCGTTTCTCCGGGTCCGCAGCCGACTTCTGGCCGGCAATCATCCTCCGGTACCGGGGATCGGTGATCAGGTTCTTCATCGTGGGGTCGTGCTCGATGTCCGCGGCCGGCTGGCCGGCCTTCAGGGCGACGCCGATCCAGCGGAGAGCCTCGGCACGGTCGCCGAGTTCCTCGTAGACCCCGGCGGCCATCATGGCGAGACCGGCATCGGCCGGACCGGTCCGGAGCCCTTCGGCGGCAAGGGCGCGCGCTCGGGTGGGCTCTCCGAGCATGGCGTAGCAGTCGGCGAGAGCCACCAGCGTCAGCGGATCCCTCGGGTCGATCTTCCGCTCCTCCTCGGCCAGCTCGGCGGCCTTTCGGTAGGCGGACGCGGCTTTTCCCCGCTCGCCGGGAGCCCAGATGAGGGCCGCCGCGTAGTTGCGCCAGACGCGGTAGTCGCGGGTCCCCGACTGCGTGGCCCGCTCGAGGGTCCGCGCCGCGTCCGTGTAGCGCTGTTGGTAGAACTGGAGCGTGGCGAGGTTGGAGACGGTTGCGGGTCTCGGGGAGAGGGCGATCGACTTCGTCCACGCGGCCTGCGCTTCGGCGAGGCGTTCCTGGTAGTAGCGCGCGGTCCCGAGGCTGTCCCAAAGCTGGGCGTTGTCGGGGGCCAGCTCGAGGGCACGGGCGTAGACCTTTTCCGCCTCGGCGTACCGGCCCCCCGTGACGAGGTGGAATCCGAGAGCGCCGTAGGCCGCCCAGGACTCCGGCCTCAGTTCGATCGCCTTGCGATACGTGGCCTCGGCTTCGTCGAACCGGCCGAGGCGATCGTATGCGAGGCCCGTCTCCCGGAAGGCGTTCGCGCTCCGCGGGTCGCGGTCGAGGGCCTTCTGGAATGCGGCAAGGGCCTTCTCCGGGTTGCCCGTTCCGTTCTCGATCACCCCGAGAGTGATCCACGGGGAGGCGAGAAGACTGTCGAGAGCGAGAGCCTGCTCGCAGTGCTGGCGGGCGAGCGGGACGTAATCCGGCTTCCGCGTCGCGCGGTAGAGCCGCCAGTACGCCTCGCCGAGAGCGGCGTGAGCGAGGGCGTACCGGGGATCCCTTTCGAGAGCCTTGTTGAGCAGCTCGATCGCCCGCTCGAGGCTCTTCGACTGGTCGTACCGCTCGAGTGCGCTCCGCCCCTCCGCGTACGGCGTGTAGCCGAGGGCCTGCGCCGAGAGAATCGCCGCCTCCGCGACGCCGGTCCCGGAGGCGCGCAGCTCCGTCCGGGCTTCGGCCCCGAGCGCCAGGTCGAGCATCCCGACGACCTTGTCGAGCAGCTCCTGGAGCGTCTCGGCGCTCTCGGCGCGAAGCGTCTTCCCGGCCCGGGCGTCCTCGAGCGATCCGGTGAAGACGAGCCGGTCTCCGATCCGCCGGACGCTCCCCGAGACGACGAGATTCACGCCGAGCGCCTTCGCAGCCATGTCGGCGCTGGAGACGCCCGACCGCCGGACGTTGCTCGTCGACTCGACGGAGAGCGTCTTCTGGAAGCGCTCGAGCTGCGTCAGCCGGACGGTAAGCTGGTCCGAGACTCCGTCGGCGATGGCGCGGTCCTCCTCCGACGCGCCCGCAGCCCGGAAGGGGAGGATCGCGAGCCTCTTCTCGGACGGGACCAGCCGGAGACGGAGGGCGACGGCGACCCTGTCGCGGAGTGCCGGCACGGCCGCCGGGATCGCGGCCAGGACGACGAGGAGCCCGGCGGCGAGCCCGAGGGCGCGGCGAACGGGGAAGCCCTCCGCCCGCCGCGCGGACCTGGAGCTTCCCTTCTCCGCGAGTTGATCGCGGACGTCATGCAGCTCGCGGGCGAGGTCGAACGTGGAGGCGTAGCGCTCGGCCGGGTCCTTCGCGAGGCAGCGCTCCACGATCCGGCAGAACGGCGCCGGCAGGGCCGGATTCAGGCCCGCGACCGGGGCGGGCTGATCCTCGATGATGGCGGCCATCGTCTGGACAGGGCTGTCACGGCGGAACGGACTCTTCGCGGTCGCCATCTGGTAAAGGAGGACGCCGAGCGCAAACTGGTCCGACCGGAAGTCGAGCGGATGCCCCTGCGCCTGCTCCGGAGACATGTAGCCGACCGTGCCGAGAACGACTCCTTCCGTCGTCTTCGCCTCCACGCCGTCGTACGGGCTCGTCGGGAGGAGCGAGACGGAGACGTCTCCCTTCGGAGGCTCCCCGGCCACGAGCTTCGCGAGGCCGAAGTCGAGGATCTTCACGAATCCGTCCTTCGTGACCATGATGTTCGCGGGCTTCAGGTCCCGGTGGACGATGCCGGCGGCGTGGGCCTTCGCGAGCCCGTCCGCGATCTGTCCACCGATCGCGAGGAGGCGCCGCGTCTCGAGGGGCTTTCCGTCCAGGAAATCCCGCAGCGTCTGCCCGTCGACGAGCTCCATGATGATGCAGTGGAGGCCCGCCGCCTCGCCGATCTCGTGGATCGTGATGATGTTCGGGTGGTTCAGCGAGGAGGCGGCCCGCGCCTCCCGTGCGAACCGGGTCAGCCTCTCCGGGTCGGAGGCGAACCGCTCGGGGAGGAACTTGACGGCGACGTCCCGGCCGAGATCGTGGTCACGCGCGCGGAACACCTCTCCCATCGCGCCCGCTCCCAGCATCTCGAGGAGCTCGTAGCGTCCGAACCGGGTCCCGACCGCCGGGGGCATCGAGTCGCGCGCCTCTCTTTCCGGGTCGAAGCCTCGTTCAGGCTACGCCGGGGGCGCCCGACGCGCTACCTTTTCTCGGCCGGCCTGGCAGCCTCCTTCTTCGCCGGTGCGGCCGCGGGCTTCGGCGCCCAGAAGCCGGGGTCTTTCGCCACCCACTCCTTGGGCGGGTAGCTCATCTTCGGGTTCACGGCGAAGATGTTCGTCTCGATGAAGGTGTAGCCGTCGGAGGCGGCTTTGCTGAGCGCCTTCTGCCCCTCCTCTCCCTCGGCCTCCATGAGCGCCTTCGAGGCTGCCATCGTGGCGTCCGACTCCGAAAGCGACCGCATCGGGATCCAGACGACGAATGTCGGGCTCGGCATCCCCGCACTGACCTGGTAGGTGACCCAGGAGACGGACGAGCCGATCTTGTCGTACGCGCCCTTCACGATCTTCACGGCGTCCGTGAAATCCTTGTCGTGGCCCGGCCGCACCCGGAACGTCGAGACCCGGACGAAGCGGATCCTGGAGACGTCCACATTCGGGTTCCGGCTCAGGTCCTCGCGGTAGATCTCCACGAGCCCTCGCCCGCCCGAGATCATCTCGCCGTCCTTCTCCGTGAGCCGGTCCATCTCGGCAGAGAGCGCCTTGTTACCGTCCGTGGATTTCACGTCCTTCTCCCACGCCGCGAACGAGTCGAAGCCGATGAGGAACCAGGCCTCCGAGGGGCCCGTCATCGAGGTCATCGCGAGGTAGTGGGTCGGCCAGTTGGCCTTCGCGAAGGCGCGGGGCCACCCGGCCTCGACCTTCTCGTGGGCCGGGCCCTTCCCCGGTTTGACCTCTTCCCGAATGACCTGGAGCACTCTCGGCGGGGGAGGGGGTTCCTGCGCCGCCGCGCAAAGGGCCGCCGTCCCGAGAAGGCACGCCGCACCGAGCAGACCGATGGTTCTCTTCATCATTTGCCTCCTCCTTCAGGGGCAGTTGAGACAGAGTATCACTTCGTGGGTGGCAGGAGGGGGGATCGGAATCCCGGGATCCGTTCGGGGGCTCAGCGGCGGGCCGGTCGGGGCTCGAACCGGAGAATTCCGGCCGCTTCCTCCGCCCCGGGCTCGACGCGGATCCGGAGCCGGTAGCTCGCCCCGTTCTCGGGGATCTCCGTCAGGACGATCCGCACGGGAAGGAGAAAACCGCGCCCCGGTTCGAGGCGCGCGGGGTACGCGAGCATCGGAAGCTGGCGGAGGACGAGGGGCCGCTCGGAGTCATCCGGCTCCAGGACGACCACCTCGAGGATGGGACCGGTGCGTGATCCAGCCTCCCAGACGCGGGGCGTCCGGTTCCGGATCTCGACGTGGACGATCTGCCCGTTTCCGGAGTTCTCCGTCCC
This sequence comes from Acidobacteriota bacterium, assembly GCA_037443065.1. Taxonomy (GTDB): domain Bacteria; phylum Acidobacteriota; class Thermoanaerobaculia; order UBA5066; family UBA5066; genus DAOMFB01. Next base: position 4,892 of record JBBIPB010000032.1, on the reverse strand, counting down.
GGGGTCGGACGCGAAAAGGACGTCGGGGACCCGAAGCTGCAGAGAGAGGAGGACCTCCGAAGCCTGTTCGGGTCGCGATCCTCCAGAGCCGCCGTTCGGCACCGATACCCCTCTCTTCCCCGGGTCCGCCCGTCGATCGCGAACACCCCAAGGCCGATCTCCGGGCGTCGCCCGGGTGCGGGGGATGCAAAGGGCGCGCCTCCGCCCGGCGGGGTTCGCAAGGGTGGTTTCCGACAGAAATCGGCTTCATCCCTCCAAACGATCCGCGGAAATCTGTCGCGCGGGACGCGCCGGAAGGGCGGGGACTCTCAATCCCACTTCTTCAACCGCGGCCAGATCTCCGCGAAGGTCCAACCCTTCGGCTCACGGCAGACGAACACGGTGAAGTGCTGCGACGCCATGGAATAGGGTTGGGCCACTTCGCCGGCGGCCTCCACTTTCTGGAACAGCCGGTCGAGCGCCTCGCGGTTGTCGCCGAGGACGATCGTCACCTCTCCCGTGTAGCCGCGCGACCCCCAGAGCCAGTCACTCAGGTGCCCGCCGGTCGCCTTCGAGTACGCGATGTAGGTCTCGGGCGGGAGGATCGGAAGGAGGATCGGCGCGATGAGGACGCCGGTGAGAAGGAGAGCGGCGAGGTAGGCGGGTCCCACCCACCGGTATCGTGTGAGCAGAGGCCGAGTCTCGAGCCCGGCCGCCCCGGCGGCCACGAGAATCGGGCTGGCGGGGAAGAGGTAGTAGAAACGGCCGCCCGTCGCGAGGAGGAGGCCGAGCGTCGCGAGCCACGCGAAACCGAGGACGCGGAAGCGCCGGCCCTCGCGTCCGAAGAGAAGCCACGCGAGTCCTCCCGCCCAGACGGGCAGCGCCAGCGGCTGCATTCCGAGAACGTTCTGGCCGAGGAATTCGAGGAGGGAAAACTCGACGTTCCGTCGGTTCCTCCGGATGTTCGCGAGCTGCTCGAGGTGAGGGAAGTGGTGCCGGATCTCCCAGATCAGATTCGGGAGGAAGACGAGGAACGCGATCAACCCCGCGAGGAGAAACCACCGGTTCGCCATCAGCCGCCGCTCGCGTGTGACGAGGAGTGCCAGTGCGACGGCGAGGCCGAAGGCGAACATCGTGTGCTTGTTCAGGAGGCCGATTCCTGAGAGGAGGCCGAACCAGGGCCAGAGACGGACGCCACCGGTCCGGAGGACACGGGCGAGGATCAGCGCGCACCCGGTCCAGACGAGCGGCTCGGCGGCGTTCATCGAGAGGAAGCTGAAGAAGACGTGGGAGAAGGGGGCGACGACGATGCAAAGAGCGGCCATCCCCTGCGCAAACCTCCCGCCTCCCAGCTCCCGGGCGAGCGCCGCGACGAGAACCACGAGCCCGGCGCCCATCAGGGCCGGGACGAGGTGGATGCCGGTGACCGAATCGCCGAAAAGGTGCCGGGCCGCCCACGCCTGGACCGCCGTCAGGGGCGGCATGTCGACGTAGCCGAAGTCGAGGTGCTCTCCGCAGGCGAGGAAGTAGAGTTCGTCCGTGAAGAAGCCGTACTCCTTCGGGGAGACGAGGTGAATGGCGACTTCGAGGGCGGCCAGAAACCAGGCGGCCGCCGGCAGCGTCTGCGGCCGCGCGGCCCTGCGGTCACCCGGTGCGCCGCTGCCTGCCGTTTCGCCCCTCGTCACGGAGTCGCGCGCGCCATCGGAACCCCGATCCGGCGGAAGAGGTCCTTGTAGCGGGGGTCGTCCCGAAGGCCGTCGTAGTCGGGATCGCCCGGAAGGTGGAGGAGCTGCGGCGAACGCTCGGCGTACGCCTTCTCGAGCCACTTGAAGGCAAGGTCCGCCTCGCCGGCCTTCGCGCAGGCGCCGGCGACGGCGAGCGGGCTCACGGGGACGGTCTGGGCCCTTGCGACGAGGGAATCGGCATAGGCCTTCAGGGCGGCCTTCGGCCCGGCACGCCGAAGCTCGGTCTCGAGGAGGCGGGCCATCCTGCCGTCCGGCTCGAGACGCTTGTACTCCGCGATCGCCTCGTCGTACCTCCCCAATCTCCAGTAGGCGTCCCCGAGGATGCCCCGCGCCATCCCGAGTTTCGGGAAAGCCGCGGTCACCCGGCGGCCCTCGGACACCACCTCGTCGAAGTGGTGGGCGGCTTTGGTGTGAAACAGGACGACGGTATTCGCAAGAGGAGACGTCGGCTCGTAGCTCCGCCCGATCTTCACCTGCTCCAGGCTCTCCTCGAAACGGCCGGTCGCCATCAGATAGTCGGCCCAGGCGTGCCGGGCCTCGAAGTTGTGCGGGCTGAGCGCGACGGCCCGCTCGAGCCGCCTTCTGGCCGAGTCGAAGTTCCAGTCGTAGTAGAGCTCGATGCTCCCCAGCACGCCTTCGGCTTCTCCCTGGCGGTCGTCCAGGGCCAGAGCCTTCAGGGCCGCCTCCCGGGCCTCGGGAATCACCGTTGCCGGCGGCTCCTGCCGGAAGAAGCCCGAGATGAACTTCACCGTTGCCACGCCGCTCCAGCCCCCGGCGAATCTGGGGTCGAGATCGACGGCGCGCTGAAACTCGGCGAGGGCTTTCCGGAAGTCGTCCTTCGAGACTGCGGTGAGCCCCAGGATGATCTGCCGTCCCCGGAGGTACGCGTCCCAGGCCTCGGGGTGGACCCTCGGCGTCTCGGCCGTCACAGGCGGCGGCGTCGGCCCGCGTCCTTCGGCGACCTTGAGTCGGACCTCCGCCGCGATGTTTCGTGAGACATCGCTGAGGAGCCGGAGGACGTCCTGAAGGTTGCGGTCGTAGCTCTCGGCCCAGATGTGCTCGTCGGTCGCGCCGCGGATGAGCTGGGCGGTGATCCGGACCCGGTTCCCCTCGCGCAGGACGGAGCCCTCGATGAGGGCGTCGACGCCCAGTTCTTTCGCGACCTCCTTCAACGGCTTTTTCTCGCCCCGGTACTGCATGACGGAGGTCCGCGACGTGACGCGGAGGACCCCCAGCTTCGCGATCTCCGTGATGAGGGCCTCGTGCATCCCGTCGACGAAGTAGTCCTGTGAGGCGTCGTGCATCAGGTTCTCGAACGGCAGGACGGCGAGAGCCTTCAGGGCGGCCGGACCGGCAGAGTCCGGACTGGACTTCTTCAGGCGCGGGACGAAAAGAAACGCCGCCGCGGCCACGACCGCGAGGGCGCCGGCGGCGAAGAGGAGCCAGACCACTCGTCGTGGCCCGTGCGCCGCGGCCGGCGGCGAGCCGGCGGCCGGAATCGGGGCGGATCCCGCTGGAACCGGACTCGCGCCGGTTCGAAGCTCCTCGGCCAGATCCTGGAGCTCGTGGCCGAGGTCGGCGGCCGACTGGAAGCGGTGCCGCGCGTCCTTCTCGAGACAGCGCCGGACGATGCGGGAGAGCCTCGGGGGAAGGCCGGTCTTCAGCCCTTCCAGCGGGGGCGGGCTCTCCTTCAGGATGGCCGACACGACGTCCGCGGTCGACGTCCCGCCGAACGGCCGCCGGCCGGAGGCCATCTCGAAAAGAAGCGCCCCGAAGGAGAAGATGTCGGCCCGGGCGTCCACCCGCTCGCCCCGGAGCTGCTCGGGTGCCATGTAGGGGACGGTTCCGAAGACCTCGCCCGCCTGCGTCAGCACCTCGGTCGCCGCTTCCGTCTCGACCGGAGACGACGAGGCCGTGCGAACCCTGGCGAGGCCGAAGTCGAGGATCTTCACCCGTCCCTCGTCGGTCACCATGACGTTTGCCGGCTTCAGGTCGCGGTGGACGACACCGCTCTCGTGGGCCGCCGCGAGCGCCTCGGCGATCTGGCCGGCGATGGAAAGAGTCTCGGCCAGCGAAAGAGGCTCGCGGGCGATCCTCTCGGCGAGCGACTCGCCCCTCACCAGCTCCATGACGAGGAGGTGACGACAGGAAGAGACAAGGGAACCGGGGATTTCTTCGAAAGAGTAGATCGCGGCGATCCCGGGATGATTCAGGCTCGCCAGCGTGCGAGCTTCTCGCTCGAATCGCTCTCGCCTCTCTTTGTCTTCCAGGAAATCCCCGGGCAGGACCTTGATGGCGACCTCGCGTCCAAGTCGCGTGTCACGGGCTTTCCAGACTTCGCCCATCCCTCCGGCTCCGAGGAGTCCGAGGATCTCGTAGCCACCGAGACGGCTTCCGGCCGCGAGAGTCATGGCGCGATCGCCGACGGCATTCTAGGCCGTCGGGATCAGCGCCTGCCGGGAGGCGGGGTCGTCAGCCCTTGGGCTCCATTTTCGACGGGGTGAGCCACTTCTTCCCGTCCTTCTCGGTGACGGTGCCGGTCACCGTGGCGTCCTTCTCGCCTGAGCAGACGTGGCCGAACTTCCCCTCGACGTCGTTCTTCACGATGTAGTACTCGGTCGTGGCGCCCTTCTCCCCGGCGACGACGAGGACATCCTGGCAGGCTTTCGCGTCCGCCTTCTTGAGCGTGCATTTGGCGCAGGCGATCTTCCCGGAGAGCGTCATCTCCGCCGCGAAGGCAGCCGTGGCGAGCCCGAGGACCGCGACGAGGGCTATGGCAATGACCGTTCTGGACTTCATGAATCTTCTCCTTCTCGAGTTCCGGTCGCGCCGCGAGTCTCCCCGACCCCGTCCGCGTTCCGTCTGGTGGGGGAGTCTAACCGGACCGGACGGCTCCGGCACCACCCCTTGACCTTAAGCTAGGCGTGCCCCCGGCCTGGACCGGGAGAAGGGGGACGAGAACGATGAACGGCACGCGGATCCTGAACAAGGCATTGCTCGACAAGGTCGTGACCGCGGAGGAGGCCGCCGCCCTGATCCCGGCGGGCGTCACGGTCGGGATGAGCGGGTTCACCGGCGCGGGCTATCCGAAAGCGGTCCCGCTGGCTCTCGCGAAGCGGATCATGGACGCCAATCTCCGCGGCGAGAAGTTCCGGATCAGCATCTGGA
>JBBIPB010000031.1:5503-21161 GCA_037443065.1 Acidobacteriota bacterium | reverse complement strand
TCCGGAAGCTTCAGATCGAATGACCAGACGAGGCAGCCGCTCTCGACCTCCAGCTCGGACTCGGCCACGGACGCGCCTGCCGGAACGCCCTTGGACGCCAGAGCGGCCTTCTGGGCGTCGGCCTGACCGACTTTCGCCAGTTTCGGAAGATCCGCTTTGGCAGTCCCCTTCGGGGGCCGGATCGAACAGTCCAGCTTCGGGGCTGCGACGAGAGGGGCGGCCGCAAGTGTGGCGAGGAGAGCCAGGAAGTAATGTCTTTTCATCGTTGCTCCCTTCTCGATTCACCGCGGCGAGAGGTCGACGGGGGGGCGGCCCGCCTCGGCGCGGCGGCGGACGGCGGCCGAGACGAGGAGCTCCCACTCGGCCGCGCCGAGCCGGCAGGCGCCGATGCCTTTCCCTCCCTCGGCCGGGGCGTGGAAGTCCGAGCCGGCGGACCGGAGGAGGCGGTAGAGGTCCGCGAGCCGTGCGAACTGTCCGACGGCCGCCCCGTTGTGGTCCGTGTGGACGACCTCGATTCCGTCGAGCCCCGTTTCGACCCCCTGCGCGACGATCTTTTCGGGGTCGGCGTACCAGACGGGGTGCGCGAGGACGGCGAGCCCGCCGGCGCGCCGGACGGCCGCGATCGCCTCGGCGAGCGTCCACTTCGGCTTCGGCACGTACCCGGGCTTCCCCTTCGTCAGGTACTTCTGGAAGGCCTCGTCGACGTCGCGCACGTAGCCCGCCGCGATCATCGCCCGGGCGACGTGGGGCCGGCCGAACGCTCCTTCGCCGACGACGTGCCGGATCGCGTCGAGATCGAGAGGCATCCCGAGGCCGGCCAGCTTCTCCACCATCGCCTCTCCGCGGAGATCGCGCTCGCGCCGCATCACGGCGAGCCTCGCGGTGAAGGCCGGCTCCTCCGGGTCGACGAAGAGGCCGAGCAGGTGGACGTCCTCGCCGTCGAAGCGCGTCGAGAGCTCGGTCGCCGGGACCGGGATCAGGCCGGTCCCCGCTGCGGCGGCTTCGAAGTCCGGAACGCCGTGCACGGCGTCGTGGTCGGAGAGGGCGAGGGCCGAGAGCCCCGCCTTCACGGCGCGGGCCACGAGCGACGAGGGGATCTCGACGCCGTCCGAGAAGGTCGAGTGACTGTGGAGGTCGGCGCCTCCGAAGCGTTCCATCCGACTATCCTACCCGCGTGGAACGGGACGCCGTCTCCGCCGCCCTCGAGCGGATCGCCGGGCTCCTCGCGCTGAAGGGGGAGAACCCGTTCAAGGTGCGCGCATTCGAGAACGCCGCCGCCACGGTCGCGGGTCTTCCCGACCTTCGCGCCCTCGTCCGCGCGGGAAGGCTCGAGACCGTCAAGGGGATCGGCAAGGCGATCGGGGCCGAGATCTCGGCCCTCGTCGAGACGGGCTCCTCCCCCGCCCTCGCCGCACTCGAGCAGGAGGTCCCCTCCACGCTCCCCGATCTCCTCCGGATCCCCGGGCTCGGGACGAAGAAGGCCGCGGCCCTCTGGAAGGAGCTGGGTGTGACGTCGCTCGGCGAGCTGGAGTACGCCATCCGGGAGAACCGCCTCCTGACCCTCCCGGGCTTCGGCGAGAAGAGCCAGAAGAAGATCGACGAGGGGCTCCGGTTCGTCCGGTCGACGGAGGGACGCTGGCGGCTGCCGGAAGCCGAGGAGCGGGCGGAAGAGGCGAAGGCGTTTCTTCTCTCCCCCGCCGCGAAGGACGCGGGCGTGACCCGTCTGGAGATCGCCGGAGAGCTGAGAAGAGGCTGCGAGACCGTCTCCCGCATCACCCTCGTCGCCGCCTGCGAGCGGCCCGAGAACCTTCCCGCCCTTCCCGGGAAGCCCGGCGCCCCTCCCGTGACCGTCGACGCAGGGCCGAGAGAAGATTTCGGAAACCGGCTTCTGAGGTCGACGGGATCCACAGCGCACCTCGCAGCGCTCGAGGAGCACGACACGCGCGGCGTGCTCCGTTCCCCCTCATTCGAAGAAAAGGTGCTCTACGAACGTCTCCGTATTGCCTGCATCCCACCCGAGCTGCGCGAGGGGCGCGGCGAAGTGGAGGAGGCCGCGCGCAACGCTTTGCCCGTCCTCCTGGCCCTGGGCGACATCCGCGGCCTCTTCCACGTCCACTCGACCTGGTCCGACGGGAAGGCGACGCTCGAGGAGATCTTCCGGCGTGCCACCGAGCTGGGTCACGCCTACGTCGGCATCACGGACCACTCACCGGCCGCGGCCTATGCCCGCGGCCTGACCCCCGTGCGGGTGCGCGAGCAGTGGGCCGAGATCGACGCCCTCCGGCCGATGTTCCCGTCGCTCACGATTTTTCGCGGGACCGAAGCCGACATTCTCTCCGACGGGTCGGTCGACTACGGCGACGACTTCCTCGCCGGCTTCGACTTCGTCATCGCCTCCGTCCACTCGGCCTTCCGGCTCTCCCGGGCCGAACAGACCGCACGCCTCGTCCGCGCCGTGAGGAATCCGCGTGTCACGATGCTCGGACACGCGACGGGGCGCCTGCTCCTGGCGCGCGAGGGGTTCGACGTCGACCTCTCCGCCGTCCTCGCGGCCGCGGGTGAGACGGGCTGCGGCGTGGAGCTGAACGCCTCGCCGTGGCGTCTCGACCTCGACTGGCGCTTCGCACAGGAGGCGAGAAGACACGGCGTCTTCACGTCGATCAACCCGGACGCCCACGACCTCGACGGCCTTCTCGACGTCCGGTGGGGCGTCTCCCTCGCCCGAAAAGGGGGCTTCGGACCGTCCGACGTCCTCAACGCCCTCCCGGCGAAGGAAGTCGCGGGGAGGCTGGAGCTCCTCCGCGCCCGCCACTGAAGCCCGACGACAGAATGCCGCGCCGCCTCCTTACGCTCGCCGCCGCCCTCTCCGCGCTCCTCGCGCTCGCGGCCTGCGCGCTCCACCAGAAGATGCGGAGCGCGGCGGCCGCGGTCGAGACGCCGTCCGCGCGCTCCGTCTGCGTCCTTTTCTGCGACGGCTTGTCGGGGGAGGCCTTTCAGCGGCTTCTCGCCGCCGGCGCCCTGCCGAACATCCGGAAGGAGCTCGTCGAGAGAGGACTCAGCTTCGAGACCGCCGTCGCGTCGATCCCGAGCGAGACCTACCCCAACCTCGGAGCCCTTCTCACGGGCCTCTACCCGGGCCACCACGGCATCCCGGCCAACATCTGGCTCGATCGCCGCCTCCGCCTCGCCGAAGCGCACACGAACATTTTCCGCATCCTCTCGGCGTCGGACTTCCTGACGCCGGACGCCCGGACGCTCTACGAGAGGCTCCCGGCCGATTCCGTCGCCGTGACGAGCCCGATCGCGCGCGGCGCCACCATCGACGCCAAGAACATCCTCGCGCTGACCGCCTCCTACGCGCGATGGGACTGGGAGTTCCTCGACCGGAAGACGCTCGACGACGTCGGGGACGCCTACATGGGGGCCCTCGACGCGGGGCGGCTCCCGTCCCTCGCATGGGCGCACCTCCTGGGACCGGACGAGATCGCGCATGCCGACGGCCCGGAGAGCCCCGAGTTCCGCTCCGCGCTCGAGAACATCGACCGCTCCTTCGCCCGGCTCGTCCGGAGGCTCCGCCGCCGGGGCGCCTACGAGAAGATCCTCTTCGTCCTCCTCGGCGACCACGGAAACAAGTCGTACGAGAACGCCGTCGACGCCGAGGAGCTCGTCCACCGGGCTCTCTTCGCCCATCCGACGGAAGCCGACTGCGCCGTCGGGAACTGCGTCCTCGTCCCCGTGAAGGGGAAGAAGGCCAAGGAGTACGACGTCGGGGGCGCAGAGATCGCCGTTGGCGCCTACCGGGGAGTCATGATCTGGCTCCCCGCCTCCCGCCTTCCCGAGGACGTGCCGCGCGCCTTCACGCTCGGGACGAAGAAGACGCCGAAGAAGTCGAGAGCCCGGCGCGCCGCCGCGCCCACCCCGCCGGCGCCGATGCCCCCTCTCTCGGGGTTCGCTTCCGCGCTCGCGCACGCGCCGGAGGTCGCCCTCGTGGCCACGCGCGCTTCGGAGGAAGGGCATGTTCTCATTTACGGGCCTTCGGGCGTCGCCGAGATCTCTCGCGAGGACCAGGACGACGAGGAGCCTCTCTATGCGTACCGGGTGACGCAAGGGACCGACCCGCTCGGCTACGCGTCGTCGCCGGACCTGAAGAGCTTCGTCGCCGCGGGTGCGCACGCCTCCGACGAGTGGCTGCAAGCGGCCGCGCGGACGGAGTATCCCGACCTCGTCGCCCAGCTCCCCGAGTTCTTCGACTCCCCACGGGCGCCCGACGTCTACATCTCGCCGAAGAACGGCTACGGCTTCCGCTCCGGGAAAGCCGCGGGTCACGGCGCCCTGTCGCGGAGCGAGATGGTCGTTCCCTTCGTCTTCGCCGGGCCCGGCGTCCCGCACGGAAGCCGCCCCGTCGCGCGGACCGTCGACCTCGCGCCGACGCTTCTGCACTGGCTCGGCGTCCCCTTCGACCCCGACACGATGGACGGAGAGGATCTCGAGATCAGCGCGCCGCTCGAACGGCCCTGACGTCAGCGGCCGGAGGCGCCAATCCGCCGGATCCGGACGGTGTTCGTCGCCCCCTCGGAGAGCGCGGCGCCCGAGACCTCGACGACGGTCCGGCCGGCGAGGATCCTGAGGCCCGATAGGAAGCGGTTTCCGGCCCGAAGCATCTTCTCGACGGAGCGCTCCCGCGGAATCCGGAAGGAGACGACGTTCGCGAGGAGCGTCATTCTCCGCCTCACACGCTCGTCGGGAGCGAAGGCGACGATCGGGACCCCGAGGCCGAGCTTCGAGACGAGACGCGCCGTCCGCCCCGACTCCGTGTAGACGACGACCGCGGCCGCTCCGGACACCCGCGCGGCGACGGCCGCCGCCTCCGCGACGGCCGAGGAGACGTCGTCTTCCTTCGTTCCAAAGGAATGCGCGCCCGCCGGGGCAGCCCGTTCCTCGGTCCGCTCGGCGGTCCGGGCGATCTCCGCCATCGTCCGGACGGCCTCCACCGGGTAGCGCCCGACGGCCGTCTCCCCCGAGAGCATCACGGCGTCGGCGCCGCCGTGGACCGCGCCCGCAACATCCGAGACCTCGGCCCGGGTCGGAACGGGGCTCTCGACCATCGACTCGAGCATCTGCGTCGCGACGATGACGGGGATGGCCGCGGCTCGCCCCGCTTCGAGGATCTGCTCCTGCGCCCTCGGGACGGCCGCGAGGCCGATCTCCACGCCGAGATCCCCGCGCGCGACCATGAGCGCGTCGGAGACGGCGGCGATCCCTGCGAGCGCTTCGACCGCCTCCGGCCGCTCGATCTTCGCCACGATCCAGGGGCGCCCGGCGCCCTGCCGCCTCCCGATGGCGCGACGAAGCTGGGCGACGTGCGCGGCGCTCCGGACGAAGGAGAGGCCGACGAAGTCGATTCCGGCCCCGAGCCCTTCCCGGAGGTCCCGCCGGTCCTTCGGCGTGAGGGCAGGGGCGGAGAGGACCGACTCGGGGAAGTTCACGCCGGCCCCGGTCCGGAGAAGCCCGCCGACGAGGACCCGGGCTTCGAGCGCGCCCGCCCGCCGGCCGACGACGCGCAACCGGACCTTCCCGTCGTCGATCCGGACCTCGGACCCGGGCGCGACGTCCGAAAGCAGGGCGCCGTACGTGACGTGGAGTACGTGCGCAACGCCTCGCGGCCTCCTCGGCCCGCGCCGGGGGGCGAGCGCGACCGTCTCCCCCGGGACGACCCGGATCGGGCCGCCTGGCACCGTCCCGAGACGGATCTTCGGACCTCCGAGGTCCAGAAGGATTCCGACGGGACGCCGGGCCGCGCGCTCGACCGCGCGGATGAGACGAACGCGGCGACGGATCTCCCCCGAACGCGTGTGCGCCGCGTTCAGGCGGAAGACGGCGACACCGGCGGAGAGAAGCCTTCGGAGCGCCTCCGGAGTCGCCGTCGCGGGGCCGAGCGTCGCGACGATATTCGTCGCGCGCCATCGGCCCTTCGCCGTCGCTCCGGCCTTCTTCTTCATCCGGAATCCTCCCGATTCCGTATCATGGCGCAGATGGACGCCATCCCGTCTCCGCACATCCTCCAGGCCGTCAGCGAGCACGAGCACGACCCCCGCGTGGGCCTCATCGCCGCACACGTCAGGGAGATCATCCGGATCCTCGGCCTCACGCCGGAGTCCGACCCGAACCTCGTCGACACCGACCAGCGCGTCGCGAAAATGTACCTCGACATCTTCTCCGGCCTCGACGAGGGGACGCGCCCGAAGCTGACGACCTTTCCGAACGACGAGCACTACACGGCGATGGTCATGGAGAAGGAGATCCCCTTCTATTCCATGTGCTCGCACCACTTCGTCCCGTTCTACGGGCACGGGCACATCGCCTACATTCCGAACGAGCGGATCGTCGGCCTCTCGAAGCTCCCGCGCCTCCTCGAGTTCTTCGCGCGGCGGCCGCAGCTCCAGGAGCGGCTGACGGAGCAGGTGGCGAGCGTCCTCGAGGAGGAACTGCAGCCGCAGGGGGTGATGGTCGTCATCGAGGCGCGCCACCTCTGCGTCGAGATGCGCGGGGTCCGGAAGCCGGGCGCGGTGACCGTGACCTCGGCGATCCGGGGGATCTTCCTCGAGAAGGCCGTGAGGGAGGAATTCTTGGATCTCCTGAGGCGTCGCGGCTGACGGCCCGGGAAGGCGGAGGGTGATGGTCGAATCGTCGGCGCGGTTCCGCAAGGACGGCGGGACGTCCGCGCCCCGGCCTCCGCCGCCTGCCGCCGTGACACTTCCGGAAGACGCTCTCCTTCTCCGGTTCCTCCTGACCGCCGCCGGGGAGCCGGGCTTCGCCGAGGTTCTGCACGGCCTCCTGCGCGACGTCTGCAAGGCGACCGGATGGACGCTCGGCCAGGCGTGGGTGCCGGAGGGCCCGGGCTCGAGGTTCCGCCTCGCGGCGACGTCCCATCCTCCCGAGAAACGGTTTTCCGACTTCTGTGCCGCGAGCGCCGTTCTCCCGCCTGCCCCCGTCCCCGGCGTGCTCACGAGCGGCTTCCCGGGGAGCGAGCCGACGTGGGACGCCGACCTCGTTTCCCGGTCGGAGTTTCTCCGTGCGAACGCCGCGAACGACGCCGGCCTCCGGTGCGGCGTCTCCTTCCCGATCCGGATCGGGACGGAGCTGATCGCGACCCTCGAGTTCTTCTCTGCGCAGAACCGCGAGGAGGACGCCCCGCTCGTCGACAAGCTCGCGCAGATCCTGCCGCGCACCGCCGCGGCCCTCGCGAGCCGCCGAAGCGAGGACGCCCACCGCGCGCACGTGGCCGAGCTGGAGCAGCGCCTCGCCGAGCGGACGCAGGAGATCGGCCGACGCAGCGAAGCCGTGGCGCTCCTGAACGGGATGACCGGGATGCTCCAGAGCGCCCGGAGCATCGCGGACATCCTCGAGATCCTCAAGCAGCTCTCGCCGCGCCTCTTCTCCGGAACGAAAGGGGGCCTCTACATCCTCGACGCCGCGCACCGGACGCTCGAAGGGGTCGTCGCGTGGGAGAGCCTGAGCGAGCCGACGTTCCACGTCGACGACTGCTGGGCCCTGCGCCTTTCCCAGACGCACGTCGTCCGCCTTCCCGCGGGGGGCGCCGTCTGCCCCCACGTGCGCGGCACGCCCGAGGCCAAGACGCTCTGCTTCCCTCTCCTCGCCCACGGCGAGGCGCACGGCCTCCTCCACCTGTCGGGCCTCGAAGCCGACGAGCGCTTCGCCCTGAACGTCGCGAGCCAGATCGCCCTCGCGATGGCGAACGTGAAGCTCCGGGAGTCGCTCCAGATCCAGGCCGTCCGCGACGCGCTGACGGGGCTCTACAACCGTCGCTTTCTCGAGCAGGCGCTCGAGCGGGAGATGCGCCGCGCCCTGCGCGAGAAGACGCCCGTCTCCCTCCTCATGATCGACATCGACCTCTTCAAGAGGATCAACGACACGATGGGGCACGCGGCCGGGGACGACGTCCTCCGCCAGCTGGGACGGTTTCTGGAGTCGCAGCTCCGGTCGTATGACATCGCCTGCCGCTTCGGCGGCGAGGAGTTCACACTGATCCTCCCCGGAAGCTCCCTCGACAACGCCGTCCGGCAGGCCGAGAGGATCCGGACGGGTGTGAAAGAGGTCGCTTTCGTTTCTGAAGGTAAGCCGATCGGGCCGGTCACGATCTCTCTCGGCGTCTCCGCCTATCCGTCGGACGGCGAGACGGCCGAGGACCTCCTCGCCTCCGCCGACGCCGCCCTCTACCGGGCCAAGGCCGAAGGGCGAAACCGCGTCGTCTCCTCGCGCCGCCCGGGCTGATTGATCTGAATCATGGACGACCTCTGCGGGCAGGAGAAAGCTGCTACTGGAAGAGAAGCGCCGTGCGGAGGATCAGCCCGTGGGCGAGGAGGACTTGGATGCGCCGGATTCTCTCGGTCGTCACCGTCTTCACGCTCGTCGCCCTCGCGCTGGGGGCGACCGCTCAGCAGCCGACGCAGGTCTCGCCCAAGCTCAGGGAAGTCCTCGACCAGATGAAGGCCTACGCGAGTTCGAAGCCGGGCCTCGTCAACAAGATCCCGCAAGGAACGTTCTACTTCAAGTGGCTCCAGTCCCCTCCGCCCGGGTACGAGAAAGCCTTCTTCCAGTACACCGATCTGAACGTCGGGAAGAAGTTTCTCTACCTCAAGCTCGGCCGTAAGACGCCCGCGGGCTTAGAGCTTCTCGTCCTCACAGACATCGACCTGTACGGAATCGTCGGGGAGGCTTACAAGGCGACGGGGCGGACTCTGGCCGACGCCGACCGTGCGATCAACGCCTCGCCACAGAAGCTCAAGATCCCCGTGACACCTGAGATGCAGGCGACGTGGAACGCGATGATCGACGAGCTCAAGTGGGAGCTCAAGTCCAACTGACCCCCGGTTTCTACCGGACCCACGACTCCGAGGCACCCGCCTTCCGGGCTTCCTCCCCGAGGGCGTCGAGCCTTCCTCTCGCAGAGGCGAGCCGACGCCGGGCCTCCTCCTCCCGGACGCGAAGGTGCTCGACGTCGGCGGGCGGCTCCCCGGTCTTTTCCGCGCGCCTCCGCTCGTCCCCCGCGAGCTTCAGGTCGGCTTCGGCGTCGGCGATCTGCTCCTTGAGGGGCGCCGCGCGCCCCCGCCACCACGACTCGCCCCTCCCCTTCCGGTCGACGTCCCCCGCTCTCGCCGCGGCCGTCGGCCGGACCGACGCCCTGGGCGTGCCCTGAAGCGTCCGCTCCACTTTCCTCCGCCCCCCCCTGAGCTTCATCTTGCTGCCGAGAGGGGTCTGCGGGCCGTCCGAGCCGTAACGCGTCCCGATGCTCTTCTCGGCGGAGGGGGTCTTCGCCGTGCCGCCCGGGTTCGCCAGAGCCGTCCTCCGTTCGTCCACCGCGCTCACCGGAATCGAAACGAGCTGTCCCGTCGGGAAGAGCTTTCCGACCCAGGCGGTCCCCTTCCTTTCCGGAGCCTTCTCGAGACGGACGACGGCTCCGTCCTTCTGGACGAGGACGTACGTGGCCGGCCTCGGCGTCGGGGTCGGCGTCCTGAAGGGGGCGGCGAGGAGAAGCGCGAGGAGAAGGGTTTTCACCCGATCATCCCTCCAGCCGCGTCGCCGCCGCGAGCGCCTCGACGGCCTCGAGGCCGCGCAGCGTCCGGACGCCGTGCCAGCAGAAGTCGTCGCCGGAGACGAGAACGACCCGTCCGGGGGCCGGAAGGCGCTCGCGCCAGTACGCGGCATCCCCTTCCCGGAACCGGTACGGCTCGTCCGGGAGGATCAGGACGTCGGGGCGCGAGGCGAGGATCGAGCCTTCGTCGGTCGCCGGGTAGTCGGACCCCCGGTCGACTTCTTCCTCGAATGAGGGGACGCCTCCCGCGACGCGAAGCAGGTCGGCGATGTACGTGCGTGGGCCGACGGTCATCCAGGGATTCTTCCAGATCAGGTAGCAGTAGCGAAACGCCGGCCGCGCCCGGCCGCTCCCGATTCGGCTCAGCCGCGCCTCCACCTTCGAAGAAACCTCTTCGGCCTTCTCTTTCGTCCCCGTCAGCCCGCCGAATCGCCTGAGCAGGGGCGGCACGTCGGCCACGCGCCGCGGGTGCGAGACGTCCACGGCGACATCGCACGCCAACGCTTCCAGATCCTCGCGCCGGTTCTCCTCCGCGTTCGCGAAGACGAGGTCGGGCGCGAGCGAGCGAATCGCGGCGAGGTCCGGGTCCTTCGTTCCCCCGACCTTCCGGATCCGCTCCGTCACCTCGCGGGGATGCAGGCAGTAGCGCGTCACCCCCACGAGCCGGTCCGCGAGGCCGAGTGCGACGAGGCTCTCCGTGATCGAAGGGCAGAGGGAGACGATCCGCACCGAGCGATTATCGTTCCACGCGCCGGCGTCCCTTTCAGACGGCGAGCAGAATCCCGTTCCTGCGGAAGAGGGAGACGAGGCCGGGCTTGTCGACGGCCTTCAGGAAGGCTTCCGCGGGCTCCACGAGTTCCTGCTTGACCAGCGCGAGCAGCGAGTCGTTCAGCAGCGTCATCCCCTGTGCCTTCGACGTCTGGATGACGGACGAAAGCTGGAAGGTCTTCGCCTCGCGGATCAGGTTCTGGACGGCGTTGTTGGCGAGGAGGATCTCCAGCGCCGCCACGCGGCCGCCGCCGATCCGCCTGCAGAGCGTCTGCGCGACGATCCCCCGGAGCGTGTCGGCCAGCATGACCCGGATCTGCTGCTGCCGGTCTGCGGGAAACTGGTCGACGATTCTGTCGACCGAGGAGGCGGCCGTCGTCGTGTGGAGCGTGCCGAAGACGAGATGGCCGGTTTCGGCGGTCTCGAGAGCGATGTGGACCGTTTCGAGGTCGCGCAGCTCCCCGACAAGAACCACGTCCGGGTCCTCGCGAAGCGCCGCACGCAGCGCACTGCGGAAGCCCGCCGTATGCGACCCGATCTCGCGCTGGTTCACGAGGCCGAGCAGGTTCTCGTGGAGGAACTCGATCGGGTCCTCGATCGTGATGATGTGCTCCCGGCGGCTCCGGTTGACGAGATCGACGAGGGCCGCGAGGGTCGTCGACTTCCCCGACCCGGTCGGCCCGGTGACGAGGACGAGGCCCTTCGTCAGCTCGGCGAGGCGGACCACGGCGGGCGGAAGGCCCAGTTGCGCGGCTGTCCGGACCTCCATGGGGATCTGCCGGAAGACGGCACCCGGCCCGCGGTGATCCCGAAAGACGTTGACGCGAAAACGGGCGAGGCCCCCGATCTCATAGGCGAAATCCGTGTCGTTCCTCTCGCGAAACTCCGCGCGATTGCGCTCGGGGAGGACCTGATCGATCAGGCGCTCGACCTCGTCGGCGGCGAGCCGCGGCAGCTCCATCTGCTCGAAGAGGTCGCCGTAGATCCGGAAGATCGGACGGTGGCCGGACGAGAGGTGGAGGTCCGACGCGTCCCTCTCGACGACCTTGAAGAGGACTTCGTCGATGGCGCGCGCGGGAGTCTCCGCGGGACGGACGGGGCGGGGACGAATCGCCGCCGGGAGCGCCGGGACCTCGAGCGACGGATGCCCCGCGGACTCGGGCTCCGGCTCTCCCCCTTCGACGCGAGCCGGCTCGACCAGTGCGGGGCCCGGCGCGCCCGGTGCCGCCGCCGGCGAGCCCGCCGGACGTCGAACGATGGAGAGCGACTCCCTTCCCTCGTAGAGGCCGAAGATGACCTCGACCGGGTCCGACGACGGATCCGGGCTGTAGAGCGTCCGGTACTCCGCGCCGAAAAGGGCGCTCACGCTCTGCCCGGGAGCCACCTCCCTCGCGACGGCGCGGAACGACTCCTCGCTCAGAATCTCGCGCCCGACCGTGACCTTCGAGCCTCCGCGCAGGATGAAGATCTTCTCGCCCGGAACGAGAGAGAGGCTCTCGCCGTCGGTCCTGAGGAAGTTCCTGACGAGAGCTTCGACACGGCTCGCCATCAGAAGGTCACCCTGACGATCCGGGAGCGCTCGACGAGGATGAGCCGGCTCCCGACCAGAATGGGAATGAAACGTCTCGACGCGTTGAAGACGTCGGACATCCTCTGGAATCCCTCTTTCGCGACGGCCCGGAGAACCCCGGAGATCTCCTGGCCCGAATCGAGATGGAGCGTGACGACGTCGAGCGACGCCGCGGGATCCGACTCGGGATCGGCGCCAGGGCCGGCCGCGTCGATGTCGACGGTCCGGATGGCGAGGCGCGAGAAGAGGATGCTTCTTCCGGTTTCCACCTCGCACGCGATGAAGTCCCGCGGCCCGTCGAGCAGATCCCGGACGGTCGTCACGCCGTCGGGCCGCGTCGGGTCCGGGTGGAGGAAGAGAACGCCCTCGATCGTGCTGCCGTCCATCAGCCCGAGCGTGGCCGGGCATCGGGTCGTGACGATCCGGGTTCCGTCTTCGCTCATTGCTTGTGAAATCTTCGCACAAGCGCGGTCTTCCGTCGCCGACGTTCTAAGATGGGGCTCGACGGGTATCGGCCGGCCGCAGGCCCGGCGAGGCTCGCTTCTTCATGCGGGGGGAAATGCACATGTCGAGTGTCGCCACGAAGCCGTCCACCGGGACAGGCGCCGGTCGGATGATCGTCGTCAACGACTTCTCGCTCCAGATCGCGACGGCGAACGGATCGGGTTCGCAGACGGCGAACAGCGTCCTGATGCGCGCGATCTTCCGGATGGGCGTCCCGGTGTCGGGGAAGAACCTCTTCCCGTCGAACATCCAGGGACTCCCGACCTGGTTCACGATCCGGGCGAACAAGGACGGCTACATCGCGCGCAAGCGCGAGATCGACGTCCTCGTCCTGATGAACGCCGAGACGGCGGAGGAGGACGTCCGCGCGGCCCGGCCCGGGGCGCACGTCGTCTTCGAGAAGAAGCTCGGTTCCGACCGATTCCGGGACGACCTCCACTTCTATCCGGTCCCTTTCTCCGAGCTGGTCGTGAAGCTGACCATGGGCTCGGACCAGGCGAAGCTCCGGAAGCTCATCGTCAACATGATCTACGTCGGCGTCCTCACCGACCTCATGGGAATCGATCCGGCCGAGATCGAGGCCGCGATCAAAAAGCAGCTCAAGGGAAAGCAGAAGGCGATCGACCTGAACCTCGCCGCGATGCGTCTCGGGCTCGAGCACGCCGCCGCGAACTTTCCGGGGAAGATCCCCTGCCGCGTCGAGCGGATGGAAGCGACGAAGGGGAAGATCCTCATCGAGGGGAACGCCGCGGCCGCCCTCGGCTGCCTCTTCGGCGGCGCGACGGTCTGCTGCTGGTACCCGATCACCCCCTCCTCCTCGCTCTGCGAGTCGTTCATCGACTTCGCCGACGACCTCCGCGCCGACCGGGAGACCGGGAAGAAGACCGCGGCCGTGATCCAGGCCGAGGACGAGATCGCGTCGATCGGGATGGTCCTCGGCGCGGGTTGGGCGGGTGCGCGCGCCTTCACCGCGACCTCGGGCCCCGGGATCTCTCTCATGTCCGAGTTCCTCGGCCTCGGCTACTACGTCGAGATCCCCGCCGTCGTCTGGGACGTCCAGCGCGTCGGCCCCTCGACGGGCCTTCCGACGAGGACGATGCAGGGGGACCTCCTCCTCGCGTACTACAACTCGCACGGCGACACGAAGCACCCGGTCCTCTTCCCCGCGACGCCGGAGGAGTGTTTCGGGATGGCGATCGAGGCCTTCGACCTCGCGGAGGAGCTGCAGACGCCCGTCCTCGTCCTCTCCGACCTCGACCTCGGGATGAACAACTGGATGTCCGATCCCTTCCCGTACCCCACGGGGCCGCGCAAGAAGGGGAAGGTGCTGGACGCCGCCGCGATCGAGAAGGTGAGGGAGAGCTGGGGGCGCTACCAGGACGTGGACGGCGACGGGATCCCCTGGCGGACGCTGCCGGGGACGCCGAACCCGTTCGGGGCCTACCTCGCCCGCGGCTCGGGCCACAACGAGAAGGCCCAGTACTCCGAGAAGCCGCAGGACTACGTCGCGAACGTCGACCGCCTCGCGCGCAAGCACGACACGGCACGGACGATGGTCCCGAAGCCCCGGATCGAGGACCGCTTCGGGAGCGCCGACGGACTTCTCGCGTTCGGCACCTCGCACCACGGCACGGCCGAGGCGCGCGACCGCCTCGTGAGCGAGGCGGGGGTCGGCCTCGACTACCTGCGCCTGCGCGCGCTGCCGGTCGGCCCCGAGGTCCGCGACTGGGTCCTCCGGCACGACCGGATCTACGTCGTCGAGCAGAACCGGGACGCGCAGCTCCGGTCGATTCTCCGCGACGAGTTCCCGGATCGGGCGGACCGCTTCGTCTCGATCCTCCAGTACGACGGCCTCCCGCTCGACGCCACGACGGTCGTGGAGGGCGTCGTCTCCGACCGGACAGCCCGGATGAGGAGGTCCGCATGAGCGCGACGATTCCGGCCGCCCCCGCCCCGAAGACGAACCGCCTCGGACTCCCGAAGGCCGACTACGAAGGGGGTAAGTCGACCCTCTGCCTCGGCTGCGGGCACGACGTCATCACGAAACAGATCGTCAACGCCTTCTGGGGGATGGGGATCCCGCCCCACCGCGTCGCGAAGTTCTCCGGCATCGGCTGCTCCTCGAAGACACCGGCCTACTTCCTGAACCGGGCCTGGGGCTTCAACGGCGTGCACGGCCGGATGCCCTCCCTCGCGACCGGCGCGCTCGCCGCGAACCGGCAGCTCCTCGGCATCGGCGTCTCGGGCGACGGGGACACCGCCTCGATCGGCATCGGCCAGTTCGTCCACCTCGTGAGGCGGAACGTGCCGCTCGTCTACATCGTCGAGAACAACGGCGTCTACGGCCTGACGAAAGGGCAGTTCTCGGCGACGGCCGACCTCGGCGCGAAGCAGAAGAACGGGGCCGTGAACGACTGGGTTCCGATCGACGCCTGCTCCCTCGCGATCGAGCTGGGAGGGACCTTCGTCGCCCGTTCCTTCTCGGGCGACATGAAGCAGCTCCAGACGATTCTCGAAGCGGCCATCGCCCACCGTGGGACCTCCGTCCTCGACGTCATCTCCCCCTGCGTCACCTTCAACGACCACGAGGGCTCGACGAAGAGCTACAAGTGGTCGAAGGAGCACGAGACGCCGGTCCACGAAATCGGCTTCGTCCCCTTCTTCGGCGAGACGCTGGCCGAGATCCCGGCCGGGGCGACGAAGGACGTCGCCTTCCCCGACGGCTCCACCCTCCGGTTCCGCGGCGTCGGGCGCGACTACGACCCGACCGACCGGGACGGCGCCCTCGCGGCGATCCACACGAGCCACGGGACCGGCGAGATCCTGACGGGAATCCTCTACGTCGACCCGGAGAAACCGTCCTTCCCCGACGTCCTCGGCCTCGTCGACGAGCCGCTCCACGACCTGCCGCTCGACCGCCTCCGCCCCTCGAAAGAAGCCCTCGACGCCATCATGGAGAGCCTCCGGTAGTGCCGTCGGGCGGGGCTCGTGAATCCGCGTGATTGGTAGGATTAAGTTCAAGGATCGAGCGGCAGCTTCGTCCGTCTATCGCAACTTAGCAGACCTTGTATCTTGATTCCGGCATGAGTTGACAGATCCGTGAGGGTCAGGTCTGCTAAATTGCGATACCAGTTTCGGCCAGGAGGATGCCGACTTCGGACGCGACGAGCCATCCCTCTTACCCCATCAGCGGACGACGAGAC
>JBBIPB010000031.1:0-5403 GCA_037443065.1 Acidobacteriota bacterium | reverse complement strand
GCCGACTTCGGACGCGACGAGCCATCCCTCTTACCCCATCAGCGGACGACGAGACAGTTCGGGTGGAGCTGGATCTCCGTCACGAGATCCACGTAGTCGCGCCAGGTCTTCTCCGGGACAGGCTGTGCCGAGTCGCCGACGTAGCGCGCTTCCCATTGCCGAAGCTGGGACCCCTTGAGCGTGAGGAACTCCTGGCACTCGTGGAGGTTCGCCACCGGGCCGAAGTACTCGATCGCGGCGAAGGCCATCGCCGCGACGCCTGCTCCGAGGACCGCCGCCTGTGCGCCGCCGTTGTCCCTCAGGCTCCCGGCCGTCGCGCCGACGAAGATGGTCGCCAGGCCGGCGCCCCCGACGATCTTCGAGGTCGAGGAGCGCTTCGACTCCCGCGCCTTCGCCTTGTCGAAGGTGAGGAGAAGGTCGTTCTCGATAAAGAGGTCGATGTCCTTCCGAAGCTCCGCGTGCGAGGGAGGCGGCTTCGCGAGCTTCACCTTCCGCCCCGCCTCGAAGAAGGCCCGCTTTTCGTCCGTGGAGCCTGACGCGCAGCCCCAAACCGCCGTCGAGAGCAGAAGGAGGAGCGCGAGAGGGCGCCGCACCGGCGTCAGTGGATCAGCTGGTCGCGCGCCGGGCGGACGGTGACGACCTCGGGGTGCTTCCGGACGACGCTCTCCACGACGTGGCAGTCCCAGCAGGCGGGCGTGTGCGTCCGGAAGACTTCGGGAAGCTGCTCGGGCCGGAGGTCTTTCCAGAGGACCGTCTTCCCGTCGGGCGCGACGAGGGCCGGTGCGTGGTCCGCTAGTCCCGAAAGGACGATCGGCTTGCCGCAAATCGCGCACGACTTCCCCGCGTACCACTCCGTCACCATCGACTTCACGAGGCACCCCGTCGGCGAGCTTTCGATCTGCTTCAGGCAGTCCTGCCCGCAGCCCTGCCGCTCGGGCCATCGCGTGCACGATTCCAGTCGAAGCTCCGGCGAGGCCCCGAACGCCGTCAGCGCGGCGTGCGTCGCGTCGATCTTCACCGTGTGGGGGTCGTTGGTCTCCGGGCAGTTGATGACGCGCGCGCCCCGCCACCGCCGCCAGTTCGGCACGAGCCACCACGCGAGAAGAACGAGAGCAGCCGCCGCAAGGACGAGGGCGACGAGACCCGTCTGCTGCATCGCGTCACCGTCAGGCGCCGGGGCGCCCGCCTTTCGGGGAGAGTATCGGCCCCGCCGGACCCTCCCCGTCCATGATGCTCCTCAATCACGTCCGGCGGAAGCGCAGAGTCTTGCGTCTGCGAACTGCTCCCCGGAACGATTCCGTGGCGGTCGCTGCGTGCCGACGCACGGAGGCGCGCGATCTCTATTTCGCTTCGACGATCCCGCCGGACTGGCAGACTCCGGGCGTACAGCGGATCAGGGCCGTCCACAATCCCGAAGTGCAGATGTGGTTCGGTGCTATTGCCCGTGTGCCCGACCTTCCCGAGCTTCTGTCCCTTGCTCACCTTTTCGCCGGCCTTCTCGACGACACTTCCCTCGGCGAGATGCGCGTAGAGTGAATACTCGCCCCCCTCGAGACGGATCGCGACGAGATTACCGGCGACCCCCGCCGCGCCCTCCGAAAGAAGCTTCTGCTGCTCGGCCATGGTCCGCTGCAGAAACGCATCGGCCGACTCACCCGGTTTGCGCAATCGCTCGGAGGTCTCCTTCTGGTCCGCAACCGTCGACACGACGACGCCGTCCGCGGCAGCGACGACGTCCTCTCCCCAGGCGTAGCAGTCGCTGGGTTTCGTCCACTCGCCGCGGCAGGTCTTCCCACTCGCGCTGGTCCGCACGCTGTCGAGGGCGAACTCCTCGTTCGGTGCCCAGCGATGCGGTTCCGAGAAACCGGGGCCCACGGCGACGACCCACGCTCCGCGGAGCGGAAAGCTGTAGTCGTTCATCTGTTGATCCTCCCGGAGCCTCTTCAAACGGCGGCCGCGATCAGGGAGATGTACGGAGAACGAGAGGCGGAGGTCTTCTTACTGTGGAGGCTGGGGTCTCTGGAGACTGGGGTCGGGCCTGCCAACCCGTGATTCGACAGACGCCGGTCAGCCACGCCCGCCGGCGCGGCGTGCCCGACGGACCTGTTCGATCTCGCGCCTCACCTCAGCGGCGGGCCGGGGTGGAATGAGGGGGACAACGTCATCGAAAACATGGAGCATCCGTAGCCGTTCGCGCCTCTGGTTATAGCTTCAGCCGCCGGAGCCGGAGCGCGTTCGTGATGACGGAGACGGAGCTGAAGGTCATCGCGGCGCTCGCGATCACGGGGGAGAGGAGGATCCCGAAGAAGGGGTAAAGGACGCCGGCGGCGATCGGGACGCCGACCGAGTTGTAGACGAATGCGAAGAAAAGGTTCTGACGGATGTTCCGGAGCGTCGCCTGCGACAGCTTTCGCGCCCGGACGAGCCCCGCGAGGTCTCCCGAAAGAAGCGTGATCCCTGCGCTCTCCATCGCGACGTCGGTGCCGGTCCCCATCGCGATGCCGACGTCGGCCGCCGCGAGCGCGGGGGCGTCGTTCACGCCGTCGCCCGCCATCGCCACGACCCGCCCTTCCGCCTGGAGCTTCGAGACGGCCTCTCTCTTCTCCGCGGGCAGCACGTCGGCCCTCACCTCGTCGATCCCGAGGGACCAGGCCACGGCCTCGGCGGCCTCGCGCCGGTCGCCCGTCAGCATGACGAGGCGGAGGCCGGCCGCGTGCAGCGCGGCGACGGCCGGCGCCGCCGACGGCTTCAACGTGTCAGAAAGAAAGAGAGCGCCCGAGACTCTTCCTTCGAAGGAAAGAAAGAGGACTGTCTCACCGGCGCGAGGCGACGCGATCTTGCCGTAACCCGAAGGGTCAGGAGAGAACGACCGGGAGTCTTCTTCGAATGGCCCGAGCAGATCCGCGGCTGCAGCGGCCGTCGCGCGCCTCTCGCTCTTTCCACCTTCTAGGAAAGAAAGCGTTCCAACCGCCACGGCCTTTCCTTCGACGACGGCCCTCACCCCCTGCCCGGGAACCGAAACGAACTCTTCTGCGGGCGCAAGCGTCAGCTTCCGCTTCGCGGCTGCCGCGACGACGGCCGCTGCCAGCGGGTGCTCGCTCGCGCGTTCGACCGATGCAGCCAATCGCAGAACATCGTCTTCGCTGAACGCGCCGAAGGCGTGGATCTTCACGACTTTCGGCTTCCCTTCCGTCAGGGTTCCCGTCTTGTCGAGGACGAGCGTGTCGACCCTGGCCAGCCGCTCGAGGGCCTCGGCGTTCCTCACCAGCACGCCGGCCCGGGCGCCCCGCCCCGTTCCGACCATGATCGACATCGGCGTCGCGAGGCCGAGGGCGCAGGGGCAGGCCACGATGAGGACGGCCACGGCGTTCACGAGGGCGTTGGCGAAACGGGGCTCGGGGCCGAGGAGCATCCAGGCCGCGAAGGCCAGGAGAGCGACGGCGACGACGGCGGGGACGAAGACGGCCGCGACGGAGTCGGCGAGGCGCTGGACAGGGGCGCGGCTCCGCTGGGCCTCGGCGACGAGATGCAGGATCCGGGCGAGGAGCGTCTCCTTCCCGATCCGCTCGGCGCGCATCAGGAAGCTGCCGGAACCGTTCAGCGTCCCGCCGGTGACGCGGCTCCCGGTTCTCTTTTCGACGGGGATCGGCTCGCCCGTGAGCATCGACTCGTCCACCGGGCTCGACCCCTGAAGGACGACGCCGTCCACCGGCACCTTCTCGCCCGGCCGGACGCGGAGCGTCGCGCCGCGCATGACGTCGGCGAGTGGCACGTCCCGCTCGTCGCTTCCGACGACGAGCCGGGCCGTCTTCGGCGAAAGGTCCATCAGGGCCCGGATCGCGTCGGACGTCTTCCGACGGGCGCGCAGCTCCAGCACCTGCCCGAGGAGGACGAGCGTCGTGATCCCGGCCGCCGCCTCGAAGTAGACGGCGTGACTCGTGTGAGGTCCTGCAAAGTTGCTTAGAAAGGAAGAGAGGATGTCCGCGACGGTCAGCGCGACGCTGTAGATGAAAGCGGTGCCCGTGCCAAGACCGATGAGCGTGAACATGTTCAGCCGGCGCGTCCGGAGCGACGTCCAGGCCCTCTCGAAGAACGGCGCGCCTCCCCAGAGAACCACCGGCGTCGCGAGGAGGAGCTGCACGAGAGCCGCGAGAGCCGGAGAGAGCCACGTCGAGAGCGTCGCCGCTCCGACGACGTGTCCCATTTCGAATAAGAAGAGTGGAACGGTCAGAACGAGGCTCACCTCGAAGCGCCTGGTCATGTCGAGGAGTTCGGGGTTCTCTTCTTCCTTTCCCGGGCCCCCCTCCATGCTCTCGGGCTCGAGCGCCATGCCGCAGACCGGACAGGGTCCCGGCATTTTCTCGCGGACCTCCGGGTCCATCGGACAGATCCAGTCGGTTCCTTCTGCCGCCGACGGCCCGGGGGCGCCGCTCCTGGCCTTCTTCCACTTCTCGGAGCAGCCGACGCTGCAGAAGTAGATCTTTTTCCCGTCTTCCTCGAGAACGGCCGCGGCGCGCGCGGGATCGACCGTCATGCCGCAGACCGGGTCGATCTCGCCGCGCGTAGGCATCGCCGGTAGAGACGGGAGGGTCGGGAAGGGAGGACCAGAGCTCAAGACCCGCTAGAATAGCTCCCGCGACGCGGGACCGACGCAGCGTCCGCTCTCCTGAGACTCGTTTGAAGGACTTCTCTCGCTTTCTGGGCTATTTCCGGCGCCGCCCGCGGCCTTATGTCTGGGGCTTCCTGACGATGGCGGGCTCGACGGGGTTCTTCCTCGCCATGCCGCGGCTCGTGGGACAGGCGATCCAGGAACTCTCCTCGGGCATCACGTCCGGGAGGGTCGCCCGCGCCGCGGGGATCATCGTCCTGCTCGCCGTCGGCGACGCGGTCTGCCTCTTCGTGACGCGGAGGCTCCTGATCGGCGCCTCCCGCGACATCGAGTACGAGATGCGCGGCGACCTCTTCACCCACCTCCTCCGCCTTCCCCCCGTCTGGTACCGGAAAAACCGCGTCGGGGACCTGATGTCCCGGGCCGTGAACGACCTGTCGGCCGTCCGGATGATGATCGGCCCGGGGATCATGCAAGGGGGAAACACGATCCTCGTCGGGACCGCGGCGATGGTCCTGATGTTCATGGTCTCGCCCTCCCTCTCGCTGATCGCCCTCTCGGTCCTCCCCGTCGTCGCAATCGTCACGAAGGTCGTCGGCCAGTCGACGCACCGCCGTTTCACGAAGATCCAGGAGTTCTTCAGCGACGTCTCGGCGGCGGCGCAGGAGAACTTCTCCGGCGTCCGCCTCGTCCGCGCATTCGCCCGCGAGGCCGAGGAGGACGCGCGCTTCGACCTGATGAACCGCGAGCTCCGCCGCCGGAACCTCGGGCTCGCCCGGCTGAACGCCCTCTAC
>JBBIPB010000030.1:0-22522 GCA_037443065.1 Acidobacteriota bacterium | reverse complement strand
CGCGCCACGAGCAGCTTGACGGAGTTCGACCCGACGTCGATCGTGGCCACGACACGGGGATCGCTCATCGCTTCGCGTCTTATCGTAGCCTCGTTAGAAGCGGATGAAGGCCTCAGTCTTTCCATTTCCTGACCGCCCCCGCCTCTGGGGCGTCGCCGTCTCGCACTACCAGGTCGAGGGGGACGACCGCTGCGACTGGACCGAGTGGGAATCGGCCGGCCGGACGCGCGGTGGCCCCTGCGGCCGGGCCGCGGGCTCCTGGGAGCGATACGAGAAGGACGCCGGCCTCGCCGCCTCGGTGGGGGCCAACGCCTTCCGCTTCTCGGTCTCGTGGAGCCGGGTCGAGCCGCTGCGGGGCTCCGTCGACGTCTACGCGCTCGGCCGCTACCGCCGGTTCGTCGAGCGCCTCGTCGCCCTCGGAATCGAGCCCGTCGTCACGCTCCTCCACTACGCCCATCCGTCGTGGTTCCACCGGGACACGCCCTGGACCTCGACCGCGTCCGTCGATGCCTTCGCGCGCTTCGCCCGGACGGTGGCGGCGGCCCTGGCGCCGCACGTGAGGCTCTGGACGGTCCTCAACGAGCCGCTCGTCCTCCTCCTCGGCGGCTTCCTCGACGGCCAAATTCCACCGGGGATCGCGGACACGCGGGCGGCCGGGCGCGCGCTCGACAATCTCCTCGCCGCCCACGTCGCGGCGGCCGCCGCCATCCGCGAGGAGGCTCCCGGGTCCGCCATCAGCATCGCCCACAACATGATGGGCTTCGCTCCGGAGCGGCCGTCACACCCCCTCGATCTCCTCGTCACGCGGTCGGCGCACGAGTTTTACAACCGGGGACTCCTCGAGGCCTTTGGATCGGGGCGCTGGAACCTCTGGCTCCCCCCGTTCAGCCGCTTCGTCGGACGGCGCGAGGACCTGCCCGGCTCTCTCGACGTCCTGGGGGTGAACTTCTACTCGCGACTGCACCTGCGTGCCCCGGGGCGCTCGAGGAGGGCCGCCGACTTCTCCTATAGAGACCGGACCGGACGAGGGCTGACGGACAACGGCTGGGAAATCGTCCCGGAGGCGCTGGGGCCCCTCCTCGCCGAGGCCGCGAGCCTCAGGAAGCCCCTCGTCCTCACCGAGAACGGCCTCGCCGACGCGACCGACTCCCGCCGGGCGGCCTTCCTCAGGGACCACGCGGCAGCCGTCGCCGAGTCCGCAGAAAACGGGATCCCCGTCCACGGGTTCTTCCACTGGTCGCTCCTCGACAACTACGAGTGGCTCGACGGGTTCGGCCCGAAATTCGGCCTCTTTTCCGTCGACCCAAGGACTCTCGAACGGCGGCCACGTCCCTCGGCAGCGCTTTTCCGGGAGCTGGGCCGCACCTTCCTCCGTCCGCCGGCCTTGGAGGATGCACAGAAACCTGTGCACATTTAACCCCGTCCGAACAGCCGGTTCACGTCGTTCTGTCGCCTCGGCCCCATCTTCCCCGAGCAGGAGGCGAACGGAATGCTCCTGGCCGACTTCCACGTCCACTCCACCTGGTCCGACGGGTCCCTCTCGATTCCGGAGGTCGTCGACCTGTTCGGGAACTCGGGGCACGACGTCATCGCGATTACCGACCACGTCGTGAACTCCGACTCCCTGCTCGGACGCGCGGCGCACGGCCTGAGGCTCAGCGTGACCCGCGAGAATTTCGAAGCCTACCGGGCGGAGATCGAGCGAGAGGCCAAGCGCGCCTGGGACACATGGCGGATGCTCGTCCTGCCCGGGGTCGAGCTGACGCGGAACGCCGTCACCGGCGCCCGCTCGGCACACGCCCTCGCCGTCGGCCTCGACCGGTTCGTCTCCGCCGACGGCCCGATGGAGGAGGTCCTCACCAGGGCCCGGGATGCCGGCGCGGTCACGATCGCCTGCCATCCGAACGAACAGTCCGACTGGTTCGGCAACACCTTCTACCTCTGGCGGCGGCGGCACGAGATCGGAGCGCTCGTCGACCGCTGGGAGTTGGCCTGCCGGTGGGATCTCTTTCCCCCGGTCGCCCGGGCCCGGCTTCGCTACGTTGCCAACAGCGACTTCCACAAGCCCGAGCACCTCTGGGCGTGGAAGACCCTCCTCGCCTGCGACCGGACGCCCGAAGCCGTCTTCGCCGCTCTTCGCTCGAACGCGGAGCTGGGGGCCACGCGCCTTCCGGCGCCACTCGCGGAGAGGTTCCCCGAGGATGAGAAGCCGCACCGGGGATGCGAAATCTTCCCGGGCCTCGTGGCCCCGCAGCCCGCATGAAGGAGGCTCAGATGGTCTCCGCCATTCTCCTCGCCCTCGCCGCCGCGGGAGCGCTATTGACCACCGTACAGGTCCTCCTCGTCGCGAGACTGAGAAGACGCCGCCGCCCTTTCGTACCGGAGCGCCCCGCCGCGGGGACCGATTCCCGGCCGGGCGCTTCTTCGGCGGTCCCCCGTCTGTCCATCCTCAAGCCCCTCTCGGGGCTCGATGACGGCCTCGCGGAGAACCTCGCGTCCTTCGCGAGGCTCGACGGCGTCACTTACGAAGTGATTTTTTCGGCGGCACGCGAGGACGACCCGGCGGTGGCGGTCGCCCGGGACGTTCTCCGCCGCTTTCCCGGCGCGCCGCTTCGCCTCGTCGTGGGCGGTCCGCCGCAGCCGCGCATCGTGAACCGCAAGGTCGAGAGGCTCGTCGCCGCCGCGCGGGAGGCCTCCGGGGAGATTCTCCTCGTCTCCGACTCGAACGTCCGCGTCTCCCCGGCCGACGTCGCGGAGACGGCCGCCATCTTCGAGGACTCTCGGATCGGGTGTGTCTCGAACCTCTTCGTCGGCGAGGGGGCCCGCTCCCTCGGCTCCGCCGTGGAGTCGCTCCACCTCCTCACCTTCGTCGCGCCCGGCACGGCCTTCGGAGACGCCTCGGGCGTCCCCTGCGTCGTCGGAAAGTCCATGGCGATCCGGCGCGCCGCGCTCGACGCCATCGGCGGATTCGGAGCGTTTCTGGACGTCCTCGCCGAGGACCAGTCCATCGGCGTCGCCCTCCGAAAAGCCGGATTCGACGTCGTGCTGTCGCCCGTCGTCGTCCGGAACGTCACCGTCCGCCGGTCCCTCCGGGCTTCGCTCGGCCGGCAGGCACGCTGGAACAAGATTCGCTGGTCCTTCTCGAAATCGATGTATGCCGGCGAGATTCTGCTGAACCCCTTCCCCGTTTCCCTCCTCGCCTGCGGAGCGGCCGCGCTTGCCGCGCCATCCTTCCTCCCTGCCGCCGCCGCCTCCGCAGGCCTCTCTTGTCTCCTCCGCATCGCCCAGGCGGCCGCCCTCGCCCGGCTCCTCGGCGCCAAGCTCTCCGCCGGGCAGCTCGCCCTGATGCCGGTGAAGGACCTTCTCCAGTTCGGCACCCAGTTCGCCCCGCTCGCCTCTCGAGAGGTGACCTGGCACGGGCACCGCGCCCGGCTCGGGCCCCGGACCCTCCTTCTCCCCTCGCGCCGCGCGGCCGCTCTCCCCGCCTGACGCCGCGAGTCCGCTCCGCCCGCGGAATGGCGTTTTGCGAGTTGCCTACGAAAGGCGGAGAATCACAAGACACTTCTGCTCGGAATCGAGAAGGAGGGAGGCGTAATGAGCTCTTCGACCCGCTTCGCAGGGGCAATCCTCCTGGCACTGACGCTTTCGGCTCCGCTCGCCGCCGACGGGATCCGGATTCGGGTCACACCTCCCGACCAGACCCAGCTCCTTCAGACCCAGCGCGTGGACCTCCGCGTGGAGGCGACGCCGACCGGCGCCGGCGGCGCGGTGTCGGGCCTCGCGGTCCTCATCGACGGGATCGACGTGACGACTCGAGGCGTCCTCTCGACCTCCGGCAGCGGGATGGCCTGGACGTTCCGCGGCGCCTGGTTCGGGCGGACCGGCCCCCGCCGGATCGACGGACTGGCCACCGGGACACAGGGCTCCACACCGATCGACGGCACCGGCTCGAGCGCGATCACGGTGAAGGCGTGGGATCTGTCGCAATCCGCCGCGACCTCGACCCGGGCGAAGAACGTGATTCTCTTCATCGGCGACGGGATGGGCGTCGCGCACCGGACCGGGGCACGCATCCTCGCGAAGGGGTACACGGGCGGGCACGCGAACGGGCTGCTCGCGATGGACCAGCTCCCGTACAACGGCCTCCACCTCACGTCCTCGCTCGACTCGCTCGTGACCGACTCGGCGGCCGGAGCCCACGCCCTCTCCACCGGGACCAAGACGAACAACGGGATGGAGGGGGTCTTCCCGGACAACACGCCGGCCGAGGACGACAACCCGAGCGTCGAGAACCTGCCCGAGTTCCTCTTCCGGAACTTCGGAAAGGTGACCGGCATCGTGAGCGACGCCGTCCTGACCGACGCCACGCCCGGCGCGTTCCTGGCCCACACGCCGAACCGGGGCAACGGGACGATGATCGCGTCGCAGTACTTCGACAACAAGGACAAGACCGGCCTGAAAGTCATTCTCGGCGGCGGCGCCTGCTCCTTCCTCCCGGTCTCGACGATCGGCTCCTGCCGCACGGACGGCCGGAGCGTCGTGAACGACTTCAAGGGGGACGGCTGGGCGTACGTCGACTCGGCGACGGCCCTCGACGCATACACCGCCGGACCGAGCGCGCGGCTCCTCGGCCTCTTCAACGTCTCGAACATGAACACTGCTTTCGACAAACTGAAGCAGGGCGACCCGGGCGTCGTCGCCGCCTACCCGGACCAGCCGTTCCTGAAGGAGATGACGACGAAAGCGATCGAGGTTCTCTCCCAATACCCCGACGGGTTCCTCCTCGTCGTCGAAGGGGGCCTCATCGACCACCAGTCCCACCAGATGGATCCGGAGCGGACGCTCTACGACGTGATCCAGCTCGACCAGGCCGTCCAGGCCGCCCTCGACTTCGCGACGGCCGACGGACAGACCCTCGTCCTCGTCACCGCCGACCACGAGACCGGAGGGCTCGCTCTCACCGGCGTCGGCCGCCCGGAGAAGGCCGGGACGCGCGACTTCGTGAAGACCTACGCCTACGGTGCCCCGGGGAACGACCCTCTCTCGCTCAATTTCACGGACTACGTCGCCGGAGCGAACGGCTATCCAACGAGCCCGTCACCCCAGCACAAGCTGATCGTCTCCTTCGGTGCCGCGCCGGACCACTTCGAGGACTGGAACGTGAGCCTCCTTCCGCGCAACTCATCCCCGACCGAGGGGAGCGGCGTCGATCCGGCCGTCATCCAGGGAGGGATCGCCGTCGCGAACCCCGCCGACCCGAAGCGGCTGTCTCCGGGCGCCCTCCGCCTGACGGGGGTCGTGGAGAACGGCGAGGCGGGAGGCGACCCCGTCACGGGGGCCGTCCACACGATGACGGACGTGCCGGTCTCGGCCTTCGGCCCCGGCTCGTCACAGTTCGCGCGAGTCCGCGACAATACCGAGGCCTTCCTCGAGATCATCAACGCCGTCCTCGGCACGTACCCGGTTCCCTCCGTCTACTGAGCTGAATTCCCGGGCCTCGCTCGCCTTCGGCGGCCTCCCGGGACAGGTTCAGGGGCGCCGCCGACGTATAGTCTCGGCCCGTGTTGCGGGCGGCGCTTCTTCTCGCGTTCGTCTCCCTCGAGGCGGCGGCACCGGCGGCGCCTCGGGTCCGTGTCGCCGCGGCCGCCGACCTGAAGTTCGCGCTCGATGAAGTTGCAACGAAATTCCGGGAGGAGCAGCCGGGTGTCGACCTCTCGATCACGTATGGCTCCTCCGGGAACTTCTACGCGCAGATACGAAGCGGAGCCCCGTTCGACGTCTTTCTCTCGGCGGACGTGGAATACGCCCAAAGGCTCGCGGAGGAAGGCCTCACCCTTTCCCCCCCCTTCCGCTATGCCGTCGGAAGGCTCGCCCTCTGTGTCCCGGCGACTTCGGCGCTCTCTCCCGCGAGGGACGGCCTCTCCCTCCTTCGCTCCCCGGCCGTCCGGAAAGTCGCCATCGCGAATCCGCGCCATGCGCCTTACGGCCGGGCCGCCGAGGAGGCCCTTCGGAGCGCAGGTCTCCTCGAGGCCGTGCGCGCCCGGCTCGTCCTCGGGGAGAATGTCGCCCAGGCAGCGCAGTTCGTCGAGGCGGGAACTGCGGATGCCGCGCTCATCGCCTTGTCGCTCGCCGTCTCGGCGCCGATGAAGGCCGCGACGCGGTGCGAGGTGGTTCCCGCGAAGCTGCACGCTCCTTTGGCGCAGGGGGGCGTGATCCTGAAGGGCGCGGCCGACCAGAAGGCGGCGGCGGCCCTGCGAGACCTCCTTCTCGGAGCCGAAGGGAGGGCGATCCTCTCGCACTTCGGCTTTTCGGCTCCGGCACCGTAGTGGACGCCGCCGCCCTCGTCCTGAGCCTGAAGCTCGCGGCCGCGACCACGGCCGTCCTCCTCGCGGTCGGCGTCCCGATCGCCGCCTGGCTCGCCTTCACGCGGCGGCGATTCGCGTTCGCCGTCGAAGCGGTCGTCGCGCTCCCGCTCGTCCTTCCGCCGACCGTCCTCGGCTTCTACATCCTCGTCGCCCTCGGCCCGCGAAGCCCGCTCGGACGTCTCCTCGAAGGGATGACGGGCAGCCGGCTCGTCTTCACCTTCGAAGGCCTTCTCGTCGCGTCGGTCCTCTACAGCCTTCCCTTCGCCGTCCAGCCCTTCGCATCGGCCTTCGCATCCGTCGAGCCGCGGCTCCTCGAGGCGTCGTGGTGCCTCGGTGCGTCGAGGCTCCGGACATTTCTTCGCGTCGTTCTCCCCCTTTCCCGGCGCGGGCTCGTCACGGGTGCCGTTCTCGCCTTCGCCCATACGCTCGGGGAATTCGGCGTCGTCCTGATGGTGGGCGGCAACATCCCGGGCCTGACCCGGACCGCGTCGATCGCGATCTACGACGACGTCCAGGCCCTCGACTACGCGCGCGCCGGCACCACCTCTCTCGTCCTCCTCGCCGTCTCGTTCGCCGTCCTTCTCCTGACGTACGCCCTCCGGCGCGACGTCCGCCTCGCCGTCCGATGGAAGTAGAGATCGACGTCTCGAAGCGCTTTCCCGGAGGGGCAACCGTCTCCGCGGACCTCCGGCTCGGGGGCGACGCGCCCGTCACCGTCCTCTTCGGACCTTCGGGCTCCGGGAAGACGACATTGCTCCGGTGTCTGGCCGGCCTCACGTCTCCCGACCGCGGCCGGATTCTCTTCGGCGAGGAGACCTGGTTCGACGCGGAGAGTGGAATCGATCTTTCGCCCCAGGCGCGGCGTCTGGGTTACGTTGCCCAGGAGGACGCGCTCTTCCCGCACCTGACGGTCGCGGAGAACGTCTCGTACGGTCTCCGCGAGCAGGGAGCCTCCGGGCGGCGCCGGGCGGACGAGATGCTCCGCCTCGTGGGTCTCCAGACGCTGGCCTCACGGCGGCCTCACGAACTCTCGGGCGGAGAGCGCCAGAGGATTGCCCTTGCCCGTGCCCTGGCTCCCGGGCCGCGACTGCTGCTCCTCGACGAGCCGCTCGCGTCTCTCGACCTCCCGACGCGGGAGTCGCTTCGCGCCTCGCTCCGGCCGCTCCTCGTGGCCGCTGCCATCCCGACACTCTTCGTGACGCACGACCGGCTCGAAGCGCTCGCCCTCGGCGACCGGCTCGCCGTGATGGTCGGTGGCCGCCTCCGCCAGTGGGGCCCCGTGCCGGAAGTCGTGAGCCGCCCGGCGAACGCCGAGGTCGCCCGGGCCGTCGGCGTCGAGACGGTGCTGCCCGCAAGGGTGACGAGCCGCGCCGGCGGCCTGCTTCACCTCGAGGCCGGAGGGGCTCACCTCACCGCCGTCGACGACGGAGGCGCGCTCCCCGCCGAGGTCTGGCTCTGCATCCGGGCCGAGGACGTCGTCCTCGAGCGCGACCCGCGCGCCGTCACGAGCGCGCGGAACCGCTTCGCCGCCCGGGTCGTCTCGCTCACGTCCGAGGGCCCTCTGGTTCGCGTCGCCCTTGACGCCGGTTTCCCCCTCGCGGCTCTCGTCACGCCCTCCGCGGCTGCCGAGTTGGGCCTCGCGTCGGGAGAGTCCCTTCTCGCCGTCGTCAAGGCGCAGGCCGTCCACGTCGTTCCGCGGGGCGGAATCTCGAGCCTGTAGACGATCCCCGTGCCGATCTGAGGACCGCGTGAAGAAGCTGGAGTATCCTCCGCACGCTCAGGAAGAATGGAGAACAGGCCCTTGAAGCTTCTGCCCCGCGAGGAGAACTTTCTCGTCCAGTTCAATCGGACGGCTGAAATCATCGTCGAGGCCGCCAAGGCCCTCGACTCCCTCGCCTCGGATTTCACGGACGTCGAGGTGAAAGTCGGCAACATCAAGCACCTCGAGCACGAGGGAGACCAGGTCACCCACCAGACCTTCGCCCTCCTGTCGCGAACCTGGATCACGCCGATCGACCGCGAGGACATCCACGACCTGACCAAGCAGCTCGACGACGTCCTCGACCTGATCGACGCCGCCGCGGCCCGTCTCGTCCTGTTCAAGATTCCCGCGCCGACACCGGAACTCCGGGCCCAGACCCAGCTGATCGTCCAGTCCGCGAAGGCCATCCAGCGCGCCCTCGGCCTCCTCTCCGACCTGAAGAACTCGAGGGGCATCCTCGACGCCTGTATCGAGATCAACAGGCTGGAAAACGAGGCGGACACCGTGAACCGGAGTGCCATCGGCCGGCTCTTCGAAAAGGAGAAGGACCCCATCACGGTGATGAAGTGGAAGGAGATTTACGAGGTCCTCGAGACGGCCACCGACGCCTGCGAGGATGTGGCCAACGTCCTCGAGCAGATCGTCCTGAAGTCGTCCTGAGAGCCATGGCGTTCATAGTCTTCGTCGTCATCGCGGCCCTCGCCTTCGACTTCATCAACGGCTTCCACGACGCGGCCAACTCCATCGCCACCGTCGTCGGGACCCGTGTTCTGTCGCCGCGCATCGCCGTCGTCTGGGCGGCCTTCTTCAATTTCGTGGCGGCCTTCGCCTTCGAGACGCGCGTCGCCCAGACGATCGGCAAGGACATCGTCGACCCGGCGATCGTCGACCCGGCCCTGATCCTCGCGAGCCTGATCGGCGCCATCGTCTGGAATCTCCTGACCTGGTGGTGGGGGCTTCCTTCGTCGTCGTCGCACGCCCTCATCGGCGGCTTCGCCGGCGCCGCCGTCGCCAAGGCCGGGACGAGAGTCCTCGTCGCCAAGGGGCTGGAGAAGACGGTCGCCTTCATCGTCCTCTCGCCTCTCCTCGGGATGGTCCTCGGGTTCGTCTTCTTCCTCTCCGTCGTCTGGATCTTCCGGAAGATGCGGCCGGAGCCGGTGGACCGGCTTTTCCGGAAGGTCCAGCTCTTTTCGGCGGCCTCGTTCTCGTTCGGCCACGGTCTGAACGACGCCCAGAAGACGATGGGGATCATCGCGGTCCTTCTCTTCTCGACCGGCCACCTGAAGCACCTCGAGATCCCCTTCTGGATCATCCTTCTCTGCCACGCGGCCATCGCCCTCGGAACCCTCGCGGGAGGCTGGCGGATCGTCCGGACGATGGGGATGCGGATCACGCACTTGAAGCCGGTGGGCGGCTCGTGCGCGGAGTTCGCAGGGGCCTGTACGCTGATCGGCGCCTCCTGGGCCGGCATCCCGGTCTCGACGACGCACACCATCACGGGCGCCATCATGGGCGTCGGCTCCGTCCAGCGCTTTTCCGCGGTGAGGTGGGGCGTGGCCCGGAACATCGTCACGGCCTGGGTCCTCACGATCCCCGCCGCGGCCGTGGTTGCCGCGATCTCCTGGAAGATCCTCGCCTTCCTGAACGTGGCGGGCGCCTCCCACCTCGCCCGGCCGTAGGAGGCCTCCGCCAACCCGCCCGGAGACAGGGGCTTCGCGCTTCTACTCCGAATGTTTACGCGGACACCCCGGTCTCTTCATGTCTCTCGGGGAGAGTCGCGGCAGGAGAAGGAGGAGAACTCGATGAAGAAACGAACGAATCTTGCCCGGCTGGCGACTCTCGGGGCCGGTGTCTCGTTTGCCGGCATCCTCTTCGGGGGCACGGCCGTGGCCCAGGTCACTCCCGCCGCAGGCTACACGCCCCCGGACGACAAGCCCGCGATCAAGCTCGGCGTGACGATGTTCACCGACTACACCTACACGGACTCGCCCACGTCCAAGGATGCGAACGGGAACACGATCAACCCGAACGCCTTCAATCTCTCCCGCATGTACATCAACGTGACCGGCCAGCTCCACCACCTCATCTCGTTCCGGATCACTCCAGACATCACGCGGAACACGGACGCGACCGGCTCGCTCGCCGGAAGCCTCGTCGTCCGGATGAAATACAGCTTCGCGCAGTTCAACGCGGACGAGTGGACCACAAAGGGCACCTGGGTCCGCTTCGGCCTCCAGCAGACGCCTTACATCGACTACGCCGAAGGGATCTATCGCTATCGCTTTCAGGGCCCCATCATGGTGGATCGCGACGGATTCCTGACGTCCTCCGACCTCGGCATCTCCGGCCACTACAACCTCCCCGAAAACTACGGCGACATCCACCTCGGCGTCTACAACGGCGAGGGTTACAGCAAGGCCGAGGCGAACGACCAGAAGGGCTTCCAGGTCCGTGCGTCCTTGCGGCCTCTTCCCGGCGTGGCGATCGCGAAAGGCTGGCGGATCACGGGCTACTACAACGCCGACCACGTGGCGCAGGACCAGAAGAGAAACCGCTGGCTCGTCGACACGACTTTCGAGCACCCGAACCTGAACGCCGGATTCACCTACCTCGAAGCCACCAACCAGTCGGCGCCCGGAGCAACGGACGTCACCGCGCGGGACTTTTCCGTCTGGGCCACGCCCCGGACGCCTTTCGGCCTGGAAGCGCTGATTCGCTACGACCAGCTCAAGCCGAGCAAGGACCAGGATCCCACGAAGAAGCGCCTGATCGTGGGGATCGCGTACTGGTTCAACTTCGGCCACGGCATCGCGGCGGCCCTCCTGGCCGATTACGACCAGGAGAAGTTCAGCAACTACACCCCGGCCGTTCCGGACAACAAGAAGTACGCCCTGCACATGCTTCTGAACTACTGACGGGCCCCCGATGCGACTTCACGCCGTCTTAACCCGAGTGATCGATCGTTTCGCCGAATACAGGAGATGAAGAACTCATGAAGCTGAACCGACTCTCGAAATTTCTCGCCGCCGCGTTCGCGGCCCTGGCCCTCCCGGCCGGCACCGTCGCGGCCCAGAAGGTCCAGATCGTCGGGGCGGGCGCGACATTCCCGTTCCCGATCTACTCCAAGTGGTTCTCCGAGTACAACAAGCTCCACCCCGAGATCGAGATCAACTATCAGTCGATCGGCTCGGGCGGGGGCATCCGCCAGCTTTCGAACCAGACCGTGTTCTTCGGCGCCACCGACGGCCCGATGACGCCCGACCAGATGCAGACCGCTCCCGGCACGATTCTTCACTTCCCGACGGTCCTCGGCGGCGTCGTGCCCGTCTACAACATTCCGGGCGTCGCCGCCGAGCTCAGGTTCACCGGAAAGGTCCTGGCCGACGTCTACCTCGGGAAGATCACGAAGTGGAACGACCCGGCGATCGAGAAGCTCAACGCCGGCATCAGCCTGCCTGCCACCGACATTGCCGTCGTTCACCGCTCGGACGGCTCCGGCACGACGTACATCTGGGTGGATTACCTCTCGAAGGTCTCGCCCGAGTTCAAGAAGAAGGTCGGCGTCGCGACATCGGTGAACTGGCCGACCGGCGTCGGCGGAAAGGGCAACGAGGGCGTCGCGGGCCTCGTGAAGCAGACGCCCGGGGCGATCGGATACGTCGAGCTGATCTACGCTCTCCAGACCAGGATCGACTTCGGCTCCGTCCAGAACATGGCCGGTGAGTTCGTCCGCTCCAGCCTCGCCTCGGTGACCGCGGCGGCGGCCGGGGCCGCCAGCGTCATGCCGAAGGACTTCCGCGTCTCGATCACGAACGCGCCAGGGACGGGCGTCTATCCGATTTCGTCCTTCACCTGGATGCTCTTCTACCAGAATCCGAAGGACACGCACGAGGCGAAGATCATGGTCGACTTCTTCAGGTGGGCCCTCACGGAAGGACAGCGGTACTGCGCCGACCTCGGGTACGCGCCCCTCCCGAAGGAGGTCGTGGCGCTCGAGATGGACGCGCTCAAGAGGATCAGGCTCTAGGCGCCGGATCGAAAGGAGCCGCCGATGAGCAGGGCCCCGTCGCGCCGGAGCGGGGAGGACCGCCTCTTCCGTCGCGCGACGGGGTTCTTCGCTTTTCTCGTCGTCCTTCTCGTGGCGGGGATCGCCTTCGAGCTTTCGAGGCAGTCGAGACTCTCGATTCTGAAGTTCGGACTCGGGTTCTGGCGGACGAGCATCTGGGATCCGGTCGCCGGCGACTTCGGAGCCCTCCCGTTCATCTGGGGAACGCTCTACTCCTCTCTCCTCGCGATGCTCCTCTCGACGCCCGTCGCCCTCGGCATCGCCATCTTCATCTCGGAGCTTTCTCCCCGGCCGCTGCGCACGCCGCTCGCGTTCCTGACGGAGCTTCTGGCGGCGATCCCGTCGATCGTCTACGGCCTCTGGGGCATCTTCGTTCTCGTGCCGATCGTCCGGAACCTCGAAACGCACGCGCCCGACTGGATGAGGAAGACCCCGTTCTTCTCGGGTCCTCCACTGGGCGTCGGCATGCTCTCCGCCGGCCTGATCCTCGCCGTGATGGTCGTTCCCTTCACTTCCTCGGTGGCGCGCGAGGTCCTCCGGGCCGTCCCCCAGTCGCAGCGCGAGGCGGCCTACGCCCTCGGGGCGACGCGCTGGGAGGCGATCCAGGCGGCCCTCCGTTACGGCCGCACGGGGATCTTCGGAGCCGTGATCCTCGGCCTGGGGCGGGCGGTCGGCGAGACGATGGCCGTGACGATGGTCATCGGAAACAGTCCGCAGGTGACCCTGTCTCTCTTCAAGCCTCAGTACACGATGGCAGCGGTGATCGCGAACGAGTTCACGGAGGCGGCCGACAATCTCTACCTCTCGGCCCTCGTCGAGATCGGCCTCGTTCTCTTCGCAATCACGTTCATCATCAACGGCCTCTCGCGACTGCTCATCTGGAGCGTCGACCGCGAGGCGAAGGGGCCGACGGCAGCGCCCGGCGCGAAGAAGGGGGCCGCATGACCCGGACGATGCGCCGCAAGGCCCTCTCCGGCCTCGTCGTCGTGCTCTGCGGAGCCGCCGTCGCTCTCGCGCTCGTCCCGCTCTTCTTCGTCTTCTTCTACGTCGTCCAGCAGGGCTTCTCGTCGCTGAGCTGGGATTTCTTCTCGAAGATGCCGAAGCCGGTCGGCGAGACGGGCGGCGGGATGGCGAACGCGATCCTCGGCACCCTCGTCCTGATCGGGATCGCGTCCGCCCTGGCGATTCCGGTGGGGCTGATCTCGGGGATCTATCTTTCGGAGTACCCGAGAACGGGTCTCGCTTCGGCGGTGCGCTTCACGGCCGACATCCTGAACGGCATCCCGTCGATCGTCATCGGGATCTTCGCCTACGCGCTCGTCGTCCTCCCCGTCAAGCACTTCAGCGCCCTGGCGGGTGGAGTGGCTCTCGGCTTCATGATGATCCCGATCATCACGAGGACGACCGAGGAGCTCCTGAACCTGGTGCCTCCCACGCTGCGCGAAGGAGCCCTCGCCCTGGGCGCCACCCGCTCCCGGGCGGCCTTCAGCGTGATGCTCCCGGCCGCGCTGCCCGGGATCATGACGGGAATCCTCGTGTCGCTGGCCCGCATCGCCGGAGAGACCGCTCCGCTTCTCTTCACGTCCTTCTCGAACCGCTACTGGTCGACGGACCTCTCCCAGCCGATCGCGTCGCTCACGGTGCAGATCTATACGTATGCGATCTCGCCATACGAGGACTGGCACCGGCAGGCATGGGCCGGCGCCCTGGTCCTCGTCGCCGTCGTGTTCGTCTTCTCCGTTCTCGCGCGCGTCGTGACGAGACGGCTCGAAAGGATGCACCACGCATGACGCAGCCGGCTTCCCTTCCGATCCGCATCGAAGCGCGGGCGTTGAGCTTCTATTACGGTTCGAGCCAGGCCCTGCACGGCGTCTCACTCACGATCCGCGAGAAGGCGGTCACCGCCTTCATCGGCCCGTCCGGCTGCGGGAAGTCGACGTTCCTTCGCTGCCTGAACCGGATGAACGACATCATCCCCGATACGCGGGTGGAGGGAGAGGTCCTTCTCGACGGAAACGACATTTATCATTCCGGGGTGGACATCGTCGACCTGCGCAGGCGCGTCGGGATGGTCTTCCAGAAGTCGAACCCGTTCCCGAAGTCGACCTTCGACAACGTCGCCTACGGCCTCCGGATCAACGCCTCCATCCGGAAGGCGGAGCTTGCCGACCAGGTCGAGATGGCGCTTCGGCGGGCAGCCCTCTGGGAGGAGGTGAAGGACCGGCTCGAGGAATCGGCTCTCGGCCTCTCGGGAGGACAGCAGCAGAGACTCTGCATCGCACGCGCACTCGCAGTCGAGCCCGAGGTTCTCCTGATGGACGAGCCCTGCTCGGCTCTGGATCCGATCGCGACCGCCAAGATCGAGGAGCTGATCTTCGATCTGAAGTCCCGTTACACGATCGTCATCGTCACGCACAACATGCAGCAGGCTGCGCGCGTCTCGGACGAGACCGGCTTCTTCATGCTCGGAAAGCTCGTCGAGTTCGGAAAGACCGGCACGATCTTCGAGAAGCCGACCATGAAAACCACAGAGGATTACATTACCGGGAGGTTCGGATGACCGAAAAGGCCCCTGTCTCCCGGCCACGAATCACGGTCGTCGAGGACGACGACGACCTCGCCTACACGCTGACCTACAACCTGAAGAAGGACGGCCGCTACGACGTCGCGCGGTACGCGGGGGGCCTCGTCGCCCTCGACGCCCTCGTGGCGCAGCCCCCCGATCTCGTCCTGCTCGACCTGAACCTTCCCGACGTCGACGGGCTCACGATCTGCCGCGAACTGAGAAAGAACGAGGAGACGCGCCGGATTCCGATCCTCATGCTGACGGCGCGCGTAGAGGAGCGGGACAAGCTGCTCGGATTCGAGCTGGGCGCGGACGATTACGTCACGAAGCCCTTCTCGATGAAGGAGCTGATGGCCCGGATCGCAGCGCACCTGCGCCGCGCCGGCTCGACGGAGAACGGCGAGGACCTGTACGAGAACGGGCCCCTCAAGGTCGATCGAGCCCGCCACCTCGTCCTCCGGGACGGCAAGGCCGTCCACCTGACCAAGAAGGAATTCGACCTGCTCTGGCTCCTCATCCGGAGCGCCGGGCGCGTCGTCAGCCGGGAGACGATCCTCTCCCGTCTCTGGGATTACGCGGCCGACATCGAGACTCGCACGGTGGACGTTCACATCCGGTCGCTCCGGAAGAAGATCGGAGAGGAGCTGATCGAGACCGTCGTCGGCGTGGGGTACAAGTTCGTTCGATGAGGTCCACCCTCCGCCGCTCGCTCGTCCCCGTCTCGGTGGGCCTCCTCCTCGGTGGCCTCTTCGCCGCGGTCCTCGACCGCGTCCTCGACGGCGCCGTCGCCGAGAGGACCCGCCGCGATCTGGCCAGCCGGCTCGATCCGCTCACGACTGTGTTCGCGGCGGACTTCCTCCCCGGAGCTCGCCCGTACGACCGCGTCCAGGCCGTCGCGCACCAGACGGGAGCTCGCGTGACTCTGATCGCCGCAGACGGGCGGGTCCTCGCCGACAGCGAGGTCGAGCCCGACCGGCTCGACGCCCTGGAGAACCATGGACAGAGGCCCGAGATCGTCGAGGCGCGCAAGAACGGCGTCGGCTTCTACCGGCGCACGTCGGCGACGGTCAGGACTCCCTTCGTCTACGTCGCCCGCCGCGTCGGCACCGGGAGCGCGCCTTCGGGCTTCGTTCGCCTCGCCATGAGCCAGATCGACCTCGATGCGCAGGAGGCGCCGTTCCGGCAGACGATCGAACGTGTCTCGATCGGCGCCGGGCTTCTCGTGGCACTCGTCTTTCTCGTCATCCGGCAGCGGCAGCGTCGCGAGCTCTCGCGCGTCATGCTGGGCATCGCGGAGGCCGCCGAAGGGCGGTTGCCCCGACTTCCCCCGGGAGCCTCCGAGGAGACGGAAGAGGTGATCGCCGCCCTTTCCCGGTTCGCACGTCTCGTGGCCTCCCAGCGCGAAGGAAACGAGAAGGCCCGCCTCCTGTCGCGGACCGTCTTCGAGCAGGTCCCGGCCGGCCTCATCGTCGTCGACTCCGCGCTCGATCTCCTCGACGCGAACCCGGCGGCGCTCGCCCTCTTCCGTGTCCCTCCGGGAAGCCCGCGCCGCGCCCTCGTCGACGTCGTGCGCGACACGGCAATCCTCAGGCTCTTCGAGGCCGGCGTCCGCGCCCGGGCGACCGGGACGCCTCCGGCGACGGAGACCGTCCGGTTCGACCGGGGGGCCGCCGCGGAGCGGGTGCTCGAGGTCACGGTGCGTGCCCTCCCCCACGCCGCCACGACCGGGGAGGCGGCCGCCGTCGGCGTGGTCCGCGACGTGACGGAGCGGGAGCGGACCGAGACGATGCGCCGCCGGTTCGTCTCCGACGTCTCCCACGAGCTGCGGACCCCCGTGGCGGCGATCCGGGCCGCCGTAGAAACGCTCGCGGGCGAAGAACCTCTTCCGCCCGGGCTCTCGCCGCTCCTCGAGATCCTCGAGCGGCAGTCCGCCCACCTCCAGGATCTCGTCTCCGACCTGACCGACCTGACGCAGATCGAGTCGGGCGCCGTCCAGCTCGTGCCCGAGCACGTTTCCCTGCGCAGCCTTCTCCAAGGCGTCGTCCACGACCTCGAAGCCTTCGCCGCGTCACGGAGCGTCGCCGTGGCCGTGGAGACCCCGGAGGGCCTCGCGGTCGTCGGAGACCGGCGCCGCCTCGCCCAGATCTTCCGGAACCTGCTCGACAACGCGATCAAGTTCTCTCCCTCCGGGGCGCGCGTCGATATTCTCGCCGAGGCCGTCTCCGGCGAGGCGGACCGGCCGCGAGCGGCCGTCCATGTCGTCGACCGCGGCATCGGCATCCCCCGGGCC
Organism: Acidobacteriota bacterium; assembly: GCA_037443065.1. Lineage (GTDB taxonomy): Bacteria > Acidobacteriota > Thermoanaerobaculia > UBA5066 > UBA5066 > DAOMFB01. Next base: position 5,473 of record JBBIPB010000030.1, on the reverse strand, counting down.
GAGCTCGGCAACGTCTTCCAGCGCTTCTACCGCGTCGATCCCTCGCGGGCCAAGTCGGTCCCGGGCACGGGATTGGGCCTTGCGATCGTCAAGCACCTCCTGATCCTCCACGACGGCTCGATCACCGTCGACTCGGAGCCCGGCAAGGGAAGCCGGTTCACCGTGCTCCTCCCCCGTACGGAGAAACCATGAAGGAACACTTTTCCGAACAGCTCGAGAACCTCCGCCGCCAGCTCATCGGGATGGGGGCGGAGGTCGAGAACCAGATCCGCCTCGCCATCGAGGCGCTCGTCGAGGCGGACGCCACGAAGGCCCGGCGCGTGATCGACGACGACCGGAAGATCGACGAACTCGAGGTCCGGAACGAGGAGGACACGATCCACCTCCTCGCCACCCAGCAGCCCGTCGCAAGCGACCTCCGGCTCCTCGTCGCGGGCCTGAAGATCAACGCCGATCTGGAGCGGATCGCCGACCACGCGGTGAACATCGCCGAGGCCGCCGAGCGGATGTCCCACACCCGCCCTTTCAAGCCGTGGGTCGACGTCCCTTACATGGCCGAGGTCGCGCGCGGCATGCTGCGCGACTCGCTCGACGCTTTCGTCCGGAGGGACTCAGGTCTCGCCCTCGAGGTCTGCCGCCGCGACGACCTCCTCGACGACAAGAACAAGTCACTCATCCGGGAACTCCTGACCTACATGGCCGAGAATCCGGCATTGATCTCCATCTGCATCGAGATCATGTCGGTCTCGAAGAACCTCGAGCGCGTCGGGGACCTCTCCACGAACATCGCGGAGGAGACGATCTTCATCGCCGAAGGGCAGAACATCAAGCACGGCCACGGCCTGGAATCGCCTCCCGCGGGGAGGTGACCGGCTCCGCCCGACTTTTCAGCGGCCGGGGCTCATGACGATCCGCCGCCCGAGAACGACTTCGAGGCCGGCCCGTTCCCGCGCCATCTGGGTGTGCATCGGCCCGTCGAGGAATTCGCCGCGCACCTCGATCACGAAGGTCCGGGCCGTCCGCCGGACCCGAAGGCCGGCCGCGCCGCGCGGACTCGCCGCATCGAGCACGACGGCCAGGCGAAGGACGGCGCTGAGGGCGAGGAACGTCGCGCGGGCCCGGAGAGAAAGCCCGGCGACGCGTGGATCCCCGAGCCACGGGGGCCGGCCGCGATGACGGCGGACGAGGAGCGCGATCATCTCGATCTCCGGGCGGGGCCAGTCCACGAGGCGCGGAAGCCGGCTGCGGATCATCCGCGCGGCCCGCTTCCGGGAGCTCTGTCGCCGCGGCCCGGCCGCCCCCAGGCAGAGAGCGGCGGTCTCGAGCAGGCGGCGCGCGTGAGCGACGCGGAAGACTGTCCCGGCGTCCTGCGCGGCGAGCTGATCGAAGAGCCGGAGCGCGACGGCGACGGATCGCCGCGTACGCGCGATCTCCGGATCCGCGAACTCGAGCCACGCGGCGATCCGCGCCGGCTCCGCCTGATCCAGTGCAACCGGCGACGGAAGGCCGCTCCGCCATACGTGCCAGAGCGATCGGGGCCCGGTCGTGCGCCGCCGGTAGCGGTCGATGCGCGCGCGGCGCCGCCGGTCGACGAGGCGCGCCCACCGTATCCTTGCCCGCACGTCGAAGACGGGCCCGAGCCGGCCGAGCCTCGCCCAGAGAACGTCCAGGTCGTGCACCTCGCCGAGGAGATCCTGGAGCCGCTTCAGGGAGGCGCTCCAGCGGGCGAAACGGCGCGGGAGAAAGCTCTCCACGACGTAGCGGAAGCGCTTGATCGCGATCCGGAGTTCGTGCCAGATTGCGGGGTTCTTCGAGCGAACCGCGCGCCTGTGGGCGGCGGCGGCGCCCTCGAGCAGGCGAACCGCGAGGTACTCGAAGAACGGCCCGTCGAGCGTGAGGCGCTGGACGCGCGGCAGGAGCGTCTTCGCCAAAGTGCTCCATTCCCCGGAACGGAACGCGACGAGCACCGCCCGCGCGGCGCGGATCTCCTTCGCCTCGGACCGCTCCAGCGACTCGACGAGCGCGGCGCCGACGGGATCGTCCGGCGGTCCGGTCTTGCGGACCAGCTCCCGGAGGACTTGCGTGTCGCGCAGCTCGCCCAGCACCTGGAAGAGGGCCCGTCCGTCTCGATTCAGACGCCGCCAGCCCGGGTGCGGATCCACGAGCCGCATCCCCCGGGCCAGCGACACGCAGCGCCGGATCGCCACGCGGAGATCGTGGACGGCGTCCGGCGAGAAGTCCGCGAGCACCTTCTCGCGCTCCTCGAGTACGTGCTCCATCCGGTGGGCAAACCCCCGCCGAACGTCGCGGTCTTCGGGCAGGGCCGAGCGCTCCCCGGCTGCGGTCACGTGGCCATCGCGAGGTCCGGGACTTCCTCGGGGACTTCCGCCTCGTCCGGGACCTTTCCGGCGGCCCGCCTGGCGAAGACCTCCTGCGAGGAGCGGCGCGGCTCGCCCTCTCCGGGCCGGCGGCGAAGCCAGCGTCCGTCCGGATGCAGGTCCCACGCGGTGCAGTTGTCCTTCTCGTAGACGTCGAGGATGGCCTCCAGCTCGGACTGGAGGGCCGGGTCGATGACCGGCGCGATGGTCTCGACGCGGCGGTCGAGATTGCGGCGCATCCAGTCGGCCGAGCCGATCAGATAGACCGGTGCTCCCCCGTTCTCGAAGCGATAGACGCGGCCGTGCTCGAGGAAGCGCCCGAGGACGGAGAAGACGCGGATCGTCTCCGAAAGACCGGGGACGCCGGGCCGGAGGCAGCAGAGGCCGCGCACGTTCAGGGAAACGGGAACGCCGGCCTGGCTCGCCCGGTAGAGTTCCCGGATGACGGTCGGGTCCTGAAGCTGGTTCACCTTGGCGCGGATCCCAGAGGGACGCCCCTCGCGGGCGTTCGAGGCCTCGCGCCGGATCAGCTCCACGAAGCGGTCGCGCATCGTCTCCGGCGCGACGATCATCCTCCGGTACCGCGCGCCCTTCGTCGAGCCGGTCAGCTCGTTGAAGACCGCGGCGGCGTCGGCCGCGAGCTCGGGCTCGCAGCTCAGGAGGCCGAGGTCTTCGTAGAGCTTCGCCGTGCCGGTGTGGTAGTTCCCCGTGCCGACGTGGACGTACCGGCGAAGGCCGTCGGCTTCCTCCCGGACGACGAGGGCGAGCTTGACGTGCGTCTTGAGCCGCTCGACCCCGTACGCGACGTGCACGCCTTCGCGCTCGAGGAGCCGGCCCCAGGCGATGTTCGGCGCCTCGTCGAACCGGGCCGTGATCTCGACGAGGACCGCGACCTGCTTTCCGGCCCGGGCGGCCTCGGCGAGCGCGAGGACGATCGGGGAGTCGCTGGCGGTCCGGTAGATCGTCACCTTGATGGCGAGGACGCGCGGATCTTTGGCCGCCAGCTCGAGGAAGCGGAGCACGGAGGTGTCGAAGCTCTGGTACGGATGGTGAAGGAGAAGGTCCGCGCGGCGGATCTCGGCGAAGAAGGCCTCGCCGTCGTTCGGCGCGATCTTCCTCAGGCGCGGATGGGTGACCGGAACGTGGCGCCGGTCCCGGAGGTCGGGGCGCCCGTTGACATGGAAAGAGAGGAGGTCCGAGAGTCCGAGGAACCCCGCCGGCTCGTAGACGTCCTCCGTCGTGACGCCGAGCTGTCCGACCAGCCAGTCGCGCTGCTGGGCCGGCATCTCGGGCGAGACCTCGAGGCGGACGACCCCGGCGAACCGACGCGCCTTCAGCTCGTCCGTGACGAGGCTGATGATGCTCCCAGGGACGAGCTGCGAGAGGTCGTCCTCTCCCCGGGGCAGCCGGTCCTCCTCCTCCATCCCGCGAGTCACCCGGAAGAACGAGACGCTCTTCACCTTCTCGTGCGGCAGGACGTGGCCGAGGTTGGCCGCGATGACCTGCTCGAGCGGCACGAATCCGCCGCCCGCGACGGGGACCCACCGCCCGCGGTTGGCGGGGACCTTGATCCGGACGAACCGCTCCTGCCGCCGGACGGTGACGCGCACGGCGAGGTTGAGACCGAGGCCGCTGATGAACGGAAAGGGGTGCTCGGCATCCACCGCGAGAGGCGTGAGGATCGGAAGGACCAGGCGCTCGAAGTGGCGGTCGACCTCCTCGCGCCTCTCCGGCGAGAGATCCCGGTAGTCGAGGATCCCGAGCCCCTCGGCGGCGAGAGCGGGACGGATCTCCCCGTGGAGGACGCGGGAGAGGTCCTCGATCTGCCGCCGGATCTCCGCCCGGCAGTCCCGGAGCTCCTCGTCCGCGGTCCGGCCCTCGAGGGAGCGATGTTCCTTCCCCGTCTTGACCTGGCGCTTCAGGCCGCCGATCCGCTTCATGAAGAACTCGTCGTGGAGCATCCCCATGATGCCCGCGAACTTGACCCGCTCGAGAAGGGGCAGGGCGGAGTCCTCGACGAGTGAGAGAACGCGCCGCGCGAAGGCGAGCCAGCTCAGCTCACGGTTGAAAAACAACTCCGGGGAGTCGAGGTTTTCGGGGCCTTTCTGCTTGTCGGTCACGCTCAGTCCTCCGAGCGCCTCTCTCGGGGGAGTCCGCCTCTTCTGGAAGCTCCCCGGACAGGGCCCCCACTATACCCAAGCGAGATGAAATCCATCAGAGGCTGTATTCTTCGAGGTCCAGCACACTCCCCTTCTTCCTACTCGGCGCGACTCCTCGGAAGCCGATCGAGACGAACAGCGTCATCCCATACCGGGGCAAAGCCCGCTGGCATCAGGAAGTCGCCCGAAGAGGTGCCTTGATTCAGCCCGGCCGGATCAGCCCGCCACCACACGAACGACGACCAACGTGATGTCGTCGTCCTGCGGGCGTGCGCCGCGGAAGCTGTCCACCGCGGCGCCGAGGCGCTCGACGACCTCGCGCGCGCTGGCGCCGCGCGCCGCCTCGATAAAGGCCCCGGCCGCTCCGGGATATCCGAGCTGCCGGCCGTCCGGATCGAGCAGCTCCGCAAAGCCGTCGCTCGCGAAAAGAAGCCTGTCGCCCGGGGCCAGGTCGGTCCGTTGCTCCTCGTAGCGGGTCGGAATCCGGCCGCCAAGCGGGAGGCCCCCCGCTCCGAGCTCCTCGATCGTGTTCGTTCGAGCGCGGTGGATGAGCACCGGAGGCATCGCAGCGGAAGCGACCGCCGCCTCGCGCGGCGTGACGCGCGCGAGGGCGAGGCACATCTGGAGGCCGGGGTGGCGCATCCCGCGGAGGACGCGATCGCACCCGGCGAGGAGGTCGGGGAGCGCGCCGTTCGCTCGAAGAGACATGAAGAGCGCCTTGGCGACCGTGACGATGATCCCGGCGGCGAGGCCGTGTCCCGTCGCGTCGCCGAAGGCCACAAGGAGACTGCCGTCGCCACCCGTTCGCATGTCGTAGTAGTCGCCTCCGACCTCGGCGGCGGTGTGCGACGCGGCGGCGACGTCGAGGCCGGGGACGGCCGGAAGGTTCCGCGGGAGCATCGAGAGCTGCAGCTCCCGCGCCCGTGCAAGCTCCTG
>JBBIPB010000029.1:0-23607 GCA_037443065.1 Acidobacteriota bacterium | reverse complement strand
CTGGACCAACCGGTGCTTCGGGTGCAACCGGCCCGACAGGCGCGCAGGGGATTCAGGGCGCTACCGGTCCTACCGGTGCCACTGGTTCGACAGGTGCTGCGGGTCCGACAGGGGCACAGGGCGTTCAGGGCGTTGTCGGCCCGACGGGTGCTACCGGGCCGACCGGAGCGCAGGGTATCCAGGGCATTGGCGGGCTCGCGGGTCCGACGGGAGCGACGGGTCCGGCTGGTCCCACCGGTTCGACCGGAAAGGGTGGGCTCATTGGCGGGGGCTACCTCGCGGTCGCGATGAACCCGACCTACTACTACGCTGCGATCGGACATATCTCGAACGCGACTGAAGCGAACGTCCGCATGGCTGTTCCTGCCGGAACGGTGAATACCCTTCATGTCCATTACCAGCCAGCCGCTCACGCCCAGACCGTCACCGTAACGCTGCTGAAAAACGGGGTCGCCACGACTTTGTCTTGCACGGTACCCGCCAACGGAACGACCTGCACCGATTTGAACGTTCCGATCACGACCGTCGACGGCGACTTCCTTTCGGTTCGGGGGACCGCGAGCGCAAATGTGACCCCCACCGCTCTCACCTTCTCGATGCTCTTCAGCGCGAACTAGGTTCTCGCAGAAGAAGACGTATCTGCGCGGCGGGCCCCCCGGCCCGCCGCATTCGTTTTCGCCGGTTAGACTCGCGAGCGCGGTGGCTCTCTCTCTTTCGACCGGCCTCGACGTCCTCCTTCGGGATCCTTCTCTCCTCCGCGGCAAGCGGATCGGGCTTCTCGCGAACGCCGCGTCGGTGAGTTCGGAGCTCGTCCCGGCGGCGCGGGCGATGAAGGGCGCGGGGCTGTACGTCCGGATCCTCTTCGGCCCCGAGCACGGTTTCTGGGGCGCGGCGCAGGACATGGAGGCGGTCGGCTCGGGCGAGCCGGGACGCCTCCCCGTCGTGTCGCTTTACGGGGCGACATTCGACGACCTGACGCCGCGGCCGGAGCATCTCGCCGGCCTCGACGTCGTCGTCTCGGACCTGCCGGACGTCGGAAGCCGCTACTACACGTTCGTCTGGACGACGGCCCTGATGATGAAGGCGTGCGCGGCGCGCGGGATCCCGGTCGTCGTCCTCGACCGGCCGAACCCGCTCGGTGGCGAGGTGGTCGAGGGGAACCTGCAGGAGGAGCCGTTCCTTTCCTTCATCGGCCTCTACCCGGTTCCGGTCCGGCACGGCATGACCCCGGGTGAGATCGCGACCTTCGTGAACCGCGAGTACGCCCTCGGCTGCGACCTGACCGTCGTCCCGATGCGCCGCGGGCGCGCGCTTCCGGGGCGTGGCGCCCTCGGCGACGACCCGGCCTGGGTGCTCCCGTCCCCGAACATGCCGACGCGCGAGACCGCGCTCGTCTATCCGGGTGCCTGCCTCGTCGAGGGGACGAATCTCTCCGAGGGTCGGGGAACGACGCGCCCGTTCGAGATCGTCGGTGCTCCCTGGCTCGACGCCGACCGCACCGCCGACGCGGCGAACGCGCTCGGGATGCCGGGCGTCGTCTTTCGGCCGCACGTCTTCAAGCCGACGTTCCAGAAGCAGGCAGGGCGCCTCTGCGGCGGCGTCCAGGCCCACGTGACCGACCCGGAATCGTTCCGCCCGTTCGAGACGTATCTCCGCCTGGTGAAAGCCCTCCGCGACCTCGATCCCGGCTCCTTCGCGTGGAGAACGGAGACCTACGAATATCGCGACGACGTCCCGGCGGTGGACCTGCTGGCGGGAACAGCCACATTCCGCAGGCTCGTCGACGAAGGAGAAGATCTGGATCCGTGGATTTCGGGTTTTCGGGACGACGAGGCGCGATTCGCCGAGCAGCGGCGGCCGCATCTGCTCTATTCCACTCGAAGAAAATTCCCCGTCGTTTTTCTCGTCGTCGGCGCGCACGAGTCGGGCAAGACGACGGTCGCCGTGAAGCTCATCGAGGCCCTCGTGATGGAGGGGCTGAAGGTCGGCTCGCTCAAGCACACGGACCACGAGTACGAGACGGACCAGCCCGGGAAGGACTCGCAGCGCCATCACGCCGCCGGGGCCGAGCCGGCGATTCTGGTCGCCGGGAGGCGGAGCGCGGTGCACCGGAAGCGCGCTGGGCGCGCACCTCTCTCGGATTACCTCCCGGAGTTCCTCGAATGCGACGTCGTGGTGGTCGAGGGTTACCGGGGCGAGCCGTACCCGAAGATCGAGGTCTGCCGGGCGGCGACCGGCCGCGAGCCGCTCTCAGAGAACGATCCGGCCGTCGTTGCCGTCGTCACCGACCGCGCGACCCGGCACGCGTCCTCCATCCCTCGATTCACCTTCGAAGAAATCCCCGGTCTTCTTCTCTTCCTAAGAAGATCCCCGGTATTCAACCCGTGAAGGCCATCCTTGCCTGGATGGAAACCCCCGCGTCATGGCGCGCGGCGGCCGTCTCGTCCTGACAGTAGACTGACCGCCGAGGAGAAGCCGAAATGCCCGGACTGGCTCTGGCCGTGATCCTCTCCCTTCTTCCCGCGCCCCCCGCGATTTCGAACGCGCTCGCCTCTCCGATCGCCTACAGCGGGACGATCCCGTGCGCCGACTGCCCGGGAATCAGGATGACGCTGAACCTCCTGACCGACGGGACCTTCCTGCTCCGGCAGGAGTACCTCGAGCGGAAGAGCGTGTTCGTCGAGGTCGGACGGTGGGCCATCGAATGGGGGAAGCTCACGCTTCTGGGGAGTGGAGAAAGGCCGGACTACTTTCGCGTCCTGAATCCGCAGACGATCCGCAAGCTGGACGGCGAGGGCCGGGAGATCAAGACGCAGCAGAACTACGACCTGAAGCGCGAGACCGTTTTCTCGCTCATCCGGGATCCGGCCCGTCTCTCCGGGACCGTCATCTCCATGGCCGGTGCGGCCTCGATCACGCTCTGCCCGACGGGACAGACGCTGCCGGTCGTGGGTGAAGGGGACTTCCCGTCCCTCGAGAAGGAATACGGCGCCAAACGCCCGGCCCCGAACGCGCCGCTCCTCGTCACCGTGGGCGGACACTTCGTGGAGCGCCCCGGAGGAGAAGGGGGCGGGACGCAGCGGGTATTCGTCGTCGATCAGTTCGAAAAGGCGCTGCCGGGCGAAGCCTGTCCCCCGCTCAAGGAATTCCAGACGCGTCGCTCCATGCGGACGCCCGAAGGGGACACGTGGACGCTCGTCTCGCTCAGAGGCCGGACGGTGAGCGCCGGCCCTCAGGGGATGGCCCCGTATCTCCGGTTCGACGTCGGCAGCCATCGGCTCACCGGCCACACGGGGTGCAACAGGCTCTCGGGACGTTACGAGATGAAGGGCGATTCCGTGACGCTCTCCCACTTCGTGGTGACTCGAAGGGCTTGCAAAGACGGGGGCGATGTCGAGACGCGCCTCCTGACGCTCCTGCCCGACGTGACGGGCTGGTCGCTCTCGGGCGACCGCCTGACCCTCTATGCCCGCAAAGAGATCGTGGCCGAGTTCGTCATGAAGGACGAGTGACCGGGCGCGAGAGCCCTCTCCGCGCCGGTGCGCCGTTTCCGCGCGCCTTCCGCGCCGTCGTCTTCGACCTCGACGGGACGCTCCTCGACTCGTACGCGGCGATCCACGCGGCCGTCGTGAGGGTCCAGCGTCACTTTGGGCTTCCGGAGTGGACGCTCCCGGAGACTCGCCGGCGCGTCGGCCGCGGCCTCGAGGTCCTGATGATCGAGGCGGTCGGCGCCCCCCGGATGGCCGAGGGGGTGCGCGCCTTCTCGGAGATCTACGAGGCCTCCGGCCCCGAGGCGACCCTCCTCCTCCCCGGGGCGGACGAGGTCACGCGGACGCTTCACCACCGTGGCGTGAAGCTGGCCGTGGCGTCGAACAAGCCGGCGTTCTTCTCCCGCCAGCTCCTGTCGCACTTCGGCCTCCTCGGCCGGTTCGGGGTGGTGCATGGGCCGGATGACGGCTTCCCCCCCAAGCCGGCGCCCCATATGGTCTTCATGGCGCTCGCTTTGCTGGGGGTTCCGGCTTCCGAGGCCCTCTTCGTCGGGGACATGCCGATCGACATCCTGACGGCCCGCGCGGCCGGGGTGCCGGTCGCCGCCGTCCCGACCGGGTCCTCGACCCGGGAGGAGCTGCTGGCGGTCGGGCCGGACGTCGTTCTCACTTCTCTCGCTGAGGTCCTTCGTTTGTTCACATTCGTGGGGTAAGAACGTCCCGGAACATTACTTTGGGGGGAGGAGGAGCGTCCGGATGGTTCGGGGAAGGCTGATCCTCCTCGGTCTCTTCGCGGTCGCGCTCTGCAGGCCGGCCGTCGCTGACATCGCCTGGAAGATAGCCGACGAAGGTCCCCGCGCCCCTGAGGTCGGGCTCATCCTGGGTGACGATTCCCGGACGCTGGCGTTCACGGGCGCGAGCGTCTTCGAACACGGTATCAATCAGCCACGGAAATTCGCGGCCGTCGACGCTTTCGAATTCGACGGAGCGAATTGGCGCCCGGTGGCGCTGGACACGGCTGAAACTGTCAAGGCTCCCTTCCTCGTCTTCTTCGCCGGAGGTGTTTTCGCCGCGACATCGCTGCAAGGCAACCAGCTCTTCTTCTACGTTCTCAGAGGTAACAGCTGGAGCCAGGTCGCCTCCCTCCCGTGGGCGATTCAGGGGTCTGACTGGCCCTGGCCCACGCCATACGGTACAGAAGGCGGGCCCCTTGTCGGCGCAAACGGAAGGGTCTACGTTCCTCCGCCAACGTTCAACCTCGTTTGTTCGGGGCAGGGGGCATGCCCCACGGGCGGCACGGATCCGCGAAGGCTCGTGTCGGTCTCTCTTCTTGACGGCACCGTCCGGGAGGAAGCGCCTTTTCCGGCTTGCTACGGAAAGCTATTCGCGCTTTCGGGGCAGCTCTACCTGATCCAGGACGTCCCCATCTGCGGGGGGCCGAGCTCGAGAGCGGCCGGCCCTACTCCGAATGTGAATTCCTCCCTTCCATTCTTCAGGCTGGACGGCGACCACTGGACATCTCTTCCCTCGTGGAACCTTTGGACGGAGATCCTCCTCTCAACGGCGAATACTCTCTGGGTCTTCTCCGCTGGATTGGTGTGGATCTTCACGTCGAGCGGGCTCTCAAACCCGATCTTGGTGCCGCAGACGTATAGATACAACCACGAACCGATCGCACTGGAATGGGCCGGACAGCTTCTGCTCGTGGGCGACGAGCAGAAGGGGAACATCTATCAGCTCCAGAACGGCGCCTTCGTCCGCATGACGCCACAGTCCCCGGTCACCGAGGGTGCTTACGGCGCCGCACCCCGTGTCTTCGTGGCGGGGAGCCGCCTCTTCACAACGGCCGACGGCTGGAACGTCTTTGTCCGCGGGCTGCCGGGCTGGAGCGAGACCGAAGGAATCCCCGGGGCGCCGGGAGCCGGCAGTTACTTCATGGGGGTGACGAAGACCTACGGCGTTCGGGGAATTCGCGTCTTCCGGCGAGACGACGGCGGATGGACGCGGCTCTCGCCGGCTCCTCATTCGGAGGCCTCCACGGTTGCTGCGGTCTGGCAGGATCGGCCCGTGGTCGCGGCCTATGACGGGCTTGGTGGCACCACACTCCTCGCTCACGATTCCACTACCGATTCCTGGGAGGACCTTCATCCTCCGGCAGGATTCGGCGCCGGGCCGATTCTGGGCTCGGGCGACGACCTTTACGCAGCCGGGTCCGCCGGAACCCTCGCACGGTTTCGTCAAGGAGCATGGAGCATCTTCACGGCGTCACCCCCCGCGGGACCTTACGACTCCGGTCCGAGACGTATCCGCGAAGCGAACGGCTCCATCTACGTGATCGGAGACTTCGTTCGCCGCCTTGACGGGGATCACCTGACGCCGGCCTTCACGGATCTCGACCCGGGGATCAGCATTGACGACATCGCGGCAATCGGGGAACAGCTGATTCTTCTCGTCAGGGACGGCTCCCGTTCCGACAAGCTCCAGGCCGCCATCCTCGCGCCCGTCGCCGGTGGGTATCGGACTCTGGTGACGGTAGAAGACACGATGTGGACCGGTATCAACCTCGAACGCTCGTATCCGGATGTTTCTCTCGCCGTCGTCGGCGACGCCCTCCTGTTCGGCGGGCTCTCGTTCGAAAGAGGCCAGCTCCGGGCTCAGCGAGGAGTGATTCTTCCCAAGACGATCGATCCCTCGGGACGGTTCGGGTCCGACGACAGTCATCTTCCCTCTCCGTCGTACGTGCGGAGTCCGCTGTTCACCCCGTCTCCCCGCGTGAGAAAGAACCTCGCGGCCGTCGCCGATACGACGGGCTCCGGCGGCGTCCGCTACCGAAGCACTCTCACCGTGGCCAACTTCTCGGTCTCCTCGCCCGCCGTCGCGCGCGTCTTCGCCGGTGCGAGCACGACACCGGTCATGGAAGTCCCTCTTGGACCCGGCGTTCAGACCAGCATCGAAGATCCGATTCCTGATTTCGTCGGTCCGGTCGCTGTCGAGTTCGACGGCCTGACGGATGAAAAGGATGCCTGGGCCGGGGTCAGAGTCTGGAACCCATCCGACGGCGGCACGGCCGGAACTTCTATCGTGGCATCGAACCCCGGGGATCTTCCGTTTCGAACCGTCGTTCTCGCTCCACCACCGAGCCCGGGAACCCGGACGCACGTGGCACTTGCAGCATCCGCCGACGGACCCGGCCAGGGCATCGTCGCGTTCGACTACCGCGCAGGTCCGGGCTCCGAGACGCCGTACACAACGATACCGAGCGGGGGATTCCTTCAGGTGACGCCCAGCTCCGGGAACCTCGTAGCGCCTCTCGGAGTGATTGCGATGAGCGCGACGAGCTTTCCGCTGGCAGCGCGGGATGATCTTCTCGGCTACATCGTCCGGAACGAGAGCGGCACAAACGACGGGACGATCGTTCCATTCGAGCCCCCCGACACCCTTCCGGGGCGGCGGACTCGATTCCTGCCGGCCGTCGTGGCGATGGCGTCGCCACTTGGGCGCTACAGGACAGAACTATCGCTGGGATGGCGGACATCATCTTCTTATCCGCCGGCGAACCTCACCTTTTCCGCGACCTACCGTGACGACAATGGCTCGTGGACCTTCCCGTTTTCGATCGGAAACGGGCAGATCCTCTCTGTGGAAGACGCCGGCTCCTGGCTGGCCGGGAACGGAGTGCAAGTCGACCCAATGAACTTCGTCGGGACGCTCACCCTCGGGTCCGACCGGCCGGAGGGGGCGGCAGACCTCCTTGTCACGGCAGTAGTTCTCGCGCGCGGGCCGGGAGCTTCCGGGGACTACGGCGTGAGCGTGCCTGTCATCAACGAGGTGCGGTGGGCAGCAAACGAGGCCATCGTCCCAGGCCTCCGGGAGGACGCTTCTTTCCGGTCCAACATCGCCGTGGCAAATCCGGAGCCTGACGGCGGACCCCCGGTAACCCTGTCAGTATCGCTCCGGCGGGCGTCGGACGGTGCCGCGCTGGGGACACTGGCCCCCGTTAACCTCATGCCAGGCCGGCGCTTCCAGTTCAACCGGGCCCTCCGGGCAGCATCCTCGTCGGGCGAAGCGTATGCGGTTGTCAGCCGGCTGGCCGGCACGGGCCGCTTCGTGGCCTACGGGGTCATGGCCGACAACGTGACAGGGGACGGAACGCTCTTTCCGATGACTCGGGCGGAGTGATTCATTTAGAGGGGGGAATTCGCCCCCTCCCCGGATAGAATTTCGGGCCATGAGCACCAACTTCGACCCCACCAGCGGAAATGCCGGGCAGGTTCGCTTCTTCAATCCGGGCCCCGTCTGGGTGCGGCCCCAGGTCCTGCAGGCGCTGACCGGCCCCATGATGTCGCACCGCTCGCAGGCCTTCATGGATCTCTACGGGCCGATCCTCGAGAAGCTCCCGAAGATCTTCCGGACCGCGGGCAAGGCCCACACCCTCGCCAGCTCGGCCACGGGCGTTTGGGAAGCGGCGCTCGTCTCCTGCGTCGAGGGCCCCGTCCTCGCCTGCTCGAACGGTTCCTTTTCGGACAAGTGGGGCGAGATGGGCAAGCGCCTCGGCCTCGACGTGGACGTCCTGAAGTACGAGTGGGGGAAGCCGGTCCTCGCCGACGATGTCAGGAAAAAGCTCGCCGAAAAGAAGTACGCCGCGGTCACCATGGCCCACAACGAGACATCGACCGGGGTCATCTCCGACCTCGGCGCCATCGCGAAGGCCGTCCGGGAGAACTCCGACGCCCTGATGTTCGCCGACGTCGTCACCTCCCTCGCGGGGACGAAGGTGGAGGTGGACGCGTGGGGCCTCGACATCGCGATCTGCGGCTCGCAGAAGGCGCTGGCCCTTCCGCCGGGCCTCGCCGTCTTCTCGCTCTCGGAGCGGGCGCTCGCGGCGGCGAAGAGGAAGAAGTTCCGCGGCCTCTACCTCGACCTCGTGGAGATCGACGCCTACGCGGCGAAGAAGCAGACGCCGTCGACGCCCTGCATCTCGCTCCTCTACGCGCTCGCCATGCAGCTCGACCACATCCTCGCCGAGGGGCTCGAGAACCGCTGGGCGCGCCACCACGAGATGCTCCGGGCCGTCGAGGAGTGGGCGCCGAAGGCCGGCTTCCGCTTCTCCTCCGAAGCCGGCGCGCATTCCCCGACCGTCTCCTCGCTCATGCCGCCCGAAGGGGTGAGTGCCGAGGAGCTGAACAGGAGGATGAGGGCCGAGAAGTTCACGCCGGGCTCCGGCTACGGGAAATTCAAGCCGACCTGCATCCGGATCGGGCACATGGGCGACGTGGATGTGGCCTCGGTGAAGGCCCTCTGCGCGGCCTACGAGCGGGTTGCGGCCTCGATGCGCGCCCCGGCTAAGGCCGGGGCGTGACGGGCGCGCCTTTCCGCGTACTCGTCGCCGAGCCGCTATCGGAGACGGGGCTCGCCGTCCTTTCGGCGTCGGGTCTTCACGCCGACGTCCGGACGGACCTCTCGCGCGAGCAGCTCGTTGCCGCGATCGGAGAGTACGACGCCCTCGTCGTCCGGTCCGCGACGAAGGTCGACCGCGAACTCCTGACGGCGGGGAAGAAGCTTCGCGTCGTCGGGCGCGCCGGCGTCGGTCTTGACAACGTCGACGTGAAAGCGGCGACGGAGCGCGGCATTCTCGTCGTGAACGCGCCTTCCGGAAACGTCGTCTCCGCGGCCGAGCACGCCGTGGCCCTCCTCCTCGCGATGCTCCGGAAGATTCCGGAAGCACAGGTCTCCCTCAAGGCGGGGGAGTGGAAGCGGACGAAGTTCGTCGGGACGGAGCTGCAGGGGAAGACGGTCGGCCTCGTCGGGCTCGGCCAGGTGGGAGCGCGCGTCGCGGCCCGTCTCCGCGGCTGGCACGTGACGCTGCTCGCCTACGACCCGTACGTCACCCCCGAGCGCGCCTCGGAGCTGGGCGTCATCCCCGTTTCGCTCGACGACCTCCTCTCGAGATCCGACGTCGTCTCGCTGCACACGCCCGTGACGCCCGAGACGACGAGGCTCATGAACGCTCAGTGTTTCGGCCGGATGAAGAAGGGCGCGTTCCTCGTCAACTGCGCGCGAGGCGCGCTCGTGGACGACGCGGCCCTCGTCGCGGCGCTCGACTCCGGCCACCTCGCCGGGGCGGCGTTGGACGTCTATTCGATCGAGCCGCCGAAGGACTTCGCCCTCATGAAGCACCCGAAGATCGTCTGCACGCCGCACCTCGGCGCCTCGACGGTGGAGGCGCAGGACCGCGTGGCCGTGGAGACGGTCGAGATGCTTGCCCAAGCCCTCGAAGGTTCGCCGTTCGTGGCGGCCGTGAACCTGCCGTTCCCGCCCGGAGGGGATCCGCACGCCGCGCTTCCGTGGATGCGCCTCGCCGAAACGGTGGGGAGGTTTCTCGGGTCTGCCGCCGGAGCGCCTCCGACGGCGATCTCCGTCACGCTCGCGGGCGTGCCGGACTCCGTCCGGAAAGCGTGCGCCGTCTCCGCCGTCCGCGGTGTCCTCTCGCCCTCCTACGGGGAGGACGTGAACCTCGTGAACGCGCCGGCGCTCGCCCGCCTGAACGGCGTCGCCGTCTCGGACTCCGTGAAGGACGACGGGGGAGGCTACGCGAACCTCGTCGCCGTCTCCGTGGCGACGAAAGGGGGGACGCGCTCGGCCGCCGGCACGCTCTTCGATGACCGGCACGGCCGGATCGTGGAGTTCGACGGGCTTCCGATCGAGTTCACGCCGGAAGGGACGCTCCTCGTCATCACGAACCGGGACGTCCCCGGCGTCGTCGGCCGGATCGGGACCTTCCTCGGAGAGCGCGGGATCAACATCATCGACCTCGACCTCGCCCGCGGCCGCGCCGGCCGGGCGGCGGCCGTGGTCCGGATCGACCGTCCAGACGGCGCGCCGATCGAGGTGTCGCTGGCCGAGGGGCTCGCGCGGGTGGAGGGAATCGAGTCGGCCCGGCTCGTGACGCTGACCTAAGATCGCCCCCGTGAGCCTCGCCGCCGCCCTCTTTGCCGTCGGGCTCTTCGGGGCGATTCACGTCGGGCTCCGGCGGTGCCGGCCGGCTCTCCGGTTTCAGCTCGCGGTCGATCTGCTCCTCCTTCTGCTCCCAGGCCGAATTCTCTTGAGCGGTGCGCACATCGGCCCGGGGCCGCTCTCCGGGGAGTCGTGGGGGACCGTCCGGACCGTCTCCGGCTCGCCGGACCAGGTCGACCTTCCCACGCAGCTCCACGTCTGGTGGGAAGAGGTCCGGCGCCTCGTGGCGAGCGGCGAGCCCCCCTGGATCAGCGACCGGATCGGCGGCGGGCTACCTCTCTTCGCGGAGGGGCAGACCGGACTTCTCTTCCCGCCGCACCTCCCGGTCTGGCTCTTCGGCCCCGAGAACGGGACGGATGTGATGGCGCTCCTGAAGCTCGAGACGGCGGCGCTCGGAATGTTCTTTCTCTTCCGGCGTCTCGGCGTGAAGAGCGCGGCCGGCGCCGTCGCGGGGATCGCGTGGGGCTTCGGCCTGCCTCTTCTCTCGTGGCTCGTCTCGCCGATGGGGTGGGTTTTCGCGTCGGCCCCCTGGGCCCTCCGATTCCTCGTCGGCGCACTCCGCGGGAGCGGCCGCTCCTCGGCGGCGCTCGCGCTTCTCCTCGGCGCTCTTCTCGGAGGAGGCGTCAGCCTCGAAGCAGCAGGCTTCCTCTTTCTCGCGACGTCTTTCGCCGGGCTGATTCTCGGCTGGGGAAAGCTGCGCCGGGTCGGCCGGGCCGCCGTGCCCCTCGCGCTCGCCCTCCCGGTCTCCGCCGCGGGACTCCTGCCGGTCCTCCTGAGCATCCCGCGTGTCTCGGAGCCGGGCACGTCGATCCTGACCGCCCCGCTCGGTCCCGTTCTCTCGGAAATGGTGGCTTCGACGTTTCTCGTACCGTGGCGTTACGGTCATCCGGCCGACGGAACATGGCGGCAGGGGTTCGCCGCCGCGGGAATCGCCTTCGGCGTCGGGGTGGCGGCGTGGGCGCTCGCGTTGGCCGCGTTCCCCCGGCGACGCCACCGCCGTGCCGCGCTGGCGTTCCTGGTGATGGGGATGCTCGGAGCCGGCTTTCTCTTCGTCGCCCCCGGCTTTCGGGAGTTCTTTCTCGTCCTGCCGCTCTTCCCGAAGCTTCACTGGCACCGGGCGGGCTTCCTTCCCGGATTCGCGCTCGTTCTTCTGGCGGGTCTCGGGGCGGACGCCTGGCTCCGCCGCCGCCGCGGCCTCCTGATCCCGGCCGCGATCCTTCTCGGGATCGCCGTCGTGGCGCTCCTCGCGACCTCTCCGGTCCGGCCCGTTCCACGCGCGGCCGTCGTGCTCGCGGCAGCCCCCGTCCTCCTGATCGCGGCCGCGCTCCTGGGGAGAAGGAAGGGAAAGTCGGCGCTTCCGGTCGCGGTGGCCATGGAGGCCTGTCTCATCGGCTGGAACGTTCTGCCGGCTTCGGTCCCTTCGGCGGCGCCTCCCGCCGTGGCGGAGCTTCGGCGGCTCGCCGCGTCGGGCGGGCGGATCCTCGGTTATGCGGCGGCGCTGCCGCCGAACTTCGCGGCCCGCCTCGGACTTTCGGACCTCCGGGCGAACGACCCCGTGGCGCCGCGGTCCTTCCGGGCTCTGCAGGAAGCGCTCGTCGTGAGCGACCCGCTCCTCGGAACGGTTTTCACCCCGTGGAGCGGCCTCTCCGGCGCGTGGGGCGTGAATTGGATGGTCTCGTTCGCGCCGCTGCCGGATGGAGCGCCGTTCGCCCTCGGCTGGGAGAGGACGGCGACCGCCGGAAACGGCGCGGTCTACCGGAACCTGAGGGGGCTCGGCACGGTGCGACTCGCCGTCGCGGAGAAGGTCTCGACGAGCCGGTGGGACGCCGGTCTCGACGCCACGGACTTCTCGCGGGAGGCGGTCGTGACGCGGGCCCTCGGCCTCGGCGGGACGGGCCGCCTCGACATTCTCGAATCGCTGCCGTTCCGCGTCTCGGCCCGCGTCGCCTGCGTCGGGCGCTGTCTCGCGATTCTCCAGACGCCGCTGGCCCCGGGGTGGGCGGCCCGCGTCGACGGGGCCGTTTCGCCGATCGTCTCCGCGAACCTGGGCGCCATGGGGATCGTCGTGCCGGGCGGTGCGCACGACGTCTCGTGGCGCTACGCGCCCCCGGGTCTCGCCGCGGGGGCGGCGGCGACGCTCCTGGGCCTCGCGGGGTGCATCATTCTCGTTCGACCAAAGAGGAGGAGAGCGTGAAACACCGGACCCGGACGGAAAAGCCGAAGCGCGTCGCCGTCCTCTTCGGCGGCCCGTCGCGCGAGCACGGCGTCTCGTTCGTCTCGGCGCGCTGTCTGCTCGAGAACCTCCCGCGGGGGCTTTACGAGCCGGTCCCGCTCTTCGTCGGAAAGGACGGCCTCTGGTGGGGACCGGAGGACTCCTCGGCGGAGATGCACCGCCAGCTCGCCCGACCGTCGCGCGACCTCCTCCTGGACGGCGTCAAGCCGGGAACTGAGCCCGCGGCGTCGCCGCGCCTCGTCGCGTCCTTCGTGAAGGCCTTCGGGGAGGCCCGTCCCGACGTCGTCTTTCCGATGGTGCACGGGACGTTCGGAGAAGACGGCGTGGTTCAGGGGCTGCTCGAGTCGCTCGGCATCCCGTTCGTCGGCTTCGGCGTCGCGGCGTCGGCGGTCGGAATGGACAAGGCGTTCATGAAGGCGGCCTTCGGCGCCGCGGGACTTCCGCAGACGCGCTATCAGGTCGTCCCGAGAGACGACTGGAAGCGACCCGGGCGGAGAAGCCTCGCCGAGGCCCGGCTCGAAACGATGCCCCTGCCGCTGTTCGTCAAGCCGGCCTGTGCCGGGTCGTCGGTCGGCGTCACGAAAGTGAAGGAGTACGGCGCGCTCCCGGCCGCGATCGAGGAGGCACTCGCAATCGACGCACGGGCCCTCGTGGAGGAGGGGATCGACGGGCGGGAGATCGAGTGCTCCGTCCTCGAAGGGGAGGACGGCGAGGCGACGGAGGCCTCGGTTCCCGGCGAGATCGTCCCCGGGCACGAGTTCTACGACTACGAGGACAAGTACATCGACGACCGGTCGCGAAGCGTCATCCCCGCGCCGATCCCGGCGGCCGCGGCCGAGGAGGTGCGGGGGCTCGCGATCGCCGCGTTCGACGTCCTCGGCGGAGCGGGCTTCGCGCGCGTCGACTTCTTTCTCGAGCGCGCGACCGGGCGCGTTCTTCTCAACGAGATCAACTCGCTCCCCGGCTTCACGCCGATCTCGATGTTCCCGAAGATGTGGGAGGCGAGCGGCATTCCGCTCCCCGACCTCCTCGACCGCCTCGTCCGGAGCGCCTTCAACCGTCCGGTCCGCGGGCGCTGACGGGAGGCCGGTCCGCGGGAAGCGTCCAGCTCGCGAAGACGCCGATCAGCGGGAAGAGAGCGCCGACGATCAGCGGCGCCGCGACCCCGTGGTGGTCGGCGATCCATCCGAGGAGCGGTGCGGCGAGCCCGCCGGCCGTGACCGCGAGGCCGAGCGTCGCCCCGGACGCCGTCCCGATCCGGTTCGGCAGGTATTCCTGCGCCATGACGACGAGGACGCTGAAGGGAACGTAGAGGGAGACTCCAACGGGGACGAGGAGCACCGCGGCGAGCCGCACGTCATGAACCGTGGCGAGGGCGAAGAGGAGCGGCGCGAGCACGACCATCGCGACGAGGACGACGACGCGCCGGCCGTGCCGGTCCGCGAGGCGGCCTCCGAGTAGCGTCCCGGCGACGCCGGCCCCCATGACGACCGAGAGGGCGACGCCCCCTTCCGCCTTCGTCCGCCCGAGGACCTGGACCCAGAAGAGCGGGATGAACGTGGAGAGAGCAGCGTAGGCCACGGCGCGCGTCATGATCGCGACGGAGAGCTTGCCGAACAGTCCCCACTGGTCGGCCGGCGCGCCTGGTGCTTTGGGGGAGCTTCCTTCGCTTCGGCGGACGGCGGGAGGCGCGAAGCGGCGCAGCTCGGAGGCCAGCGCCACCGCGACGAGGAGCATCGGGATGAGGAGGACGAGCGACGCCCGGAGCCCCCACGCGAGGACGAGCGGCGTAATGACGAGGGGGCCGGTGGCGATGCCGAGGTTCCCGCCGATCGAGAAGAAGCTGAGCCCCGTGGCGCGCCTCGGACCGGCGGCGTGGCTCGCCCATCGCGTCGCCTCGGGGTGGAACGCTGCTGCGCCGAGGCCCATCAGGGCCACGGCGGCTGCGATGAGGGCATAACCGGGTGCCGCCCCGGCGAGCGCGAGGCCCGTCCCGGCCGTCGCGACGCCCGCGGGAATCAGCCACGGCGCCGGGCGTCGGTCGGCGAAGAGACCGAAGGCCGGCTGCGTGGCCGACGCCGCGACATTCGCGGCGAGGACGAGGCCGCCCGCCGCGGCGTACGTCAGGCCCCGCTCGGCGATGAAGAAGGGGAGGAGCGCCGGGAGCATCCCCTGGTTGAGGTCCGTCATGAGGTGGCCGAACGAAAGAGTGGCGATGAGGCGGCGGTTCATCGGCGGAGGGCGCTCAGTCCGGCTCCGCGAGGACGCGGGCGAAGAGATCGCGGTCGACGTTGCCCCCCGAGAGGACGATCGCGAGCCGCTTTCCGGCGTTCGCCGCGGACTCCTTCATCGCGGCCGCGAGGGCCGCAGCGCCGGCTCCTTCCGCGACGTTGTGCGTGTCGGAGAAGAGGGCCCGCATCGCACGGCGGACCTCCGCGTCGGACACCGTCACGATGCGCGCCGCGCCGCGGAGGATCGTCTCGACGGCCTCGGGGACGGGGACCCGGCAGGCCAGGCCGTCCGCCATCGTCTCGGCGGAATCCGTGGAGACGGGCCTCCCCGCCTCGAAGGAGAGCGCGTACGCGGGGGCACCCTCCGAGCAGACGCCGACGACTTCCGTCCCGAGGTGGAGCGCGTCGCGTGCGGCGAGGACGCCGCAGATCCCGGAGCCGAGGCCGATGGGAACGTAGACGAGGTCCAGCGGTGGCGCGCCGCGGAAGAGCTCGAGAGCGTACGAGGCGACGCCGCGGACGAGATCCGGCGAGAAGGAGGGGACGAAGAGGAGCCCGCGCTCCCCGGCGATCGCGCGGGCGTACTCGAGCGCGGCCTGAAAGTCCTCCCCGTATTCGACCAACTCGGCACCGAGCGCGCACATCGCGGCGTTCTTCTCGGGCGAGTTCCCGAACGGAACGACGATCGTGGCCGGAATGCCGGACTTCGCGGCCGCGAAGGCGACCGATTGACCGTGGTTTCCGCGCGTCGCGGCGATCGTCCCCCGGACGTCGGCCCGGCGCGTCTTCAGGGTGTCGAAGAAGACGAGCCCGCCCCGCACCTTGAATGCGCCGACTGCCGTGTGGTTCTCGTGCTTGACCCAGACTTCGGCCCCGAGGCGGCGCGAGAGGAGCGGCCACAAGAACTGCGGCGTCGGCGGCAGGTGCCGGTGGACGAGGCTCGCCGCGTCCTCGAGGTCGGCGAGCGTCGGACGCAGGATCGTCATTCGCCGAACAAAAGGTACGTCCCGACCTCGGGACGCGGATAGGTCGGCTCGATGACCCGGGGCGCCGACGCGAGGAGGCGGAGCGGCGTGAAGAGGCGGGCGTACGTCTCGGGACTCCGGCCGACCGTGCACATCCCGCCGGGATCGGCCGTGTCGCCCCAGAGATGTGAGGCGTCCGTCTCCTCGCAGACGAGGACGTGGCCGCCGGGTGCGAGGATCCTCCGGATCTCGCCGGCGACCGCCGCGGCGATCGGGTCGACGAGATGCTGGAGAACCGTGAAGGTCAGGACGACGTCGAAGGAGGCGTCGCGCGCCGGAAGATTGGCGAGCGTCGAGACGCGGGAGATTTCGGCGCGCGGGTGGAGCCGGGCCGCCTCGGCTGCGAACTCCGGCTGGCGCTCGAACCCGGCCACCCGCTCGGCGAACTCGCCGAGCACGGGGAGGAGCCGCCCGTACCCGCAGCCGATCTCGGCCGCGGCGGTGAAGCGGCGGCCGGCGGCCGCCGTGGCGAGGAGGCGCCGGATCCCCGCCTGCTCGAGGTATGTCCGGGCGGCGAACGCCGGGAAGTCGACGTCCACGACGTCCCGAAGGGTCCAGGGCTTGAAGGTGCGCGGGGCCGTGTCGTCGGTCATGGCGCCGCTCCGGCCGCGGAGCTCCCGCGCCGCACGTACGGAAGGAGGATCTCGGCGACCTTCTTCTGGCCGGCCGGCGTGAGGTGGTCGTCGAGGACGTAGAAGTCCGAGGGGACGAGCCGCGCGGCGACGTCGACGAGGACGAGCCGCCGGACCCAGTCCGGGTGGACCCCGTGCGCGATCTCCTCGCGGAGCATCGGGAGGAACCACTCGGCGTTCTCGTTGCGGCCGTTGATCTCGAACAGGACGATCCGGTAACGCGACAGGTCGACCGGCGACGTCTCGATGGCGTTGAGGAAGTACGCGATCTGGTTTCGCCGGACGGCCGGGTCGTCGGGGTCCGGGGAGGAGGGCTCGGCCGCGGGGGACCGCGTCAGGGCCCGGTAACGGGCCGAGAGGGCCGAGACGAGATAGCGCCCCGGAAAGTAGCGCCGGTCCCTCGCGTGGAGGGAGACCCAGCCGTCGTACTCGGCTTCGGGGAGCGTCGCGAGCCGGTTGCCGTCCTTCGCATAGGCTGCGTTCTCCACGTAGTCGTTGTTGCAGAACTGCCAGACGATCGTGGAGAGCCGCGACCGGTCCACCTTCGACAGGAGCTTCAGCTCCCGGACCGTCCCGTAGGAGGAGACGCCCGTGTTCAGGACCTTGAGGCCGGTCATCTTCGCGAGCCGCGAGGCGAAGGTCTGGTCCCCCTCGACACCCCAGCCGAGGGCGAAGGAGTCTCCGAGAACGACGAGCTCGGGGGCCAAGAGGGCCTCCCCGGAGTCGCGCACGCCGAGCCGGTTCACGAGGAGCGTCGTCCGGTACTCCGTGTTCGCGAACGTGCAGCGCCCCGGGCGGAGGGTATAGCCGAGGTCGGGGTCCCAGCGGGCGCACTCCGGGAGGAGCTGGACCATCGCCCTGTCCATGAAGTAGAGCTCGCGGGCGAGCGGCGTCAGGGGCCGGAGCCGGAAGAGGATGGGGAGGTGGCGGATCGCGGCGAGCGTCCCCTCGGCGAGCGCCGCCGTGATCAGGAGAGTGGCAGCGCCCGAGCCCAGCGCGCGGCCGAATCGTCTCAGCGCCGGCTTCATCGCGGGCCCTCGACGTAGGGCCGCAGGATTTCAGCGACCCTCTCGTGTCCGGAGGCGTTCAGGTGTTCGTCGAGTGCGAAGAAATCCTGCGGCACCAACTGCGCGGCGACGTCGACGAGGACGAGCCCCCGGACCCACTCCGGATGAACGCCATGTGCGATCTCCTCGCGGAGCATCGGGAGGAACCACTCGGCGTTCTCGTTGCGGCCGTTCATCTCGAACAGGACGATCCGGAAAGGCGCCAGGTCCACCGGCGACGTCTCGAGCGCGTTGAGGAAGAAGTCCACCTGGTTCTTCCGGACTTTCGGGTCATCGGGATCGGGGGAAGAAGCATCCACGGACCGAGGCCCGAGAAGTGACCTCAGACGCGGCACGAGCAGGCGCAGAAGGTAGCGGCCCGGGAAGTAACGGCGGGCGCCGGCATTGAACCGGATCCAGCCCTCCCATTCCTCCCGCGAGAGAGTCGGAAGACGGTTCCCGCTCTTCGCCCAGGTTTCGTTTTCCGTGTAGTCGTTGTTGCAGAACTGGATCACGAGGGTCCGGAGGAAGGAGCGATCGAGCCTGGAGAGGAGCCGCAGCTCCCGGACCGTGCCGTATGACGCGATCCCGGCATCGAGGACCTTTCGCCCGGTGAGCGCTCCGAGACGCGCCGGGAACGCCTCGGCCTCCTCGACCCCCCACCCCATCGCGTAGGAGTCGCCGAGAACGATGATCTCCGGGGCCGTGAGGGCCTCGTCGTCACCCCGGAGACCCGCACGGTTGACCCGGATGCGGATCCGGAACTCCGTGTTGGCAAAGATACAGCCGCCCGGCTTCAGCAGGTAGCCGAGGTCCGGGTCCCACGCGCCACACTCATCGGAGATGGTCGCCAGCATCCGGTCCTGACTGTAGAGCTCGCGCCCGAGCGAGCCGAGACCGGGGATCCGGTCGAGCGCCGGGACGTGGCGGAGGAGGGCGAGCGTCCCCTCGGCGAGCGCGGCCGTGATCACGACGATGACCAGAGCGGAACCGACGGCGCGGAACGGCCGTCTCATCGCGCCGCCACCACGATTCCGGCGAGGCCGAGATCGCCGAGCGTCGCGGCGGCGGCCTCGGCCTCACCCCGCGTGGCATAGGGGCCGAACTTCACGCGGCGGAGCCCCCGGAAGTCCTCGACCCACGGGGAGGGATAACGGGCCGCGAGACGCTCGCGGAGGCGGCGCGCGTTCTCCTCGCTCGCGAACGCCCCGGCCTGAACGGCCCAGGCCGGCGGCGCGCCGGACGAGCGCGTGAGGTCGTCCCCGGTCGCGGTCGCCGCGCGGACGCGGGCGTTGGGTCCGACGGTGACGACGGTCAGCGTGACCGGAACGACGCCGGCCGACACGGCGTCGATGGCCGCCGCGGCGGCGCGGGAGAGATCGACGATCCGTCCGGCGACGAAAGGGCCCCGGTCGTTGATCGCAACCCGGACGATCCTGCCGTTCGTCTCGTTCCGGACGTCGACGACCGTCCCGAGGGGAAGCGTCCGGTGAGCCGCCGAGATCTTCTCCGGGCGGAACGTCTCACCGCTCGCGGTGGGGAGGCCGGCGAACTCCGCCCCGTACCACGAGGCGAGGCCGCGTTCGGTGGCGGCGGCGGCCGATGCGGGAGGAGGGAAGGCGGCCGGCTTCGGCCGGGTGCTGCATCCGGCCGCGAGGGCGAGCGACGCCGCGAGCGATCCGAGAGCGGCCCGCCGGCTCCTCAGACCGGGACCTCCGCGGCGGCGCCTCCGAGCACGTCCGCGTTCTCGGCGAGGATCGGGTCGATCTCCGCGGCGAGGAACTCGTCCACCTGCTCGGGGGCGCGCCCGACGAAGCGCGCCGGGTCGGCGGCCGCGGCGATTTCCGCCGGCGTGAGGCCGATCGAGCCGTCGTCCGCGATCCGGTCGAGGAGGTCGTTCGGCCCGCCGAGGTCCTTCAGCCGGTCGCCCGCGGCCTGCGCCGCCAGGCGGATCCGCTCGTGGATCTTCTGCCGGTCGCCCCCCTTCCGGACGGCCGCCATCAGGATGTTCTCCGTGGCCAGGAACGGGAGTTCCATCTCGAGCCGGCGCCGGACGACGCTCTCGTGAACGACGAGTCCCGAAGCGACGGCGTCCCACAGGAGAAGGATCGCATCCGCGGCGAGGAAGCACTCGGGGAGGGCGAGGCGGCGGTTCGCCGAGTCGTCGAGGGTTCGCTCGAACCACTGCGTCGCGACCGTCCACTCGCCGTTCTGGGCTCCGACGAGGAGCCAGCGGGCGAGGGCGTTGATCCGCTCGGCCTTCATCGGATTACGCTTGTAAGGCATCGAGGAGGAGCCGACCTGGCGAGCCCCGAACGGCTCCTCGACCTCCTTCATGTGCTGGAGGAGGCGGAGGTCGTTCCCGAACTTCGACCCGGAGGCCGCGAGCCCTGCGAGAGCGGACAGAATGAGGGCGTCCTGCTTGCGCGTGTAGGTCTGCCCGGAGACGAGAAGCCGCCCCGGGAAGCCCGCCTTCTCGGCGACGAGGCGGTCGAGGCGGTCGGCCTTCTCGGCGTCGCCGTCGAAGAGGGCGACGAACGAGGCCTGGGTCCCGGTCGCTCCCTTGCAGCCGAGGAATCGCAGCTCCCCGGCGCGGCGCGTCAGCTCGCGGTAGTCGAGGGCGAGGTCCTGGAGCCAGAGGCAGGCGCGCTTGCCGACGGTCGTCGGCTGGGCCGCCTGGAAGTGCGTGAAGCCGAGGCAGGGGAGGTCGCGCCACGTCCGTGCGAAAGCCGCGAGCCGCGCCATGACCCGGACGGTCCGCCGCGAAAGGAGATAGAGCGCCTCGCGCAGGAGGAGGAGGTCCGCGTTGTCGCCAACGAACGCCGACGTCGCCCCGAGGTGGAGGACGCCCCTGGCCGCCGGCGCGACGTCGCCGAGAGCATGGAGGTGCGCCATGACGTCGTGCTTCGTGTCACGCTCGTAGCGGTCCGCCGCGAGGAGCTCGGCGTCGCTCGGGACGAGGTGCTTGCGGAGCTGGGCGAGCGCCGCGTCGGGGATCGGGAGTCCCAGCTCCTTCTCGGACTCCGCCAGCCAGAGCCAGAGCCGCCGCCACGCGGTGAACTTCGAGCGCGCCGAGAAGAGCGACGACATCTCCGCGGAGGCATAGCGGACGCTCAGGGGGTTCTCGTAGCGGTCGGCGGGGGAGGCCGGCATCGTCATGTCGGAGTCATTTCTCCGACTCGTCGGGGATCTTGAACTCGGAGGGATCGTCGTTGCCGCAGATGGCGCAGAGCGCCTGGACGATCACGCCGCGCCGCGGGTCGATCTGAAAGGTGTAGCAGGGAGAGTCGCAGGCCTTGCACTCGAGGAACTCGACCTCGTCGGGGTCCCAGGACCGCTCCACCACGCCTCGTGCCTCCTCGACCGGCAGCTCAGGTTAGCACCGTTCCCCTGCTAGGATGGCTCTTCCGCAGCCCGGCGGCAGCATCACGATGACGCTCTCCGTCACCTCAGAGATCGGGACCCTGCGGTCGGTCCTCGTCCACCTGCCGGGGCGCGAGATCGACCGGATGGTCCCCTCGATGATGCGGGACCTTCTCTTCGACGACATCCTCTTCGGAGTCCGGGCGCGCGAGGAGCACCGGCGCCTCCAGCGCCTTCTCGCGCTCGTGGCGGACGAGGTCCTCGAGGTGGGCGATCTGCTCGAGGAGGTCCTGACGGACGGGGATGCACGGAAGTCCGTTCTCGAGGAACTCTCGCGGGAGCTCGGTTTCGGACCGGCCCTCGCCGAACGGCTGGGAAGCCTCCCCCCGGCGGACCTCGCGGCGGCCCTCGTCGAGGGGCTCCCCCGGGAGAATCCGGTCATCTCGGAGTCGATCGAGTCGCTCTTCCTCCTCCCGCCCGTCCCGAACTGGTTCTTCCAGAGGGACCCGGCCGTCGTCGTCGGGGATCGCGTCATCCGCTCCGCGATGGCGACGCCGGCGCGCCTTCGCGAGCCCCTCCTCTCCGGGGCCGTCTTCGCCCACCATCCGCGCTTCGCGCGCGAGGGGGGAATCTTCTGGTTCCGGGAGTTCTCGCCGGTGCGCGCGCCGGACGTCTCGTGGGCCCGGATGAGGCCGACGCTGGAAGGGGGAGACGTGCTCGTTCTTCGCGAGGACCTCCTCGCGATCGGCTACTCGGAGCGGACGGAGAAGACGACGATCGAGCGCCTCGCCGAGGCGCTTCGGAGGGCGAACTCGCCCGTCAAGCGGATCATCGTCGTCGGAATTCCCCCGTCGCGCTCGTACATGCACCTCGACACGGTCTTCACGATGGTGTCGCCCGGGGAGGCGCTCTGCTACGCCCCGATGATCCTGCCGGGGGGAGCCGAGGAGGCCGACGTCTACGAGGCGGACCTGACGCGCCGCGAGGTCGTCTGGACCGCCGCCGACGACCTCCTCTCCGTCCTGCGCTCCCGGAAGCTCGACCTCGCGCCGATCCCCTGCGGCGGGGCCGACCCGGTCGACCAGCAGCGTGAACAGTGGACCGACGGTGCGAATGCCTTCGCCCTCGCTCCGGGCGTGATCCTCTGCTACGAGCGGAACGAGCGGACGGCCGGCGAGCTCGCCGCGCGCAACTGGGAGATCGTGAAGGACGACGACCTCCTTCTCGGCCGGACGGAGCTCGACAGGAAGCGGCGTCGAAAGGTCGCGATCCAGCTCTCCTCGACCGAGCTGGCCCGGGCACGTGGAGGCCCGCGCTGCATGACGATGCCGCTCGTGCGCGAGGTCGCCTGAGGCCGTCATGACGAGATTCCGGCTCCGGACCGGCTTCGTCCTCGCCGTCCTGCTGGGAGCCACCGGCTGCTCGCGCCCCCGTCCGGGAGCCGCGGCGGCAGGCGCGACGCCGGCGCTCCTCGACGAGGCGGCGGCGCGCGCGGCTCTCGCGAAGCGGGCGGAGGCCGCCGCGAAGAACCCGGCGGCGCCGGGGGTCGCGCGGGAGCGCGCCCCGCTCCTCCTCGCGCCCGACGAGGGCGCACCGGTCGCCGGGACGCTGGAGGAGGGGACGGCCGTGGAGGTCGTCCTCGTGGAGCCCGGGTTTTTCGGCGTCCGCGTCGGCGACGGGGAGCTCGCGTTCGTCCCGGCCCGATCGATCCGCCTCGAGTCCGGGCCTCTCGACGTGACCCCGGCGCCGCGGCCGCGGCGCGAAATCGTCCCGCAGATCATCCCGCTCACCCCCGTTCCGGACGAAGGAGCCCCGCCGCTCCCCGGAACCCCCTCTTCTGCGGCGCCGGGACCGGTCCCGGCGCGATAATCGGCGCCCGATCCCATGTTGGAACTCGTCTACGAGCTTGGGGGAAAAGTCCAGAGGACCGTGCTATCGGGGTCCGAGGTGACGCTCGGCCGGTCGGACGACAACGGGATCGTCCTGAACGACTTCTCCGTCTCACGACGCCATGCCGCCTTCAGGCGCGAGGTCGGGCAGTGGTGGATTTCGGACCAGCACTCCACGAACGGACTGCGCGTCAACGGCGCTTACGTCGAACGGGCGCCTCTCCGCCCCGGAGACGTCCTCAACATCGGCGTCTTCGTACTGACCGTCCACGAGGAGCCGCCTCAGAAGGCTCCGCGCGGGTCCGCGGTCGGCGACCCGAGCGCAGCGTTCGTCCGCTCGCTCGCCGACTTCAACCGCGACTTCGGGCTGGAAGCCCCCGCGGCCGCGGTCTCGGAACTCTCCGGCACGCTCCTCGGGCGCCGGATTCCTCCGGCCGAGCGGCGCGAGAAGCTCTTCGAGATCCTCGTCCAGGTCGCCAAGACGCTCATCGTCGCCCGCGAGGTGAACGAGATCCTCGAGAAGGTCGTCGAGCTTCTCTTCGGCCTTCTCCCGGCCGAGCGCGCGGCCGTCGTCCTCCTCGACGAGAAGGGGCGTCCCGTCCCGATGCTCGCGCGAAGGAAAGGGAAGAAGGGAGGGGAAGGGACCGATTCGTTCTCGCATACGATCGTCGAGACGGTCGTCCCCC
>JBBIPB010000028.1:0-24199 GCA_037443065.1 Acidobacteriota bacterium | reverse complement strand
TGGGTGGACGCCCGGGACTTCCAGCCGCTCCGCTTCGAGAAGCGGGCCCGCGAGGGGCGTTACAGCTCCGACGAAGTGGAGGAGTTCGACCTCGCCCGCCGAGTCGCGGTCTGGCGGACCGACCGGACGCCGCTCCCCGAACGGGTACAGGACATCATCTCGTCCTTCTATTTCATGCGGTCGCAGGCGCTCACCCCCGGACGGGACATCCCGCTCGACATGTTCTCGCGAGGGAAGATCTACCGGCTCGTCGTCCACGTGCAGGAAAAGGAGACGGTCGAGACCGAGGCCGGCACCTTCGAAGCGGTCCGCGTCCAGCCCGCCATGCTCCGAGGAGACGGCGAGGACCAGAACCGCGGGAAGCTCTTTCTCTGGTTCTCGGACGACGAGCGGCGCCTCCCCGTCATGGCACGCACGATCCTGCCGATCGGCTCCGTCACGGCCCGGCTCAAGCGCGTCGAGCCGGGCAGCGGCGGCTGAACGGTCTAGAATCGCCCCGATGGCACTGAAGCTCGGGGATCTCCTTCTCAAGGCGAAGCTCATCACGCAGGACCAGCTCGGCGAGGCGCTGAAGCTCCAGCAGTCTTCCGGCATGAAGCTGGGCGAGGCCCTCGTCAAGCTCGGCGCGGTGACCGAGGACGACATCACGGAGACGCTCTCGGCCCAGTTCGGCGTCCCGTCGATCAACCTCTCCCACTTCGAGATCGACCCGAGCGTCCTGAAGCTCGTCGCCGCAGACGTCGCGCGGAAGTACAACATTCTCCCGGTCAACAAGACGGGGGCAACGGTCACGATCGCGATGTCGGACCCGACGAACGTCTTCGCGCTCGACGACATCAAGTTCATGACGGGCTACAACGTCGAGCCCGTCGTCGCCTCCGAGCAGAGCCTCCAGATCGCGATCGACCGCCACTACGGGGCGACGCGCGCCCTCGAGCTGAAGAAGGTCATGGAGGAGATGTCCGCGGTCGAGACGCAGGACACGAACCTCGAGGTCGTCGAGGATCAGGAGGAGGAGGCGATCGACCTCGAGCGGCTCGCCGAGGAAGGCGAGGAGGCCCCGGTCATCCGCCTCGTGAACATCATCCTGACGGACGCGATCAAGCGCGGCGCCTCGGACATCCACATCGAGCCCTACGAGAAGGAGTACCGGGTCCGCTACCGGATCGACGGCATCCTCTACGAAGTCATGAACCCGCCCCCGAAGCTCCGGGAGGCGATCGCCTCGCGCGTCAAGATCCTCGCGAAGCTCGACATCGCCGAGAAGCGGCTCCCGCAGGACGGACGGATCAAGATCAAGATGAAATTGGCCGGAAAGGTGAAGGAGCTGGACTATCGCGTCTCGACGCTGCCGACCCTCTTCGGAGAGAAGATCGTCTGCCGGCTCCTGGACAAAGACAACCTCATGCTCGACATGACGCGGCTGGGGTTCGAGCGCGAGAGCCTCTCCAAGTTCGAGAAGGCGATCCTCCGTCCGTGGGGAATGGTCCTCGTCACCGGACCGACCGGCTCCGGGAAGACGAACACGCTCTACTCCGCCCTGTCGCGGATCAATACACCTGAGACGAACATCATAACGGCCGAAGACCCCGTGGAGTTCAACCTCCCGGGCGTCAACCAGGTCCAGATGAAGGACTCCATCGGCCTCAACTTCGCGGCGGCGCTCCGGTCGTTCCTCCGGCAGGACCCGAACATCATCCTCGTCGGCGAGATCCGCGACTTCGAGACAGCCGAGATCGCGGTCAAGGCCGCCCTGACGGGGCACCTCGTCCTCTCGACGCTTCACACGAACGACGCGCCTTCCACGATCAACCGCCTCATGAACATGGGGATCGAGCCCTACCTCGTGGCGACGTCCGTCATCCTCATCGCAGCCCAGCGCCTCATCCGCCGCGTCTGCACGAACTGCAAGGGGCCCACCGAGGTCGCGCCACAGGTCCTCGTCTCGCTCGGCTTCAACCCCGAGGAGGCGAAATCGGTCCAGGTCATGAAGGGAAAGGGCTGCGAGCGGTGCAACAACACGGGATACAAGGGGCGCGTCGCCCTGATCGAGGTCATCGAGGTCTCGGAGGAGATCCGGGAGATGATCCTCTCGGGCGCCTCCTCGATCGAGATCAAGCGCAAGGGGATCGAGGAGGGGATGATCTCGCTCCGCCGCTCGGGCCTCGTCAAGATCAAGGAAGGGATCACGACGATCGAGGAGGTCGTGCGGGAGACGGTCCTCTAGGCCGTCGCGTATCATTGGGGATGCCTCGTCCGAGGGGAGGAACCTGATGGGAGCGACGCTGCACCAGCTCCTGAAGACGCTCGTGGAGCGCGGGGGCTCGGACCTTCACATCACGACGAACTCTCCCCCGATGATCCGGGTGGACGGGGACCTCGTCCCGCTCGACTTCCCCCCCCTCACCGTCCCCGAGACGAAGCAGCTCATCTACTCGATCCTGACCGACGTGCAGAAGCACCGGTTCGAGGAGAGCCTCGAGCTCGACCTCTCGTTCGGCGTCAAGGGGCTTGCGCGTTTCCGCGGAAACGTCTTTCTCCAGCGCGGGGCGGTGTCGGGAGTCTTCCGGCAGATCCCCTACGAGATCCTCGGCTTCCGCGAGCTCGGCGTGCCGCCCGTCGTGGAGCCACTCTGTAACAAGCCGCGCGGTCTCGTTCTCATCACGGGGCCGACGGGCTCGGGGAAGTCGACGACGCTCGCGACGATGATCGACAAGATCAACCGCGAGCAGCCGCGTCACATCGTCACGATCGAGGACCCGATCGAGTTCCTCCACACGCACAAGCGCTGCATCGTGAACCAGCGCGAGCTGCACGCGGACACGCACTCCTTCCCGAACGCGCTCCGTGCCGTCCTCCGCGAGGACCCGGACGTCGTCCTCGTCGGCGAGATGCGCGACCTCGAGACGATGGACTGCGCCCTCCGGATCGCCGAGACGGGCCACCTCACGATGGCGACGCTCCACACGAACAGCGCCGTCCAGACGCTGAACCGGATCATCGACTCGTTCCCCGCCAATCAGCAGCCGCAGGTCCGCGCGCAGCTCTCCTTCGTCCTCGAGGGCATCCTCTGCCAGACGCTCCTGCCGCGCGCCTCGGGACGCGGGCGCTGCCTCGCGATGGAGATCCTGATCCCGACGCCCGCGATCCGGAACCTCATCCGCGAGGACAAGCTGCACCAGATCTACTCGATGATGCAGACCGGACAAAGCAAGTACGGGATGCAGACCTTCAACCAGTCCCTCGCGTCGCTCGTCCACCGCCGCGTGATCTCGCAGGAGCTCGCGGTCTCGGTCTCGTCCCTCCCCGACGAGCTGATCGAGATGATTCAACGAGGGGTCGGAGCGGCCTCGGCGCCGGCCGCCGGTCCGTCCGCGGCCGCGGCCCGCCGCGGCTGAGCGGAGGAAGAAGGAGCGGCATGGCCCAGTACGTCTGGAAAGGGAAAACGCGGCAGGGGGTCGTGACCGGCGGCGTCCTCGTCGCCGACTCGAAGGACATGGCGATCGCCGACCTGAGGCGCCGGCAGATCGACGTCACGACCGTCAAGGAGAAGGGGAAGGAATTCGCGATCCCGAAGGTGGGGCCGGGAAAGGTCAACTCCCGGCGGCTCGCCATCTTCACGCGCCAGTTCTCGGTCATGATCGACGCGGGGCTGCCGCTCGTCCAGTGCCTCGAGATCCTCGGGGGCCAGCAGGACAACCGCCTCTTCCAGAAGATCATCCTCGCCGTCCGGCAGGACGTGGAGTCCGGCTCGTCGCTCGCCGAGGCGATGCGCAAGCATCCGAAAGCCTTCGACGACCTCTTCGTCAACATGGTCGCCGCCGGCGAAGCGGGCGGTATCCTCGACACGATCCTCCGGCGCCTCTCGACCTACATCGAGAAGGCCGTCAAGCTCAAGGGGCAGGTCAAGACGGCCCTCATCTACCCCATCTCCGTCCTGCTCATCGCGTCCATCGTCGTCTTCATCATTCTCTGGAAGGTCATCCCGACGTTCGCCGCCCTCTTCGCCGCCCTCGGCGCGCAGCTTCCCCTCCCGACGCGCCTCGTCATCCTCGCGTCCAACTTCGTCGCGCACTACATCATCTTCATCGCCATCGGGATCGCCGTGATCGGCTTCTTCCTGACGCGCTACTACGCGACCTACCGGGGCCGGCGCGTCGTCGACGGCATCGTCCTGAAGCTCCCCGTCCTCGGGGACATCATGCGGAAGATCGCCGTCGCCCGCTTCTGCCGCACCCTCGCGACGCTCATCTCCTCGGGCGTCCCGATCCTCGACGGTCTCGAGATCACGGCCCGGACGGCCGGAAACTCGATCATCGAGGATGCGATCCTCGGCGTCCGCAAGTCGGTCGAGGCCGGCCGGACGATCGCCGAGCCGCTCGCCGAGACGAAGGTCTTCCCGCCGATGGTCGTCCAGATGATCAGCGTCGGCGAGCAGACGGGCGCTCTCGACGCGATGCTCACGAAGATCGCAGAGTTCTACGAGGACGAAGTCGACAATGCGGTCGACGGGCTCATGAAGCTGATGGAGCCCATCATGATCGCGATCCTCGGCACGGTCATCGGCTCGATCATCGTCGCGATGTACATGCCGATGTTCGACCTCATCGGAAAGCTCCAGTAGCCGCTAGAATTCCCGCGTGAGCCTTCCGCTCGACGAAGCCGGCGAGGCCCTGCGCCCGGCGCTTCGCGCCTACGCGTCGCTGCGCCTGATCGTCGTCTTCACGCTCATGTTCTCGGCATTCCTCATCCAGATCACCTTCGACGTCTCGCTCCCGCTCGGCCTCATCTACTACCTCGTCGCCTTCGCATGTCTCCTTTCGGTCGGAGCCCTCCTCTCTCTCGAGAGGGTCCCGGCGGAAGCCAACGCCGGCCTCCAGATCCTCGGAGACCTCTTCGTCGTCACCGGGCTCGTCTGGATCTCGGGAGGCCCGGACTCTTCGTTCACCTTCCTCTACCTCGCCGCCGTCGCGGCCGGCGCGATCCTCCTCGGGCGGCGCGGCGGTCTCAGCGCGGCGGGCCTCGCCGCCGTCTTCTACACGGTCCTCCTCGACCTGATGTACTTCGGCGTCTTGATGCCCGTCGACGGCCCGCGCCACTGGCCCGCTGCGACCCTCGTCGGAAACGCCGCGCTGAACGTCGCCGCATTCGTCGGCACGGCGCTCCTCGTCACGGCGAGCGCCGAGAAGCTCGGCGAGGCGCGACGGGACGTCGAGCGGCGGAAGGCGGAGATTGCCCGCCTCCAGGCTCTTCACGCCTCGGTCCTCTCCTCGATGTCCTCCGGCGTCCTGACGACCGACCTCGAAGGCGTCGTCACCTACACGAACCCTGCGGGGGCGGACCTCCTCGACCTCGCGCCGGTCGACGTCGTCGGGAAGCCCGTCCTCTCGCTCGGGCTCGTGGACGGGGGGACATGGGACAGGATCCGTGCGGCCGAAGGGGCGATCCTCCGCTTCGACGCCGTTCGCCCGACGCGGGGGGTCGAGGCGTTCTTCGGCGTCTCGGCCAGCTCGCTCAAGGACCCGAGCGGGCGGGCGACCGGCCGCATTCTGATCTTCCAGAACGTCACGCGCCTCCGGAAACTCGAGGGAGAGGTCCGCCTGAAGGAGAAGCTCGCCGCCGTCGGCGAGCTCGCCGCGGGAATCGCCCACGAGATCCGCAACCCGCTCGCCTCGATCTCGGGCTCCGTCCAGGTCCTCAAGGGAATGGGGATTCCCGGCTCGGGAGAGCACCGGCTCATGGAGATCGTCGTCACGGAGTCCCAGCGCCTCTCCCGGATACTCGAGGACTTCCTCCGCTACGTCCGCCCACGCGAGCGGGCCGTCGAGCCGGTGGACGCGCCGGCCGCGCTGCGGGACGTCCTCACGCTCCTCCAGCACAGCGACGAGGTCTCCCCCCGGCACACGATCGCCCTCGACCTCGACCCCCCATCGGCCGTACTCTCCGCGGATCCGGGACAGCTGCGGCAGATCTTCTGGAACGTCTCCCGGAACGCCCTCTCGGCGATGCCGGCGGGGGGTTCTCTCTCCGTGAAGGCCCGCCTCGAGGACGGCACCTGGACGGTCTCCTTTACCGACGAAGGGCGCGGGATGACGCCCGACGAGCGGAGCCGGCTCTTCACCCCCTTCGCCCACAGCTTCCGCGGAGGGACCGGCCTGGGCCTCGCGATCGTCTACCGGATCGTCGAGGAGCACGGCGGACGGATCGACGTCGAGACCGAGCCGCAGCACGGCACGACCGTGACGATCGCCCTTCCCTCGGCCTCGGCGTCCCCGGCCGCGGCCCCGAGCGCCCGGGAGGTCGCATGACGGCCCCGGCCGGACCGGAACTCCTGATCGTCGACGACGAGCCGGGCATCGTCGACATGCTCTCGATCGTCTTCCGCGGCGAGGGGTATCGCGTCGACGCTGCACGCTCCTGCAGCGAGGCGCTCGCGCGACTCGAGCGCGGCGTCCCCGACCTCGTCCTGACGGACGTCCGGATGCCCGACGGGAGCGGCTTCGACATCCTCAAGCGGAGCCGGGAGCTCGCGCCCTCGGTCCCCGTCGTCATGATCACGGCCTACACGACCACGAAGACGGCCATCGACGCGCTCAAGGCCGGTGCCTACGACTACATCTCGAAGCCTTTCGACGTCGAGGAGATGAAGCACGTCGTCGAGCGAGCCCTCGAGCGGAAGCGCCTCGCCGAGGAGAACGTCGCCCTGAAGGAGCGGATCGAAAAGACGACGAAAGGAGTCGTCGGCGTCTCCCGCAGGATGCGCTCCCTCCTCGATCTCGTCGACCGGATCGGGAAGACGACCTCGACGGTGCTCGTCTCGGGCGAGTCCGGCACCGGCAAGGAGCTGATCGCCCGCGCGATCCACGAGGCGTCCCCCCGCGCGGCCCAGGCGTTCGTCTCCATCAACTGCGGGGCGATGCCCGAGGGCCTCCTCGAGTCGGAGCTGTTCGGGCACGAGAAGGGGGCGTTCACCGGGGCGATCAAGGAGAAGAAGGGGCTCTTCCTGGAGGCCGAGGGAGGGACGCTCTTCCTCGACGAGATCGGTGAGACCTCCCTCACGATGCAGGTGAAGCTCCTCCGGGCCCTGCAGGAGCGCGTCATCCGGCGGGTGGGAGGCAACAGCGAGGAGCCGATCGACGTCCGGATCATCTGCGCGACGAACAAGGACCTCGCCAAGAAGGTGCGGGAGGGGGCTTTCCGCGAGGACCTCTTCTACCGGATCAACGTCATCCCGCTCCCGATCCCCCCGCTCCGCGAGCGCCGCGAGGACATCCCGTACCTCGTCCGCCACTTCCTCCGGAAGGTGGCCCGCGAGCAGGGGATGCCGGAGAAGAAGATCTCGACCGAGGCGATGCGCCTCCTCGAGGCACACGCCTGGCCCGGAAACGTCCGCGAGCTGGAGAACCTGATCGAGCGGACCGTGGCTCTCGAACCGTCGGACGTCATCACGACGAGCTCGCTTCCCGAGGTCTTTCTCCACCCGGCCGGGCTTCCGCCGGCCGCGGCGGCAGACGGCGTCGACCTGCCAGCGGAGGGGATCGACCTCGAACGTTACCTCGAATGGCTCGGCAAGCGGTTGATGCAGCAGGCTCTCGAACGGACGGGCGGAGTCCAGATCCGGGCGGCCGAGCTGCTCCGGATGTCGGAGCGCTCGTTCCGCTACTACGCGAAGAAGTACGGCATCCGCCGCGAAGGCGAGGAGGTCGTGGACGAGAGGACCGACACTCCCGCCGGCCGTACATGAGGCCGGGCGCCCCGTTTCTCGCCGCGGCCGTCGCCCTCGGACTCGCGGCGTCCTCCTGTTCCGGCCCCTCGCGCGCGCCCGCACCGGCCGCGGAGGCTGGCGGACCCCGCGTCGTCCTCCCCTCCGGCGCCGTCGTCCGCGTCGAACTCGCCCTGACCGACGCCGAGCGCGCCCAGGGACTGATGTACCGCGAGTCGCTCGCGCAAGATGCCGGGATGCTCTTTCTTTTCGACGGGCTCGAGGCACGTCCCTTCTGGATGAAGAACTGCCACTTCCCGCTCGACCTCGTCCACCTGACGAAGGACGGCGCGATCGTCGACGTCATCCCGAACGTCCCTTCCTGCGCCGCCGATCCCTGCCCGACCTACGCGCCGGCCGCCCCATCGGACACCGTTCTCGAGCTGAACGCGGGAGCTGCGGCGAAGAACGGCCTCGTCCGCGGGGCGAAGGTCCGATTCGTCGAGGTCCCGGGGCGGTAGGACGATCTTGCGATCGATCTACTGATCGTAGGAGAATGGCACCTGGTAAGGAGGACCGATGGCCCGGACCGTGGTCTCGTCGAAGTATCAAGTCGTCATTCCGAAGGACGTCCGCCAGGAGAGCGCACTGAGAAAGGGCCAGGCCCTCCAGGTCATCAGCAAGGGGGGCGTCATAACCCTCGTTCCAGAAGAGCCTCTCTCGGCTCTGAAGGGCTTCGCGAAGCGGGTCCGGGCAACCGGTCTCCGGGAGAAGAAGGACCGGTTCTGAGACTCCTGGACTCCTCCGGCTGGCTCGAGATCTTCCGTGGCGGCCCCCACGCCGACCGGGTGCTTCGCCTCCTCGAGGACCCGGCAACGATCGTGACGCCGAGCATCGTCCTCTACGAGGTCTACAAGGTTGTCAAGCGCGACGAATCCGAGGAGGACGCTCTCAAGGCCGTCGCGCAGATGATGAAGACGAACGTCGTGCCGCTCACAGAGACCCTCGCCCTCGAGGCGGCGGACCTGAGCCTCGAACACAGCCTTTCGATGGCCGACGCGATCATCTACGCGACTGGCCGCGGTCAAGGGGC
This sequence comes from Acidobacteriota bacterium, assembly GCA_037443065.1. Classification (GTDB taxonomy): domain Bacteria; phylum Acidobacteriota; class Thermoanaerobaculia; order UBA5066; family UBA5066; genus DAOMFB01. The sequence goes on along the minus strand of JBBIPB010000028.1, from coordinate 15,404 downwards.
CGAAATCGTCACGACCGACGCCGACCTCGAGGGCCTGCCCCGGGTCATCTTCCTGTCGAAGAAGCGGCGCTGACCGGTCCGGACCCGGACGGCACGAAGCGGAAGAGGCCGCGGCCAACCGTCGCGAGATAGAGGCCACCCGGGTCGCGCGGGTCCCCTTCCCACCCCGCCACCTGAAGTCCCGGTTCCGGAAGGGGGACGAGCACCGACGCGCCCCTCTCGTCTCGGAAGACGAGGAGCCCGCGCGCCTCGTCCACCTCGACGCCGACGGAGACCGGCGTGCGGACGACACGCGGCCGGCCGAAGCCGCCCGACAGCGGGCCGGTGACTCCCGGCGAATCGAGCCCGATCCAGCGCCCCTGGTCCCAGACCAGCGGCACGCCGGCCGATTCCGCGACGAGGCTCGGACTCGACGAGCCCGGAAGGAGGATTCGGCGGAGCGCACTCACGGGCGCCGCGAGGCTTCCGAGGCGCGTCCAGGTCCTCCCCGCGTCCCGGCTCTCGAAGACCCCTTCGTCGGTCGCGGCCGCGACGGCGCTTCCGTTCATGAGAAGCGCGCGGGACGGCCGCGCGAGCGCCTTCTCCCACGCCGCCGACACGCCGGGCGCGACGAAGACTCCTTCGGGCGTCGCCGCGGCGAGACGCCCGCCGGCCGAGACGAGGGCGACGACGGTCGCCGCGGGCGACGCGGCCAGGCGCTCGGCGCTCCCGGAGAACGAGTCGACGGACCAGAGGCCGCCGGACGGCCCGTCGGCCGCGCGCGCCACGACGAGCCGCCCGTCGCGTCCCATCGCCACGGCCGAGAGACGCGCTTCGGCGAGCCCTTTCGAACCGCTCGTGAAGGTGGAGCCGGCGTCCTCCGAGACGAGGACGCCGTCCGATTCGGTCCCCGCGAGAAGCCGCGCGGGACGCCGCGGGTCGAAGAGGAGGGCGTTCACGACGACGTCCGGCCAGAGGCGGCGGAAGCTCTTCCCCGCGTCGCGGCTCTCGAAAAGGCCCCCGGTCGTCCCCGCGAGGATCCGCTGGGGGTTCGTCGGGTCGATGCGGACGACGAGCGTTCTCCGGTCCGCGAGACCCTCCCGGTAGCGCACCCAGCTCGCGCCTCCGTCCGTCGTCCGGTAGACCCAGCCGCACGTGGCGGCCCAGAAGTCGTCGGGGTTCCCGGGGGCGAACTCGATGCCGAAGACCTCGGTGTCCTCCACCATCCCCGACGCGATCCGGGACCAGCTCCGGCCGAGGTCGGCCGAGCGGAAGGGGTGGCGGAACGTGCCGGCGAAGAGAAGCTGCGGACGGGCCGGGTGGAAGGCCACGAAGGAGACGCCGACACCCGGGTCGAGAGGCGGCAGGGACTTCCGCCACGAGGAACCGCCGTCTTCCGAGATCTCGAGGCCGCCGTCCCCGCCGGCGGCGACGACGCGCCGCCCGTCGAGACGTTCGACGGCCACGGCCCGCGCTCCCGCGCGCTCGTCCCAGCGGCGCACCTCGGCGAAGGTGGCGCCCCCGTCCTCGGTGACGACGAGCCGCCCGCCGCGGACGATCCCGGTCAATCCGATCCAGAGCGTCGCAGGACGCTCGGGATCCGGCGCAAGGGCCGTCACCGAGAACCCCGGAAAGCGCACGCCCGACGAGGGAGGCGCCCACGACCGGCCACCGTCCGTGGAACGGTAGAACCCTCCCTGCGCGGTGCCGAGCCAGAAGGCGTCCGGCGCCGTCCGGTCGACGGCGAGCACCTTCACCTCCGCTCCGGGAAGCGGATACCGAAGCCAGCTGCCCGCGACGGTCCCGGGCGCCGGCACCCCGAGGGCCGCCGGCGCAGCGAGCAGCGAAAGCACCGTCCCGAGGACCGGGAAGGGCCTCACGCTCCGGCTCAGGAGTCCTTCCCGGAGGAGCGCACCTTGCCGTCTTTCTTCGAGGCGACGTCTTTCGAGAATCCGTCCTTCGCGGAATTCTCCTTCGAGGAGCTCTTTCCTGAGGGACTCTCCTTCGAATCACTCTCCTTCGCAGCACTCTCCTTCGCAGCACTCTCCTTCGAGGCCTCGGAGTCCTTCTTTCCCCCTTCGTCCGCACTCTTCGTCCCTCCGCCCGGCCGGCCGTAGTCACTCACGTACCAGCCGCTCCCCTTGAACTGGAACGCCGGCGCCGAGAGGAGCTTCTTCAGCGTCCCGCCGCAGCGGTCGCAGGTCGTGAGCGGGGCCTCGGAGAACCTCTGAATGGCTTCGAAGGACCGCCCGCACGACTCGCAGAGATACTCGTACAAAGGCATTTCGTCATCCCCCGTCCCGAACCGGCCGGGCCTCAGCGCCCGCTTCCCGAGGCGGGGATTTCGCCCGATCCGGTCCGCCACTGAAGCTTCCGGATGCCGCTCGTCAGCTCGCGGCGAAGGATCAGCTTCAGGACCCAGAAAGCGTACAGGATTCTCGCGTTCTGTGCGACGTCTCCCGGGCCGAGGCCCACGAGATCCCGCAACGTACGCAAGCCGTCCGCGCGCGCGAGGAACTGCCGCTCGGCCGTCGAGAGGGTGAGCAGTAGCCGCTCGGGCGTCTCGGGCCCCGGCTCGAAGACCGACCAGGACGGTCCGAGGCGGGCGACGCATCGCTTCGGATTAGTGATCCTGCGGGCGCCGTCGAGGATCGCCTGCGGCGTCGGGATGTCGAGCCGGATCGCCTCGCCCGAACGGGAGGGGCCCGCTTCGAACGTGACGCAGCCGCTCTCCCAGTCGAACACGGACCAGAGGATCTCCCGGACCTGGTCCGCGACCCTGTCCCGAAGCTCTTCCCATGTGAGAACGCCGTGCTCGACGAGGATCTCGCCGTACCGGCGCCCTCCCTTCGCGGCGAGGAGGTCCAGCTCGCGCAACCGGTGCTCGTCCGTGGCGATCCGCCGCGAGCGGCGGAGGTAGCACCCGAGCGAGTCCTCGCGATCCGTGGAAGTCGCGAACGTGACGTATCCCCCGTCGAGGAAGATCCGTTTCTCGACCTCGTCCCGCACCGCCGTCACGACGCCCGGCGCGCGATAGCGGTAGACGGTCTGGAGGATCTCCGGCAGCGGCTGCTCCGCGAGATCCCCCTGAAACTGGAATCTCCCCGAGGACATGGGCGCGATTCTAATCAGTTACGATGCCCGCGTGATCTCGTTCGAGCAGGCGCTCGAGCGCGTCCTCGATTCCGTCCTGCCGGCCGGTGCCGAGCGCGTTCCCGTCGCCGCGGCCGCCGGGCGCGTCCTCGCCGAAACGGTCGCGGCGGACCTCGACCTGCCGCCGTTCGATACGACGGCGATGGACGGCTGGGCCGTCCGGGCTGCCGAGGCGGCGCCGCGGCCGTCGCACCTCCGGATCGCCGGAGCCTTCGGCGCGGGGGCCGCGGCCGGACCTCTCGCGGAAGGGAGCGCCGTCAAGCTCATGACGGGAGCGCCGGTTCCGAAGGGCGCCGACGCCGTCGTCCCCGTGGAGGACGCCGAGGAGCGCGCGGACGGAACCGTTTCACTCCGGACGGAGCCGTCTCCCGGGGATCACCTCCGGCGGCAGGGAGAGGTCTTCACGGCCGGCACGACGCTTCTCCAACGGGGGCACCGGCTCTCGCCCGCCGATCTCGTCCTCGCCGCCGCCGCCGGCCGCGACTTCCTCTCCGTGTCCCGCCGAATGCGCGCCGGCGTCCTCGTCACCGGGTCGGAAATCGTCCCAACCGGCGCGCACCCCGGCCCCGCGCAGATCCGGAACACGAACGGGCCGCTTCTTCTCGGTGTGCTCTCGAGAGCCGGCGCCGAGGCGCACGACCTCGGAACGGCTCCCGACGACCCGCGGGCTCTCCGCGTCGCGATCGGGAGGGCGCTCTCCTCCGGGTTGGACCTACTCCTGACGTCGGGGGGCGTCTCCGAAGGGGACTTCGACCTCGTTCCCGGCATCCTCTCGGGGCTCGGGGCGAAGACCAGATTCCACAAGGTCTCGATCAAGCCGGGGAAGCCCGTCCTCTTCGCCGTGGCGGGCGAGACGCTCGTCTTCGGGATCCCGGGGAATCCGGTCTCGGCCGCCGTCATCTTCGACCTCTTCGTCCGGCCGGCCCTTCGCAAGGCGGCCGGCGTCTCTCCGCCGCTCCCGCCGCCGGTGGAGGCGACGCTGACGGCTGCCGCCGCGAACCGCGGACCTCGCCTCACTTTCGTGCCGGCGCGTCTCTCGCGGCACCGCGAAACGCTCCTCGCCGAGCCCGTCCCCACGCGGGGAAGCCACGACGTCCTCTCCCATGCGCGGGCCGACGGGCTCCTCGTCCTGCCGCCGAGGGCCCGGCTCGCCGCCGGAGACCGCGCCGGGATCTACGCCGGGACGGAGGAGACGACGCTCGGGGCCTTCGAGTGAGCCGCCGCCGGGTCGTCGTCACCGGGCTCGGCTGCGCCACGCCTCTCGGCGTCGGCCGGCAGGCCTTCGCGGCCGGGCTGCGCGAGGGGCGCTCCGGCGTCTCCCGGATCTCGCTCTTCGACCCTTCCAGCCTCCCGGTCCCGATCGCCGCGGAGGTCCCGGGCTTCGATCCCGCCTCCGTCATGCCGCTTGCCGAGCTTCGCCACGTCGCGCGAGTCGTCCCGCTCTCGCTCGCGGCGGCCGAGGAGGCCTTCCGAGATGCCGGCCTCGCGCCCGACGCGCTCTCCCTTTCGGAGCGGCGGCGGATCGCCGTCGTCTTCGGGTCGGGGGGCGGGCCAGTGGAGTTCTTCGAGCGGATGTACGGCCACTGGTACCGCGGCGACCTGAAGAAGGCGTCCGTCTACTCGATCCCGACGGGGACGATCGGGACACTCTCCTCGGAGATCTCGATGCGCTTCGGCCTGAGAGGGCCTTCGCACGTCGTCTCCACGGGCTGCACCTCCTCGACGGACGCGCTCGCGTACGCGGCGAAGTCGATCGCGCACGGCGAGCGGGACGTGGTCCTCTCCGGCGGTGCTGACGCCGTGATCACGCCCGGGATCATGACCGGCTTCGCCCTGATGAAGATCCTCTCGACGGCCTTCACGGACGAGCCTGCGCGCTCGAGCCGCCCCTTCGACGCAGGGCGGGACGGCTTCGTCCTCGGCGAAGGGGCGTGGATCTTCGTGCTCGAGGAGCTCGGCCACGCCCGCGCCCGCGGCGCGCGGGCCCTTGGCGAGGTGCTGGGTTACGGGGCGACGTGCGACGCCTACCACCGCGTCCGGCTCGACGAGTCGGGCGAGGAGCCCGCCCGTGCGATGACGGAGGCCCTCGAGGACGCGGGGCTCTCCGCGGCCGACGTCGGGTACGTCCAGTACCACGGCACCTCGACGGCCCTGAACGACCGGATCGAAACGCGCGCGACGAAGCTCGCGCTCGGCGATCACGCCCGGCGTGTCCCGGGCTCGAGCGTGAAGAGCCAGATCGGGCACCCGCAGGGGGCGTCGGGAGCCGCCGGGATCGCGGCGACGCTGATCGGCATGGAGGAGGGCTTCCTCCCCGCCACGATCAACCTCGAGAACCCCGACCCCGAGTGCGACCTCGACTACGTTCCCAACGCCGTCCGTCCCGCGGACGTCGAGTTCGCCCTGGTGAACGGGATCGCCTTCGGCTCGAAGAACTCCGCTCTCGTTCTCCGGAACGGCCGCGCAATCTGAACGATGAGCGTCTGGGTTCCGGCGCGCGCCCTGGCCGACGAGATCCTCGACGGCGACCTTCCGGCCGGTGACGCGGAGGCGAGCCTCTCCGACATCGAATGGGTCCACCGGAACCTCGGCGGGCGGCTCATCCTCCGGCGCCGCCTCCTCCCGCTTCTAGAGACCCTGGCCGGGCCGGAGCGCCGCCCTCTCTCCCTCGTCGATCTCGGCTGCGGATCGGGGCACGTCGGGCGCGACCTCGTCGACGCCTTCGCGCGCCGGGGCGGAGCGCTCACCGTCCTCGGCTGCGACTTCAAGCTCGCCCACGCGCGCCTCGCGCCCCGTGGCGGAAGCGCAGCCGGCAACGCGCTCCGCCTCCCCTTCCGGGATGCGACCGTCGACGTCGTCTTCTCGACGCTCTTTCTCCATCATTTCTCTGAGACGGATCTCCGGCGCGTGCTTCTGGAATCCCGCCGCGTGGCGCGGAAAGCCGTCGTTGCCTTCGACCTCGCCCGCCACCGCGCCTCCTGGGCGCTCGTCTCGGCAGTCGGGCCGCTCGCCTTCCGAACGCGGATCTCGACCCTCGACGGGCGGGCGAGCGTCCTTCAGGCCTTCACGCCGTCCGAGATCTCGGCCCTCGCCGCGGAGACACTCCCGGGCGCGGCCGTCCGCCGGGCGGGGCCATTCGTCTGGCAGCTCGTCTGGACGCGCCCGTGAGCAGCACCGTCTTCGACGTCGCCGTCGTCGGCGGGAGCCTCGCGGGGAGCGCCGCCGCGGCGGCGCTCGCGCGCGGCGGCGCCTCGGTCGTCGTCCTCGAGAGGGCGTCCTTCCCCCGGCCGAAGATCTGCGGCTGCTTCCTCTCTCACGAAGCTCTGCCGGTGCTCGAGAGAATGGCCATCCGGAATGAGCTTCGGAACGAAACTGCGGAAACGATCGCGCGCTTCGCGCTGGTGACGGCCGGCGGCCGGCGCGTCGAATCGGACCTACCGGCTCCCGTCCTCTCTCTCTCTCGAGCCAGGCTGGACTCCCTCTCGGCCGCCGCGGCCGAGCGGCAGGGGGCCCGGCTACACTTCAGCGCCGCCGTTCAGTCCTTCGAAGGGAATCTTCGGGAAGGCTTTCGAGTGAAGGTCGCTGGCGCGGACCTGGGCGCCCGCGTTCTCCTCGGCGCGTGGGGGCGATACAGCCCGCTCGACGGCCGCCTCTCGCGGCCGTTTTTCCGGCAGGAGCCGTCGCTGTTCGGGTTCGGCAAGCAGCTCACGGGCGACGGCTCGCGGTTCGCGGGACGCGCCGTCCTGCACCTCTTCGACGGCGGATACCTGGGACTGTCGAGGGTGGAAGGCGGCGTCGTCAACCTCGCCGCACTCGCGACGCCCCGCGTCGCGAAAGCCGCCCATCACGATTTCGACGAGCTGCTCGGCCGGCTGAAGACGGAGAGCCCGGCGCTTGCAGTGGACCTCGAGGGCCTGACGCCCGTCCCCGGGCCCATCCTCGTCTCCGAGCCCGTCCACCTCGGACTGCGACCGGCCGTCGCGGGCGATGTTCTTCTCGTCGGCGACGCCGCGGGCGTCATCGATCCCTACACGGGGACGGGGATGGCGCTCGCGCTTCTCTCCGGCGAGGCAGCAGCCGGGCCGATACTCGATTTCCTCGCGGGACGGCTCGACGCTGACTCTTTCAAGCGGGAGCATGCTGCGGCGCACAGGAGCCTCGCCGGCCGCCGCTTCGCCTTCTCGCGCCTCTTCCGCTCGGTCTTCTACGGCGGGCTCGCCTCGCGCTTCATCGGCCCCGCCGCAGCGCCCCTCGCACGCCTCGCCGTCCGTCTCACCCGCGAATGATTGGGGTCAGACCTTCACTCATCCTCACGGCCGTTTCATCGGGCCTCCGCCGGGACAGGATGCTGCTTACCCGTCCGTCGAGATTGGAGGCTGCTTGCACGCTCCTCTTCCGTCGAAGCCGGCCATCCGGCTCCTGCTGTTGCGGCTCACCGGACTCGCGTCTGTCGCCCTCTGCGCACGGCTCTCTGCCCAGGCGATTCCATATGAGAGCCCGACGCTCTTCGTCCCGGTCGTCGTGGCGACGGCAGGCCAGCCGGGCTCCTTCTTCCCGTCCGAGCTCGTCGATACGAACTACGGAGATCTCGACACGACCGTGACGTACCGGTATACCGCGGCGCAAGGCGGCGGCAGCGGCACCGTGACGAACGCGTCCTTGCTCATGGCTCACAGACAGCGCGTCGTTCCCGACGCGATTGCTTACCTGCGGGAGTTGGGACTGGACATCCCGCTGGATGTCAACGTTTGCGGAACGCTTCGCGTCACGTTCAACAGCGTGTCGTTCTTCTCGTCGGCCGCCGTCCTCGTCCGGACGACGACTCCGGTGCCCGTCAGCGCACCCACGGGCCGCGCGGGGCTCGCCTACACGGGCCTCCGGCCCGCCAGCCTCCTCGACGGGCCATCCTGTCTCGCCGGCCTCCGTCAGAGCACGCAGGACCGAACGAACGTGGCGGTGCAGAACGCCGGCGCTCCGGACGACGGACCGATCACCCTGCGGCTCACGTACATCCCGAGCGGCGGGCCCCCGGGCGAAACACGGGACGTCACGCTCCTTCCCGGAGGGTTCTTCCAGGCATCGCTCACGAGCTTCGATCCCGGCGCCTCCGGAGGATCGGTTCGTGTCGAGCGCACGAGCGGCACGGCCCTCTACTACGCCTACGCCGTCGTCAACGACCAGGTGAACTCGGACGGCTCCTTCCTGACACCCGTGGCTCTCCGTCCTCCGGAGACTTACTCGGGCATCGGCGGGCTCGTGCTGCCAACCGTCGTCGAGACTCCCACGTATCAGACGGAGGTCGTCCTGGCCAACCTCACGTCCGGCTCCGTGGCCGCGACGCTCACAGGCGCCCTCACGCTCAAGAGCGGGGCCTCGATCGGCTCCTTCTTCCTGGCCGGTCGAACCTTGAGCCCCGGCGGTGGCGGGCGGTACGGGGTGTTCACGACGGCCCGGCCCTACAGGACGGGCACGATCCAGTACGGTCTTCTGAACGGCCTCCGCCAGGATCAGGAGAACCGGACGAATCTGGCGATCGTGAACATGGGAGACGCGTCGAGCGCTCCCCTCGTTCCCCGCATCGAGATCTTCGACGGCGAGACGGGCGAGGCCGTCACGACCGTGAACGACCCGTCCCTCTCGGTTCCACCCGGCGGGTTCCTGCAGCTCAATTCGTTCCTCGCGAAATACGCACCCGGGACCCGCCAGGCGTGGCTCAGGCTCGGAATCCGCGGGGACAACGGCATGATCTTCCACGCGGTCGTCAACGATGGCGCCCGGCCCGACCAGAGGAGCGGCGACGGCGCGGTCACCGCGATCGACCCGAACGACACGGTGCTCACACAGGCGCCAGCCGATCTCGATGACGTGGCCGCCGTCATCCCGCTCGGCAACGTGAACCCGGCTCCCGAAGGCGGCCACGTGCCGTCACTGAGTCCGAATCAGCCGTTCCCGGGCGAGAGTTTCGTCAACTCGACCTGCTTCCTCGACTACCTGACGCCGCCCCTGGCCGCTTCGTGGCGGGCGAAGCTGGTGGGCGACGGGTCCTGCGGACGACCGGGCTGGGACCGCTCGGGCGCTTTGATGGGAACCTGGTACCGGGCGGATGTGACGGCGGTGACCTTCCAGAACATGATGAATACGGAGTCGAACGCCATCTCATTCAGTCCGTGCAAACGGGATCCCGTCAACCGCGTGCAGATCGGGATCGGGACGAGCTTCGTACCTGGTACGTCCGCTGAAGTCGGGGCCTTGCATCTACGGTCGACTCGACGGCGCTCCATGCGCTCGCCGTTGAACGGTCGTCCAGCGCGCCCCCTACTCCATCGAGAAGCGCCCGACCTTCCCGTCCTTGAGCCCCATGACGACGAGGACGTCGTCCTTCCCGTCCTTGATGGCGAGCTTCCAGTAGGAGACCGAGTAGCCCCCCTTGGCGAGCGTCCCGAGGTACGACGTCGTGTAGCCGCTCTTCATCCGGACGAAGATCGTGAGCGTCCCGCTGTTGAAGGCCGCTTTGGGAAGTTCGGCCTTGAAGGTCGGCTCGGCGTTCTCGACGAACGACTCGTAGTCGCCCGTCTCGACGGCGGTGATCATCTTCCTGAACTGAGCCTTGGCCTCATGCGACTGCGCAAAGGCGGAAAACGAGACGAGGGTGGCGGCCGCCAGAAGGAGGGTGGCGAGACGTTTCGTCGGCGTCACGCGATCACCTCTTCCCGGCCGGGCGGTGCCGCGTCGCCGCCTTCTTCGCCTTCCCCTTCGCCCTCTTCGGGAAGAGACCGGTCCGGATCGTCTCGACCTGACGGATGTGGTGGCGGTCGTGTCCGGCGTACATGAAGACGATCTTCCGGATCGACTCCTCGCCCCGCTCGGCGTGAATGCCGACGCGGTCCCACTCCGCCTCCGTCAGCCGGTCGAGGAGGCCGAGATTCACGGCGCGGGCCATCGCGAAGTCGTCGATCAGGTCGGCGGCCGTCGTGTTCGCGACGCCGAGCTTCGCGACGAAGGCGTCCTGGTCATAGCCCACGATCGGCGGCCGGTCGTGCGCGGCAATGAAACGGTACCGGCTGCCGAGGATGACCTCGCCGTCGGCGAGGTGCGCGATGATCTCCTTGATCGACCACTTTCCGGGCGCCGGCTTCTTCGAGAGCTGCTTCTCGGTGAGCCCTCGCGCCAGGCTCTTCAGCCGGCCGGGGCTCTCCGCCATCACCTCGACCGGGTCGTCCCCGCCGAGAGCCTGTGCGTATTTCTCCGGGATCACCGGACCGGGTCTTCCAGCCGCCATGATGTCTCCTTTCGTCACCGCTGTGCGGGGATCCCCCGCCCGAGAGCGCCGAGGAACCCGAGGTTCGTCCCCGTCAGCCAGTGCCCGCCGTCCACGGGAAGGCAGGCGCCGGTCACGTAGGCCGCCCGCGTCCCGTCGGCGAGGAAGGCGATCGCCTCGGCGACTTCCTCGGCCGTCGTGAAGCGGCGCATCGGGATGGAATCGCGGATCTCGGCCGCGAGCGTCTCGTCGAGCCAGAGGTTCCTGTCGGTCCCTTCCGAGCGGAAGGGCCCGGGCGAGACGGCGTTGGCCCGGATCCCGAACCGCGCCCACTCCACCGCGAGAGTCCGCGTCAGGGCGAGGACCCCGGCCTTGGCCGACGCGGAGTGGATCACGCCGGGCCCGGCGCCCCAGGCGTAGTCGGCGACCACGTTCACGAACGAGCGGGAGCATCCGTCCGCCGCGTGGGCGTCGATCATCGCAAGTCCGAAGGCGCGCGAGACGAAGAACGTCCCGTTCAGGACGATCTCGATCACGGCGCGCCAGCCGTTCGGAGAGAGCTTCTCTGCGGGACAGACGAAATTCCCTGCCGCGTTGTTCACGACGACGTCGAAGGCGCCCCACTCCGCGTGGAGCGACGCAGCCATCTTCGCGACGTCCTCCTCGTACCGGACGTCGCAGACCGCCGTCCTCACGTCCGCGGCGCCCGCGGCGCGGGCGAGCCCCGCGGTCTCCTCGAGCGGCCCCTCGCGCCTGCCGCAGACGGCCACCCGGTCCCCGTCCCGCGCGAAGCGGACGGCCGTCGCGCGCCCGAGACCGCTTCCGCCTCCCGTGACGACGACGTTTCGGGCCCCGCCCACGCCTAGAGGCCCGCCTCGCGGGCGATTTCCGTCTCCGTCAGCGGCTCCGTGCCGCGGCTGAGAATCTTTCCCGACGGGTCGTGAACGATCCAGTACGGGAGCTCCGAGATCCGGAGCGCCTTCGTGAGCGTCCCCTCCGGATCGAGGAGGACCGGCCGGCGGAAGAGACGCGCCGCCGTCGCGCACTCCTTCACCGGGGCGCCCGTCACGACGAAGTTCGTCTCGATGCCGCGCTTCTCGAGGGCGCGGGAAAGCTCCGTCGCGGACTCGATCGACCCCTGCCCGCGAAGGTCCGTCCCGACGATCACGAGGAGGCAGCCCTGGCTCCGGCAGTCGAGGGGCGAGCCCTGCTCGATGTTCGCCTCGAACGAAATGTACCGCGGCAGGAAGACGACCGGAACCCGCTGCGGAGGCCTCAGGATGAGCCAGACGAAGAAGGCGAGAAGCCCGATCGAGCCGAAGATCGTGCTCAGGCGCGGGCCGAGGGGCACGGGCTTCTCCCTGAGCCGCACCGGATGGGTCGGTGTCGTCTGACTCCCGTCGGCAGCCACCGGTTCGGAATTCGAAGGCGGCACGTTCGAAGCCTGGGGGCGCGGGTGGCCGGGGGTGCTGAGGGAGCCCACGACCGAGATTATGCGGTGTCTCCCCCGGAGCGAGAAAGGAAGAGTCCGGCTACGGCGCCGGAGGCCCTTTCCGGATCCGGACGAGACCGGCCGACGTCCGGATGGCGATCTTCGGTCCGCCCCCGCCGAGCTTCCCCTCGGCCCGCTGGAACGTTTCGCGCTTGACGACGGCCACCTCCGGGAACTGCGACACGATGTAGTCGTCCTCGGTGTCCACCCCGCTCACACGCACGTCCAGGTCGCCGCGGTAGTTGGCCGGCAGGACGAGCGTCACGTCGCCGCCTCCGGTCGTCAGCTCGACACCCGGCCGGACGGCCGAGACGATCTCGCAGAAGACCGACCCGCCCGACGTCTGCGCGACGACCGGGCCGCGGATCCTCCGGAGCGTGATGTCGCCGGCCGTGGTCCGGGCCGCGACGGCGCCGCCGCAGGACTTGACGACGACGTCGCCCCCGGTCGTCTCGAGACGGGCGTCGCCGGAAACGCTCCCGGCCCGGACGTTTCCCGCGGCGGTCGTCGCCACGACGTCCCCCGTGACGGAATCGACGGTGATGTCGCCGCCGGCCGTCGACAGCTCGGCCCCCTTCCCGGCCGAGACGACGTGGAGCTGCCCCCAGCTCGCGGAGATCTTGACCCGCCCCGCGACCCGCCCGAGCGAGACGTCCCCCTCCACGTCGCTCGCCACGAAGTCGCCCGGGAGGTCACCGCGCACGAGCGGCCGGCCGAACTCCGGAGGCTCGGGGGGAGCCGGGGCCCGGGCCAGTCGCGGCCGCGGCGTTCCGGGTGGTACCGGCGGCGCCGGAGCCATCGGAGCGATCCCTTCGACGATCCGGGGCGCCCGAGGACCGACGAGCGCCTTGGCCTGCGCCTGCGTGCTCCCCTCGCCAAGGAGAATGATCCGGCCGTTCAGGTTCGACATCCTCACGACGCCTCCGCCGCCTCCCACGGTCCCCGAGACCGAGCGGTGGAGGTGGATCGTGATCTCGCGGGTGATCTGCGTCGAGAGCCGGGCGAGTTCGTGGCTCATCTCGGCCAGAGACCGGTCCATTTCCGCGAGACCCTCGTCCAGCGACTCGATCCGGACCGCTTCGCGCGTCGGCCGCTCGCGCTCCGGACGGCCGGCCGCCGCGCGCGGCAGGCCGGACTCCGGGGTTCCCGCCGGGATCGGGAACGTGGAGAGGATTTCGCCGCTCATCGTCTTCCCCTCGAAACGGAACCCGGCGGACGCGGGAAGACGGAGGAGGAGATTGCCGCTGACCGCCTTCAGGCTCACCTCCGCGTCCTTCGTGAGCCCGGCGACGGCCGCGTCGACGTTCCCGTTGACGGTCTCGAGCTTGAGGTTCCCGCGCGCGCCCGCGACCTCGATGTTGCCGTTCACGGTCGAGATCTTCAGGCCCGCCGTGATCCCCTTCACGGCGACGCGGCCCGAAACGGACGAAACGTGGACGGGAATCCCCGCGGGAACCGTCACGGTCCACCGGGCCTCTACGCGGCCGGCGTCCTCGTCCCTCCCGCGGAAGCTCCAGCGCATTCCGGGGAGCCGCCGGACCTTCATCCCCGGAAGCTCCGTCACGAGAGAGAGTGCGCCGTCCTCGTTCACGAAGCGGCAGTCCGTTTCGTCGAGAATCCGTCTCGCCTCCCGCTCGCTCTGCGCGCGCGCCGTCACATCGACCGTCGCGCGGAACGCCGGCCCCGCCGTGATCTCGATGCTCCCGAAGAGGTTCTCGACCGTGAGCGACCGGAGTGCGCCCGAGGCGTTGAAATCCTGGCGCCGGGTCGCGGAGGCGGACTTCTCCTCCGCGTCCGCCCGGAGCGCCGCCGCGATCGAAAGGAAGAGGAGGCCCGCGATCACGGCCGTCCAGAGGAGCGGCAGGCGCGGGATTCGGTCGTGACGTCTCATGTCCCGGAGACGCGCGGGAGCGTGGAAGGTCACGGGGCTACATCTCCATCTTCGAGAGCGCCTGCGCGGCCTGGACGCGGACGTAGCCATTCTCCCGCTCGTCCACTGCGCGGGCGCGCAGGGCGTTCATCGTCGCGGGATCCTTCAGGGCGGCTGCCGCCCGGGCAAGCCCCTCGACGGCCCGGATCCGGACCGCAGGGTTCTCGTCGCTCTTCAGGACGGCCACGAGCGCGTCGCGCGTCTCCGCCGAGGGCGTCATCTGCGCGAGGGCCTCGACGGCCTTCTTTCGGACGCCCGGGTTCCGGTCCTGGCGCGCCGTTTCCGCGAGCGCCGCCACGATGTCCGGTGACGGGGCCGACGGTCCCTTCGAGACCTCGGAGGCCATCTCGATCGCCCGTCCGCGCGCCCCTTCGGTGTCGGCGGCGCCCGACATCAGGTAGACGAGCAGGTCGGCGATCCCCTTCTGGTCCGGCCGCCCGGTCACCGTGTAGCGGGTCGTCACGTCGAACGCGACGCCCACCTTCCCCCCGGCGTCGGCGGGACGGAATGCGACGTTCGAAAGGCGCGGCTTCATCGAAAGGTCGGGGAGGCCGTCGGAAACGTCCAGGGTCCGGTGCGACACGACCGGAATCATCGGGACCCGGCCTCCCGGTATCCGCACGGCGCCCGGGCCATAGCGGGCGATCGCCCACCCCCCGGCGGCTGCGAGGAGGAACGTCGCGGCCTTGAAAAGCCCGCCGGCGGCCAGCGGCCGCGTCCGGCGGATCGGGAGAACCGGAGCGGGAGGCGGGACGGCGCGGCGGAAGACCTCTGCCTCCAGCAGGGCCTCGGTCCGCGCCCCGAACCAGGGCGAAGGCTCGGCGCCGGGGTCCGTCCCGAGGCGGTCCCATGCCGCGGCGAGCCGGCGCTCCTCCGCGGCGCACGCGGGGCAGCGCGACAGGTGGTCGGAGAGCCAGGCGGCCTCGGCCTCGCCAAGCTCGCCGGAATGGCCGGAGACGCGGAGAACGACGGCCTCGCGGGTTCTTACGGCGTCGCGACAGTCCATGACGAGTCTCCCTCGGAGAAGACATCCTTGAGCTTCTCCATCGCCCGGAAGATCCGGGTCTTCACCGCCCCCTCGCTGATCTCGAGAGTGCGGGCGATCTCGATGTACGGCATCCCGTGAAAGCGGGCGAGGACGAGCGCCTCTCTCTGCTCGTCGGAAAGTGCGGCGAGCGCCCGCCGGACGATCCGGCGCCGCTCGCTCTCGAGGAGAGACCGGTCCGGCGAGGGGCCGGGGGCGGCCGGCTCGGCCACCGACTCGAGCGGCACGGAGGTGCGGCGCCCGGATCTCCGCAAGCGGTCCCGGCAGGCGTTCGCGGCAATGGCGAAGAGCCACGAGGCCACCGGGGCCCGGCCGTCGTACTGCTCCACCCGGACGATCGCCTTCAGAAAGACCTCCTGCGTCACGTCTTCGGCTTCGGCCCGGCTCCCGAGGAGGCGGTCGGCGTACCGGAGGATCGGCTCGGAGTAGCGCCGGAAGAGTTCCGTCGCCCCCTCGGGCTCTCCCCGGCGGACCCTTTCGAGGCAGAACCGGTCCTGGTCCGAGTCCAAACGCCCCTCCCTCGCCGGCCGGGCCAAAGACATGGCTC
>JBBIPB010000027.1:0-24334 GCA_037443065.1 Acidobacteriota bacterium | reverse complement strand
TTCTCCTCGGGGCCGAGCTTCGCCATCTCCATCTTGACGAGTTTCTGGTGGTGGACCTCCTCTTCCTTCAGCTCCTCGAAGAGGGTCTTCACCTCGCCCGCGGGAAGCGTCTTGAGGACGTCGCAGAAGTAGTTGAAGGCCTTCACCTCGGCGGCGAGGGCCACCTCGAGAGCCTCCTTCAGCGACATGAAGGCGTGGACGGTCTCGTAGCCAGGGGCCTCCACGTCGAAGAGCATGGACCGGTCGACGCGCCGCGGGAGGTTCGGGAAGAGGCGCGTGCGCCTCTCGGCCAGCTCCTCGCCGTGCCGCGCCTCGTTTTTTGCCATGAAATGGAAGAACCGGGCGACCTCGGCGTCGTGGTGCAGCTCCATTTGGTGGGCCAGCTCTTCGTATCGCTCCTTCGCCTCGTCTTCGATCAAGCTCGCAAGGTCGAGGGCGTCCCTCAGGTCAAGGCTGTTCAGGTCGACGGTGCGGGTCATTGCACGTCCTCCGGGACCCCGTGCCGGGGCCCGCTTCAATCCTCGCACCTTTCCATGCCGAGGGCGGCCGGGGAATGATGCAATCGGATCAAGACGTTGTGGAGGGCGGAAACCCGGGACGCTGCGGCGCGTACCATCGGGCGGGAGGCCGACGATGGCGAAGTTCCTCCTCTGGCTCCTTCTTCTCGTCTTCTGCTGGCCGCTCGCGCTTCTCGCGCTGGTCCTCTACCCCTTCGTCTGGCTCCTCCTGCTCCCGTTCAAGCTCATCGGCATCGCCGTCGGCGGCGTCCTCGCCCTCTTCAAGGCGGTGATCTTCCTCCCCGCGCGGATCCTCGGCGGCCCGCGGGCCGTCTGAGAGACGCTAGAACCGGGCGAGCAACTCTTCGACCGACCGGACCGGCGTCGCCTGAAGATCTGGGAAAGCGGCTGCTTCTGCGGCGTTCCCGGACGGGAGGATGGCGCCCGCGAAGCCGAGGGAGACGGCTTCCTTCAGTCGCAACGGAACGTCCGAGACCGGGCGAACCTCACCGAGGAGGCCGATCTCGCCGAAGACGACGGTCGCCTGCGGCAGCGCCCGGCCGCGAAGGCTCCCTGCGACGGCCGCCGAGACGGCGAGGTCGGCGGCGGGCTCTGCGCTCTCGGCACCTCCCGCCACGTTCAGGAAGACGTCATGGGAGGAGAGCTTGAGGCCACCATGCCGCTCGAGGACCGCGAGCAGGAGTGCGAGGCGCGTCCCGTCGAAGCCGATCGCCGTCCGCCGCGGCGTGCCGTACTTCACTTCGACGGTGAGGGCCTGCACTTCCAGAAGGAGCGGCCGCGTCCCCTCGACCCCGGCGAGGACGGCCGAGCCCGGCCTCGCTCCCGCTCCCGTGCCGAGGTAGATCGCCGAGGGATTCGCCACCTCCGTGAGCCCCGTCCCCGTCATCTCGAAGACCCCCAGCTCGTGGACCGGTCCGAACCGGTTCTTCAATGCCCGGACCACGCGCTGGGAATGGAAGCGCTCCCCCTCGAACGAGAGGACGGCGTCGACGAGATGCTCCAGTGCCTTCGGTCCGGCGAGCGTCCCGTCCTTCGTGACGTGCCCGATGAGGAAGACCGGCGTCCCTGTCGTCTTCGCGAACGAGAGAAGCCGTCCCGCGCAGGCGCGCACCTGCCCGACCGACCCCGGAACACCCGCTGTCTCATCCGAGGCGATCGTCTGGATGGAGTCGACGACGACGGCGCCGAACTTCCCCGCGAGGGCGGCGTCGAGGATCCGGCCCAGCTCGGTCTCCGGGAGAAGGAAGATGCCGGCCGCCGGGCTCCCCCCGATCCCGAGCCGGTCGGCGCGCATCCGCACCTGCCGTGCCGACTCCTCGGCCGTGACGTAGAGGACGGGCCCGAGCCGCGCCGCGAGCTTCGCGGCGACCTGGAGGAGCAGCGTCGACTTGCCGATGCCGGGCTCCCCGCCGAGGAGGACGACGGAGCCGGGGACGAGGCCGCCGCCGAGCACCCGGTCGACGTCGGGCATCCCGGTCGGGATTCGCGGCAGGTCCGAGGCCTCGACGCCCGAGAGCGGGACGGCAGCGGCGCCGCCTGAAGGCCGTCTCTTTCCCGTCGGCCTGGCGGTTCCGACCTCTTCCACGAGCGTGTTCCATGCACCGCACTCCGGGCAACGCCCGAGCCAGCGCGGGGCCTGCGCGTCGCACGCCGTGCAGACGAAGACCGCCGTCGGCTTCCTTGCCACGCCTCGAGGCTACCTGAACATCGTGGTCGTCCCCAGAAGCGACTTGACGCGC
Source organism: Acidobacteriota bacterium (assembly GCA_037443065.1). Classification (GTDB taxonomy): domain Bacteria; phylum Acidobacteriota; class Thermoanaerobaculia; order UBA5066; family UBA5066; genus DAOMFB01. The sequence continues at coordinate 22,077 of JBBIPB010000027.1, read as the reverse complement.
TCGTCCGTCCAGCTGAAGCCCGCACCGAGGATCAGCGAGCGCTGGGAGGGGTTGAAGATTTCGTCGACCCCGGCCGTCAGGAAGAAGTTCTTCCGGGGCACCCATCTCCCGTAGGCCTTGGCGTGCGGGCGGAAACCGGTGCGGTTGAAGTCCCAGACGTCTCCCGTCAGGCGGAGCTTGTTTTCCAAGAGAATCTGGTCGATGCCGACGCCGCCGCGTGACTCGATCAGGCCGGCACGGAGAATCGTGTTGCTCTCCCGCCACCCCATCTGCGCCGTCACGGCGAGCTGGTCCTTGTAGGTCTGCGTCGTGTACTGCGTCGTCGTCTGGGTCCCGTCGGGATTGAGTATCGAAACGGTCTGGGACTCGTCGTACCGGCGCCCGGGCGTGATCGCGGCCAGCTCCAGCCGGTAGAAGCGGGTCTCGTGAGGCATGATGTCGAGGGTGAAGTAGCCCGAACCCCCGCCCGCCCGCAAGCCGTACTCACCACGGAACCCGAACTCCAGTTCCAGCTTGTTCACCTGCGTCAGCGCCGTGTTCAGCTGGTCGACACCCGACTTCACGGCCTTCAGCGTGTCGTTCAGGTTCTTCGCCGTCTCCGGATCGTTGATCAGCTTGCCGACCGTCCCCTGCCCCTCGTCGATCTTCCGCGTGATCGAGTTCAGGCTGTCGGCCGTCAGCTTCAGCTTCGAGGAGAGTTCGTCGGCGTTCGCGACGGTTCCCTTGAAGCCCGCGCGGTTCTCGTCGAGGATCCGGTCGAGCCGGGCGAGCGTCGCGTTCAGCCCGGCCGTGAACTCGCGGACGTTCTTCAGCGATGCGTCGACGTTGAAGCGGTTCGCCTCGACCATCTGGGCGAGCGACTCGGCGAGCCGGCCGATGTTGTCGACGATCCGGTTCAGCTTCTCCTCCCCTTCTTTTCCGCCGATCGAGCCGCGGAGGGCCCCCGTCAGCTCCTTGACGTCCTTCCCGATGTCCCCCGCGAGCTTCGTCAGCTCGTCGAGACTCGTCGGGACGCTTCCCTCGATCCGGGCTCCGTCGGCGAGCTTCGCCCCCGCCGGTGGGCCGGGATAGAGGTCGACGTACTTGTCGCCGAGGAGGCCCATGGCCCGGATCTGCCCCGCCGCTCCCTGCCGCAGCTCGACGTCCCCCTCGAGGGCGATCCGGACGAGGGCGGAGCCGTCGGGGAGGAGCCGGATGCCGTCCACCTTGCCGACGCGGACGCCCGCGATCCGGGCTGCGGACTTGTCGTCCAGGCCCGCCACGTCGGCGAAGTGGACCTCGACCGCATGCGTCCTCGCCTTCTTCCCGATCGCGATGTCCTCGATCCGGAGAATGAGAATCCCCGCGGCGATCAGGACGACGAGGAAGAAAGCTCCGATCTTGGCGGTCGTGCTCATCAGGCTGCCCCCATTCTCTGCCCGGATGCCCCCGGCCGGGAAGTGGCGGCCGTCACGCCCGCGTCCGCCGGAGGTTCGAGGCGGCTGTCCCCCCGGACGAAGGCGGCCACGTAGGGGTTGGCGGACGTCTCGAATTCCCGGGGCGGCAGGGCGACGAGGATCCGGCCGCCGGACAGGAGCGCCACCCGATCGGCGATCGCGAAAGCAGCCTTGAGGTCGTGCGTGATCGTGACCGTCGTCGGGTTCAGGCGTTTCGCGAGCGCCGAGATGACGCCGACGATGACGTCGGTCGTGATCGGGTCGAGGCCGGTCGTCGGCTCGTCGAAGAGGAGGATCGACGGAGACAGGGCGATGGCCCGGGCGAAGCCGACGCGGCGCCGCATACCGCCCGAAAGCTCCGACGGCCGCTTCGCCTCGAGGCCGGGGAGCTGGACCATCTCCAGGCACTCGGCCACGCGGGCGCGGATCTTCCCGGGAGTGAGCTTCGTGTGCCTCACGAGGGAGAAAGCGATGTTCTCCCCGACCGACATCGAGTCGAAGAGCGCCCCTTCCTGGAACGACATCCCGAACCTCCGCCGAATCTCGTCGCGCCGGACGCGGCGCGCCTTCCAGAAGTCCTCGCCGTCGACCTCCACCGTTCCCGCGTCCGGGCGGAGGAGCCCGATCAGGTGCTTGAGGAGGACGCTCTTCCCCATCCCCGACTTGCCGAGGATGACGAGCGATTCCCCGGGAGTGACGGCGAGGTCCAGGCCGTCGAGGACGCGCTTCCCGTCGAAGCTCTTCGTCACGCCGGTGAGTCGGAGGATGGGAGGGATGGCGCTCATCAGAAGAGAATCTTCGTCAGGAAGAAGTCGGCGATCAGGACCGCGAGGGAGCCCGCCACGACGGCCCGCGTCGTGGAGCGCCCCACGCCCTCCGCCCCGCCGGTCGTGTCGAAGCCGGTCTGGCAGCCGATCAGCGACAGGAGCCCGCCGAACACGGCCGACTTGATCAGGCCGGAGGTCAGATCGTCGAGGTTGAGGAACTGGAAGCTGTTCTCGACGTACGTCACGGGGTTCGCCCCGAGATACGTCACGGCGACGAGATACCCGCCCGCCATCCCGACCGCGTCGGCGAGGACCGTCAGCATCGGGACGACGAGGATTCCCGCGATGACCCGCGGAACGAAGAGGTACTGGACGGGGTCGGTGGCGAGGGTCACGAGCGCGTCGATCTGCTCGGTCACCCTCATCGAGCCGAGCTCGGCCGCCATGGCGCTCCCCGCGCGGCCGGTCACCATGAGCGCCGTCAGGACGGGCGCCAGCTCGCGGAGCATCGAGAGGGCCACGACCGAGCCGATGTAGGCCTCGGCGTGGAACCGGGAGAAGCCCTTGAACGTCTGGAGCGCGAGGACGCCTCCCGTGAACAGGGCCGTCAGGAGGACGACCGGGACGGAATCGACGCCGACCCGGACGACCTGGCGCGCCGTCGCCGCCGGAGTGAACGGGGGGCGGAACGCGCCGTGGAGGGTCTGGCCGAGAAGGGAGAAGAATCGCCCGACGGCGTTGAGGACGCCGAGAAGACCCTGACCGAGCCACTCGAGCACGAACATTTCAGAGAAACTTCGACTGCGTCTCCACGACGCCGCCCTCGCGGACGATGATACGCGGCACCCGCGGTCCCACGCCGCAGAGAAGCTCCCAGGGAACCGTCCCGGCGGCCGCTGCTGCCTCCTCCACACCGAGTCGCGTCCCCTGTCCCCGGCCGAAGTAGAGAGCCTCCTCGCCTCGCCGGGGCCGCTCGGGCAGGTCCGTCGCGTCCACGGCCGTCATGTCCATCGAAACGCGCCCGGCGACCGGGCAACGCCGGCCGTGGATCAGGACGCTCCCCTTCCCGGAAAGCGACCGGGGGACCCCGTCCGCATACCCCGCCGGCACGAGCGCCACCGTCGTCTCGCGAGAGCAGACGAACATCCCGCCGTACCCGATCCGCGTTCCCGCGGGAACGCGTTTCACCTGATCGACGGCGGAGAGAAACGTCATGACGTCGAGGAGAGAGTCCTTGAGGGGGAGACCGGACACAGGAGCGTAAAGAGCCAGGCCGGGGCGAACATGAGAGAGCCCGACCGGGATCTGCTTGGAAGGCGAAAAAAAACGGGAGAGAGCCGCGGCGCTGTTGTCGGTGTGGATCATCGAGGGGGCGTGGCCGGCTTCACGAATTGCTACCAACATCTCCTCGAAGGTCCTCTGCTGGACCGCCGTCTGGCCCGAAGCCGTGTCGTCGGCCGAGGCGAAATTCTGAAATATCCCTTCTAAGAAAAGGTGCTCCTTCCCCAGGCGAAGAAGCTCGAGAACCTGCGCGAGCTGGTCCGGGAGGATTCCGAGCCGCGTCATCCCCGTGTCCAGCTTCAGGTGGACCCGAAGACTTTGACGCTTCGCCCCGACGAAGTCGACCAGCTCCCTGAGCTGTTCCGGCGAGTGGGCATTGGGCGTCAGACCGTTTCCGACGAGCGCCTCGAGCTGGTCGGGGCCAATCCAGCCCATGACGAGGATCGGCGTCGCGATCCCGCCCCGGCGCAGCTCGGCCCCCTCCTCCACGACGGCCACGGCGAGGATTCCGGCGCCTTCCTCCACGAGCCGCCGCGCGACGGGGACCGCCCCGTGCCCGTAGGCGTCCGCCTTCACGACGGGCATGACGGCGACTGCGGGCGGAAGAGCCCGCGTGAGCGTCCGGAAGTTCGCGGAGAGCGCATCGACATCGACGAGGGCGCGGGTCGGCCTCAGCTTCACGGCGGGCTCAGTAGCCGGGGGTTTCCGAGACCTGCGCCAGGTCGGAGAAGCGCGTGTACTCGCCGGACCAGCCGAGGGTGAAGCGGTCGGTCGGGCCGTTTCGCTGCTTCGCGATGATGACGTCGCAGACGTTCTTCTGCTCGGTGTCCTTGTCGTAGTACTCGGGGCGCGAGAGGAAAACGACGAGATCGGCGTCCTGCTCGATGGCGCCGGACTCGCGAAGGTCCGAGAGGACCGGCTCCTTCTCGCTCGCACCGCGTTGCTCGGTCCGGCGCGAGAGCTGCGAAAGGGCGATGACGGGCACGTCCAGCTCCTTGGCCAGCGCCTTGAGGCCGCGCGAGAAGGCCGAGACCTCCTGCGTCCGGTTCTCGACCCTGCCACGCGTCCCCATGATCTGGAGGTAGTCGACGAAGAGGGCGTCGAGGCCGTGCCGCTGCTTGAGCTGCAGGGCGCGCGCGCGCATCTCGAGCAGCGTGATGGCGGGGGTGTCGTCGACGAAGAGATTCGCGTCCCGGATCTTCTGAAGGGTGAAGAAGAGAGCCTTCTTCTCGTCCTTGGAGATCCGCCCCTCGCGCAGCCGCTGCAGGTTGACCCTCGCCTCGGAGCACTGGATCCGGAAGCCGACCTGCTGGGCCGACATCTCGAGGGAGAAGAAGCCGACCGTCTGCGCCTGGTGGATCGAGAGGTACGCGGCGATGTTCAGCGCGAAAGCGCTCTTCCCCATCCCGGGACGGGCCGCCACGACGATCAGGTCGCTCTTCTGGAACCCCTGCGTCAGCGCGTTGAGCCGCGTGAAGCCGGTCGGGAGTCCCGTCAGCATCGTCCCGCGCCCGTGGATCCGCTGGATCTCCTCCTCGTTCCGCTCGGCGATCCGCGCGAGACGGACGAAGCCCCCCTTGACCGACCCCCTCGCGATCTCGACGAGCGCGCTCTGGGCGTTCTCGAGGACCAGCTCGGCGTCCGGGTGCTCCATCGCCTCCCGGATCGCCCGGCGCGACTGCGAGATGACGGCACGCCGGAGGGAGGCTTCCCGGATGAGCCGGGCATACGCCTCCACGTTCTCGATGTCCGGAACGCGGTCCACGAGCGACGCGAGATACGAAGCCCCTCCCGACCGCTCGAGCTGTCCCGCCCTCTCCAGCTCGCTCCGGACCGTGACGAGGTCGCGCGGCTCGCTCCGGTCGGCCAGGGCGAGGAAGGCGTCGTAGACGACCCGGTGCGCCTCGGCGGCGAAGTCGTCCGGGACGAGAAACTCCATGACACGCGACAGGAGCGTGCCGTCGATGAAGAGCGCCCCGAGCAGGCTCTTCTCCGCCTCGGGCTGCGCCGGCAGTACCTCGGTCTCTCGTGGAGTGGCGGGGACGATCGCCGACATGGGAAAGACGAAGAGTATTACGTCACGCGCCGGGCGGGAAGATCGACTTGGGGAAACTCGGCGCCTCTCATCGCCTGGTCACGAACGGTCTCGGAGGTAATCGGAGGGACGCAGGATCAGCACACCTCGGATCCGTCGGCCGAAAAGCACGCCGAAGTCCTTCCGGTCGCCCGTCAGAAGATGTGTCGCCTTCGCCCGGATCGCGGCGGCCAGAATCGGGCGATCCTTCTGATGCAGTGCCAGGGACTCGGCAACGTCGTCGATATCGCCTTCCGCCACGATCGTCGTCCTCGTCACGAGGTTCTCAAGGCGCGCCCGAACCTCGGCGTCCTCGACGTTTCGAAGGACCTCTTCGACGGCGTACATCGACGTCATGAGCTGGACATCGGGAAGACTCCAGAATCGGAGGAAGCCGGCGTCCTTCCGCCACGCGGCGGAAAACAGTATGTTCGCGTCGACGAATAGCAGGTGCAACGTTCAGGCGCGAGGAGGTTCGTGAGAAATCTCGTCCGGGTCGAGACCCAGCTTCCGGACGGCCTTCCGTGCGCGGGCATAGTCCTTCATGTCCACGGCGTTCTCCAGAAGGAACTCCGCTTTCCGTTCCGGCGAATAGATCTCGACCTCCATCGCTACGGCCGGCCGTATAACGATGCCACCCCGATCCTCCCGAATGAGAACCAGCGAGCCCTCGTCCAGTCCGGTCCGCTTCCGCATCCGGGCCGGAATCACGATGGTTCCCCGTTTCCCAATCCGCGTCGCCTCAGCAGTTCCGCTTTTCATCTTTTTCAGAATATCTGAATCTCGCCGATGCTGCAAGATTCGCCCGAGATCGCCGCGGGATCAGCCTATGCCCCGGCACGTGCCGAGGCCGGGGCGCGGAGGGCCTCGGCGACGAGGGTCTCCTGCTCGTGCTCGTAGGCGTGGTGCGAGCCGGGGGCGGGGCTCGCGAGGGAGCGGCGCCCGATGTACCGGAGCGTGCGGGACGGAGAGATGCCGGCGACGTGTCCCTCGAGGAACTCCTCGCGGACGAACCGCCAGCCTCCCATGTTCTCCGGCTCCTCCTGCACCCACGCGAGCTCGGCCGAGACCGGGTAGCGGGCGAGGATCGTCCCCAGCTCGCGCCCCGGGAAGGGGTAGAGCTGCTCCAGCCGGACGATCGCGACGTCGCCCTGCCCCGCCTTCTCGCGGGCCGCGAGCAGGTCGTAGAGGACCTTGCCGCTCGCGAGGACGACCCGCCGGACGCCTCCAGTCCCGCCGTTGGCGAGAGCGCCGTCGTCGAGGACCGGGTGGAAGGCGCCGTGGGCGAGGTCGTCGAGCCTCGAGACGACCTTCGGGTGGCGCAGCAGGCTCTTCGGGGCCATCAGGACGAGGGGCTTGCGCACCTCGCCCGCCATCTGCCGGAGCAGGGCGTGGTAGTACTGCGCCGGCGTCGAGACGTTCGCCACGCGCAGGTTCTCCTCGGAGCAGAGCGTCAGGAAGCGCTCGAGCCTCGCCGAGGAATGCTCGGGTCCCTGCCCTTCCTGTCCGTGCGGAAGGAGCATGACGAGGCCGCAGCGCTGGTTCCACTTCTGCTCCGACCCCGAGATGAACTGGTCTATGACGATCTGCGCTCCGTTGGCGAAGTCGCCGAACTGCGCCTCCCAGAGGACGAGCGTCGAGGGGTCGGCCACCGAGTAGCCGAACTCGAACCCGAGGACGGCGTTCTCCGAGAGGAGCGAGTCGATCACCTCGAACTCCGCCTGTCTTGACGGAGCGATCTGGTTCAGCGGGATGTGCTCGACGCCGGAGCGGTGGTCGGCGAGGACGGCGTGCCGCTGGCTGAAGGTGCCGCGCCCGGAGTCCTGCCCCGAAAGGCGGACGGGAACGCCCCGGATCAGGAGCATCCCCACGGCCAGCATCTCGGCGCCTGCCCAGTCGATCACCGGTCCGCCGCTCGCGTACTCCGCCCGTCGCTTCAGGACGGGGTGAAGCTTCGGATGGACCTCGAAGCCGGGCGGGACGTTCGACACCGCCTCGACGATCTTCACGAGGGCCGCGCGCGCATCGAGGCCCGGGTCGATCCGTGGCGCCGGAGGCGCCGTGAGCGAGTCGACGAAGGAGGTTTTCTTCCGCCCTCCGGCCGACGCCTCGAAGGCGGCCTGGAGCTTTCCACGCACCTCGGCCCAGAGCGCCTCGACCTCCTCATCGGGGATCCGGTGGTCCCTCACGAGCTGCTCGCCGTAGAGACGCGCCGTCGACGTGTGTGCCTTGATCTTCTGGTAGAGGAGAGGCTGCGTGTAGCTCGGCTCGTCCCCTTCGTTGTGCCCGTACCGCCGGTAGCAGACGAGGTCGACGACGACGTCGCGGCCGAACCGGCAGCGGTAGTCGAGGGCGACGTCGACCGCGTGCAGGACGGCCTCGGGGTCGTCACCGTTCACGTGGAGGACGGGCGCCTGGATCATCTTCGCGACGTCCGTGCAGTAGGTCGACGTCCGGGCGTCGATGGGGTTCGTCGTGAAGCCGATCTGGTTGTTGATGACGACGTGGACCGTCCCGCCCGTCCGATAGCCGTGGAGCTGGGACATGTTCAGCGTCTCGGCGACGACCCCCTGTCCGGCGAACGCGGCGTCGCCGTGCACGAGGACGGGCATGACCTTCTCGTGCTTCCGGTCCCCGAGGCGGGTCTGCTTCGCCCGGACCATCCCCTCCACGACCGGGTCGACCGCCTCGAGATGGCTCGGGTTCGGGGCGAGGCCGACCGCGATGCTCTCGCCTCCCGGCGCCACGTGGACCCCGGCCGCGCCGAGGTGGTACTTCACGTCCCCCGAGCCCTGGATCGAGGCGGGGTCCGGGACGTCCTCGAATTCCGCGAATATCTGGTCCACGGGCTTGCCGACGATGGTCGCGAGGACCGTGAGCCGCCCGCGGTGCGACATGCCGATGACGGCCTCGCCGATCCCTTTTTCCGGGCACCGGTCGAGGAGGCGCGCGAGAAGCGCGATCGCCGCCTCCCCCCCTTCCAGCGAGAAGCGCTTGTGTCCGACGTACTTCGTGTGGAGGAACTTCTCGAACGCCTCGGCCTCGACGAGACGGCGCAGAGCCGTCTTCCGGTCCTCGTCCGTCAGGCTCGCGCGGTTCCGCGTCGACTCCATCCGGGTGAGGAGCCACTGCTTCTGGACCGGGTCGGCGTTGTACATGAACTCGGCGCCGATCTTTCCGCAGTAGGTCTGGCGGAGAACCTCGAGGATCTCGCGGAGCGTCGCCGAAGACGTCCCGCCGAGCCCCCCCGTCGCGAAGGGGCGGTCGAGGTCCCACATCGTGAAGCCGTAGCTGTGCGGGTCGAGGTCGCGGTGGTACGGGATGTCCTCGCCCGGGCCGAGCGGGTCGAGGTCCGCGACGAGATGTCCCCTCACACGGTAAGCATTGATGAGAGCGCCGACACGCGCCTGTTTCTCGACGGCCTCCATGTTCCGGCCGCCCGTGAAGAACGGCGGGTTCAGGTCCTTCTCGAACCGGACCGGGCGGTGCGGGACCTTGAGGTCGTGGAAGATCCGCTCGTAGAAGCTGTCCCCGCCCAGTAGGAGCATCTCCAGCGTCGCAAGGAACTGCCCCGACTCCGCCCCCTGGATGATCCGGTGGTCGTATGTCGAGGAGAAGTTCAGGACGCGCGAGATGCCGATCGCCGAGAGGACCTCGTCGGGCATCGCGGCGAACTCTGCCGGATAGTCGAGCGCCCCGGTCGCGATGATCGTCCCCTGCCCGGGCATGAGGCGCGGCGCCGACGCCGTCGTTCCGACCGTTCCCGGATTCGTGAGCGAGACCGACGTACCGGCGAAGGCGTCGAGGTCGAGCTGCCCCTTGCGCGCCTTCGTCACGACCGTCTCGAATGCGTCCAGGAGAGCGGCAAAGCTGAGGTTTTCGGCCCCCTTGATGTTGGGAACGAGGAGCGTCCGGCTCCCGTCTTTCTTCGTGACGTCGACCGCGACCCCGAGGTTCACGCCCTTGCGCCGGACGCGGACGGGGCGGCCGTCCACCTCGGCGTAGGCGTCGTTCATCACCGGGTGCTTCTCCAGGGCGCGGAGGATCGCCCACGCGACGAGATGCGTGAAGGAGATCTTCGGCTTCCCGGTCACTTCGCGGTGCCGGTTCAGGATCCGCCGGTTCTCCTCCATGGTCTTGGCGGCTATCTGACGGTTCGAGGTGGCCGTCGGCACGGAGAGCGAGGCGTCCATGTTCCGCGCGACGGCGGCGGCCCCGCCGGTCAGGGGCACTACCTCCCCGTCGGGGAGGGGTGCCGGGGCGGACAAACGGGGCGGCGCGGGCGCCACGGACACCCCGTCCGGCTCCGGGAAAACCTCGGCCGAGAGGATCGGGCGTGCGCCCGGCCCTCCCGCGGCCCGCGCTTCGGCGGCTTCGAAGGCCCGCCTCCAGCCGGCGTCCACGGAGGCCGGATTCAGGCGGTAGCTGGCATAGAGCTCGAGGGCGAGGCCGGCGTTCGGGCCGAACTCATCGGCGAGGGCACTCACGACGAGGGGGTGTGCGTTCGGGCTCATCGGTTCGGGGCGCGGATTCTACGCTCGGCTCAGCTCTTGACGTCGCGTCGCGAGAAGAGGACGAAGGCGAGGACGGTCGCGGCGGCGGCCCAAGCCGCAAGGACCGTCGCGCAGAAGCCGAGGGTCATCCCCGGGAAGGGTGTCGGGACTCCGGTGTAGTACTCGGGGAGCGGGAGGCACGAGACGAAAAACCACTTCGCGCCTTCCCAGTCCGAAGCGAAACGGGAGAGGATCGTCCCGCCGATCAGCGTCGCCATCATCGTCCCCATCGCCGCCGCGGTGGAGCGGAGGACGACGGAGAGGAGCATCGTCACGGCCCCGACGGCGAGGGCCGAATACCACGCGAGCCCCCACGCCACGAGGACGTCCTGCCAGAGCGGGAGGACGCGGACCGCCGACGCGTCGAACCCCGCCGCCGAGAACCGGAAGCCGGTCACGACCGGCGCGCCCCACCCCTTCCAGCCGAAGGCGAGGCCGGAGATCGCCCACGAGAGCGCCCCCGCCGCGAGGATCGTCAGCGTCGTGAAGAGGAACATCGTGACGTACTTCGAGAGGAGCACCTTCCACCGGGCGACGGGACGGGTGAGGAGCAGCGTCACGGTCCCCTCGGAGAACTCCGACGAGACGAGATCGGCGCCGACGACAGCGACGAGGAGCGGCAGGAGGAGGATCGACCCGACGCCAGCGAAGCCGCGGGAAAAAAGCGGTCCCGTCACGGACTCCGGGTCGATGTCCTTCTCGAGGTGGTACTTCAGGCGCCCCGTCTCGAACTTCATGTAGCGGGCGAAGCTGTCGGGCATCTGCCGGGCCTGCGCGAGCCGACGCTCCATCTGGGCCACCCGCGCCTCCACCCGGCTCCGCCAGTTCTGCCCCGGATGCTCCTTCTCGGCGCGCGCCCGCTGGCGCTGCTGGGCGAAGACGACGACCGCGAGGAGGATCGCGAGGACGAGGAGGACGACGCGGAAGCGGCGCCGCCGGAGAATCTTGAGCGTCTCGTTCTCGACCAGGCCGGCGAGCCTCATACGGTCTCCCCCGCCGTCTTCTCGAGGAACAGCTCCTCGAGCGACCGGGCGCCCCCTTCCATGAGGTCGGCGAGCGTCCCGGAGGCAAGCGTCCGGCCCCGGTGAACGATCGCGATCCGGTCGGCCACCTTCTCGACCTCCGAGAGGATGTGGCTCGAGACGAAGACGGCGAGGCCCCGCTCGTCCGCGAGATGCCGGATCAGCTCCCGCATCTCCCGGATCCCGGCCGGGTCGAGGCCGTTCGTCGGCTCGTCGAGGATCAGGACCGACGGGTCGCCGAGGAGCGCCTGTGCGATTCCGATCCGCTGCCGCATCCCGAGCGAGTAGGTCCTGACCGTGTCGTCGAGGCGCCCCGACATCTTCACGAGGCCGGCGAGAGCGGGAATCCGCTCGCGGGCGCCGTCCCCCACCATCCGGGCGAAGTGCTCGAGGTTCTCGCGCCCCGTCAGAAAGCGGTAGAGGTCGGGCGTCTCGACGATGCACCCGACGCCCCGCATCGCCTTCTCGAACTCGTGCCTGACGTCGCACCCGTCGATGAGCACCCGTCCCCGCGTCGGCTTCACGAGGCCCACGAGCATCCGGATCGTCGTCGTCTTTCCCGCGCCGTTCGGTCCGAGGAAGCCGAAGACCTCGCCCCTCTGGAGAGCGAACGTCGCGTCGGTCACGACCTCCCGGTCGCCGTACCGCTTGGCCAGCCCCTCGGCCGAGAGGACCACTTCTCCCTTCATCCCACGGTTTTACGCCATCGGCGAGAATCCGGATCATGAAACGGCTCCTTCTCTGGTTCCTCCCCGCCGGAATCGCTCTCGCGATGGCGGGGGTCTTCGCCGCCTCCTTCGCGGCAGGGGTGACGGGGCGGCTCGGCGTCCCGGCGGCCGAGGCGGTCCTCCCGACGCCGACGCCGGCCCCTCCCGCGCCGGCCGGAGCGCTCCGGATCGTCGCGCTCGGGGACTCGATGACCCGCGGAGCGGGGGACGCGGCAGGCGGCTACCCAGAGCGAGTGGCCCGCGAGATTCGGAAGGGGGGCCGGGCCGTCACGGTCGAGAACCTCGCCGTGGACGGCTTCCGGACGGCGGACCTCATCGACAAGCTGAAAGAACCGTACGTGAAGGAGCGGCTCGCCGAGGCCGGCCTCATCGTCCTCTCGATCTCGGGAAACGACCTGACGCGGTCCCTTCCGGGCGCTCCGGCGGGTGAGGCGAGCGAGGCGCCGGCGGGCATCCTCGCCCGCGTGGAGTCCGACGTCGAGAAGGTCCTCGAAACGATCCGGAAGACGAACGCGACCGCGCCGATCCGTCTCGTCGGTCTCTACAATCCCTGGTCCGATGGCGGGGGCGACCGGCGCATGGCGCGGATAGCGCTCCTCGTCGCCAACGCCGCCCTCGAGCGGGCGGCCACAACCGTGGACGGAGCCCTCGTCGTCCCGGTCGCCGACCTCTTCGAAGGGCGTCCCGACCGCCTCGCGGCCGATCACTTCCATCCTGGGCCGGCCGGGTACGACGAGATCGCCGCGCGAATCGTCTCCACACTCCCCCCCGATTCGCCCCGGGCCGGACCTGGGCGACAATCCCGGTCATGACGGAGGCCGCCGCTCCCGCCGAGGAGATCGGCCTCGACCTCGGCGCGACCCTGACCAAGGCAGTCGTCGTCGCAGCCGGGGCTCCGCTGACCGATTGCGAGACCTTTCTCTTTCCGAGCAACGACCGCCCCGCCGTCGCCTCGTTCCTCGCGAGCCGGCGCGCCCCGAGCCTCTCGGCGACCGGCGCCGGGGCGAGACGGCTCTCGAAGCAGTTCACCGGGACCTCTCCGGTCGTCCTCGTGGACGAGTTCGAGGCGTGGGGGCTCGGGGAAGAGGCGCTTCTTGCAGGCGCCGACTTCACCCCCTCACGGCCGCACCTCCTCGTGAGCCTCGGGACCGGAACCTCCATCCTCCGCGTCGAAGAAGACGGACGGGTCGTCCGCGTCGGAGGGACGGGGCTTGGCGGCGGGACGCTCCAGGGCTTCGGCCGGCTCCTGCTCGACGAGCCCGACTTCGACACGCTCGTCTCCCTCGCCTCGCAGGGGGACCGGCGGCGGGTCGACCTCCTCGTCCGCGACCTCTACGGAGCCGGCGAGATCCCTCTTTCGGGCGACCTGACGGCCGCGAACCTCGGCCACGTCACGTCGCGCGACCCGCGCGACCTCGCCCACGCGATCGTCGGGCTGATCGGTGAGAACGTCGGCCTCCTCGCCGGGGCGCTCGCCCAGCGGAACGGCGCAGGCACGCCGCTCGACATCGTCTACGCCGGATCGACACTCCGTTCCAACCCGGCCCTCCGAGACACTCTGGCTTTCGTGAGCACTCTCATCAGCGCCAACTGCCGGTTCCTTCCCTATGGAGAGTTCGTCGGCGCCATGGGAGCGCTCGTGGCGGCCCGGCGTCTCCGGCCATGATTCCGGTCGACCTCGAGGGACGCGTCGCCCTCGTCACCGGGGCTTCGCGCGGGATCGGCGCCGCGATCGCGGAGATGCTCGCGAGGGCGAACGCGCGCGTCGCTCTCCATTACGGGAGGTCCCGCGAGGCGGCCGAGGCCCTCGCGCAGCGGATCGCCTCCTCCGGCGCGCCGGCACCCGTCCCCGTCAGGGCGGACCTCGAGTCCGAGTCCGGGCGGCGGCGGCTCTTCACCGAGGTGGCGTCTCGCCTCGGCTTTCCCCTTCTCCTCGTGAACAACGCGGCCATCTTCGACCGGAACCCGTTCGACGAGGCCGACGACGCCCGGTTCCTCCGGAAGTGGCACCGGACGCTCGCGATCAACCTCGACGCTGCCGCGCACCTCTCGCTCCTCGCTCTCCCCGCCATGCGCTCCGCCCGCTTCGGGCGGATCGTGATGGTCTCCTCCCGCGCGGCCTTTCGCGGCGAGACCGACTGCGCGGACTACGCCGTCTCGAAGGCCGGCATGGTCAACCTCGCCCGCTGCCTCGCCCGCGCCGAAGGGAGACACGGCATCACGGCCAACTCCGTCTGCCCCGGCTGGGTCGCGACCGACATGGCCGCCGCCGACCTCGCCGTCCGGCGCGCCGAGATCGAATCCGAGATCCCGCTCGGCCGCGTGGCGACTCCCGACGAGATCGCCGGCGCCGTCCTCTGGTTCCTCTCGCCGCTCGGGGCCTACGCGAACGGGACGGCGCTTCCGTTGAACGGGGGGTCCTTTCTCCACTAAAATGGGGGCGCCTCACGGGGCTGGAGTCAATGCTGCCGAGGACAGGTCTTGCCCTGCTTCTCCTGGCGCTCCCGGCGCTCGGTGCAGATTTGCCGCGTGAAGCCGCGACGCCGAAGCCCGAAGCACCCAGACTGCGGCTCTTCGGGCTCTTTCCCGAACTCCACGCCGAGCCGGCGATCCACCTGGACGGCTCGTACCTTTCTTCGGAGACCCTTCGGATCCGCCAGCCCGGCGACCCCGACTCGGTCGTGAGCCCGGGCGAGCCGGGCCCGTCGCACGAGCTTCGGCTCCTTCCCGCCATCGAGATCAACGACCTGCTCCTCAAGGCCTATACGCCGGACCCCACACTCGTACCGGGCGACAACCGTTTCCGTGCGGCCGGGGCCTACAGTCCCCTCGACACGCGTCGCCCGTATCAGTTCCGGCTCGGGGCGCGGCTGGTCTGGTAACCCCGAAGGGCGAAGGGGGAAACCGGGATCCGGTCTCCCCCGCCTGATTCGGTACGATCCTCACCGGGAGACCTGGAATGAGCCACGCCAAGAATCTCGCCATCCTCGTCGGGGGCGGTCCCGCCCCCGGGATCAACAGCGTCATCGGATCCGCCACCATCCGGGCGGTGCTCGAAGGCGTGGAGGTGCTCGGGATCCGCGACGGGTTCGAGTGGATCATGGAGGGGAACGTCGACCACGTGACCCCTCTGACGATCGACGCGATCAGCCGGATCCACTTCCGGGGCGGGTCGTACATCGGGATCTCCCGGGCGAACCCGACGAAAAACCCGAAGCATCTCGAGAACACGGTCATCTCCCTCCTTCGCCTGAACGTCTCGCAGCTCATCACGATCGGCGGCGACGACACCGCCTATTCGGCCATGAAGCTCGAGGAGAAGGCCGACGGCCGGATCCAGGTCGTTCACGTCCCGAAGACGATCGACAACGACCTCGACCTTCCGGCGCACGTCGACACCTTCGGCTTCCAGACGGCCCGCCACCACGGCGTCGAGATCGTCGAGAACCTTCTCGTCGACGCGAGGACGACGTCGCGGTGGTACTTCGTCATCACGATGGGGCGGAAGGCGGGACATCTCGCCCTCGGGATCGGCAAGGCGGCCGGCGCGACCCTCACGCTCATTCCCGAGGAGTTCCAGACGCGGAAGATCCGCTTCAAGGCGATCGTGGACACTCTCGCCGGGGCCATCATCAAGCGGCTCTCCTACGGGCGGCGCGACGGCGTGGCGGTCATCGCCGAAGGGCTCGTTCTCGGCATAGACCCGGAGGAGCTGGCCGGCCTGTCGGACGTCGAGCACGACGCGCACGGAAACGTCAGGGTGGCCGAGGTCAACATCGGAGAGATCCTGAAGGCGGCCGTCCAGCAGCGGCTCGGGACGTTCGGGATCAAGACGACGATCGCGGCGAAGACCATCGGCTACGAGCTGCGCTGCGCCGACCCGGTCCCGTACGACCTCGAGTACACGCGCGACCTCGGGTACTGCGCGACGAAGTACCTCGTCTCCGGCGGAAACGCCGTCATGATCTCGATGCAGGCGGGGAACTTCGTCCCGATCCCCTTCCGCGACCTGATCGACCCCGAAACGGGACGGACGAAGGTGCGGATGGTGGACATCCGCTCGACGCGCTACGCGATCGCTCGCCGCTACATGATCCGCCTCCGCCGCGACGACTTCGAGGACCCGCACGAGCTGGCGAAATTCGCAGCCACCGCCGGAATGTCGCTCGGAGACTTCCGAAAGGAATTCGAGTACCTCATCGACACCGAGCTCCCGCCGATCGTCCTGAACGCCGGCCTCCCGAACGGGAAGATCATCGAGCACCCCCCCGGGTCCGACTCGCCGTAGAGAGGACGTCAACGAGGCGGCGGGGGGCCGACCGCCGGCCTCCCGAGAGCGAACCCCTGTCCGAACTCCACGCCGAGGGAGAGGAGGACGGGCACGGACTCCGGGCTCTCGACCGACTCGGCGATCGTCTCCTTGCCGAGGGTCTCCGCGACCGTCTCGATCGCCTTCACGAGGGCGCGGTTGCCCGCGTTCGAAGCGAGATCGCGCAGGAAGGAGCCGTCGATCTTCACGTAGTCGACCGGGAGGCTCTGGAGGTAGGCGAAGGAGGAGAACCCGATGCCGAAGTCGTCGAGCGCGAACCGGCACCCGAGATCCTTCAGCCTTCGCATCCATTCCCGGGCCGCGAGGATGTCGCGAACGGCCGTGTTCTCGGTCACCTCGATCGCGAGCCGCCCCGGGCCGAGGCCGGCCGCGCGAAGTCCCCCCTCGAACGACTGGAGGAGGCTCTCGTCGCCGAGGCTCGCACCCGAGAGGTTCATGAAGACCTCGAGGTCGGGGCGCTCGCGGAGGAGGCGGAGCAGCTCAGAGAAGACCCATGCGTCGATCTGGGGCATCAGGCCGAAGCGCTCCGCCGCCGGGAGGAAGACGCCGGGGAGGACGAGCCCGCCCTCTCCGTCTCGCATCCGGAGGAGCGCCTCGTAGTGGGCGGGCGTCCGCGTCTCCAGCCGGACGATCGGCTGGAATGCGAGGACGAACCGCTCCTCGCGGAGGGCGTCCTTCACGCGCGAGGCCCAGACGCTCGCCTCGGAAAGGAGGCCGAGCGGCGCGCACGTTCCGTCGCTGATCGCGATCCGGTTCCGGCCCTTTTCCTTGGCTGCGTAGAGCGCCGCGTCCGCGAGCCCGAGGAGCGCTCCGGTTTCGACCCGCCCGTCGATCGGCAGGACGCCGATGGAGACCCCGAGGTCGCACCGCCTCCCTTCGACCTCGAAATGGTGCGCCTCCACCGCCCGCCGGATCCGCTCCGCGACGAGCCGTCCGGCGTCCGTCCCCGTCCCCTCGAGGACGACGACGAACTCGTCGCCTCCCAGGCGCGCCACCTCGTCCTCCGGTCGCCGCAGCGAGAGGAGAAGCCGCGCCACCTCGACGAGGATCGTGTCGCCGGCCGCGTGCCCGAGCGTGTCGTTCACGACCTTGAAATGGTCGAGGTCGAGGAGGAGGAGCGTCGAGGGGGTTCCCCGTCGCGCCCGCGACACGGCCCGCTCGAGGACCTCCTCCACGGCGCGCCGGTTGCCGAGGTCGGTGAGCGGGTCGTGGAGCGCGAGGTGACGGATCTGCTCCTCGTTCCGCTTTCGCATCGTGACGTCCTGCTTGATCGCCACGAAATGGCGGATCGCTCCGTCCGTGCCGCGCACCGGCGTGACCGTCTGCTCCTCGACGTAGACGGAGCCGTCCTTCCGCCGGTTGTAGAGTTCCCCCCGCCAGACGTTTCCGGCCAGGACCGTCTCCCAGAGCTTCTGGTAGTAGAAAGGGTTCTGGACCCCCGACTTCAGGATCCGCGGCGTCTGGCCCCGGACCTCCGAGAGCGCGTAGCCGGTCAGCTCGGTGAAGGCCCGATTGACCCACTCGATGATCCCCTCCGCGTCGGTGATCACGACGGCGTTCGCGGCGGCTTCGAGAGCGGCCGTCTGGAGGTCGAGCCGCTCGAGCTGCTCCGCCTCGACGAGGAGAAGGGCGATCTGGTCGGCGAAGCGGTGGAGGAGCGCCTGCAGCTCCGTCTTGGCCGGCGTGGCCGCCGCGGTCCGCACCTCGAGGACACCAAGGACCCGGTCGCGAGCCGCAAGCGGCGCGACGTAAGTCCCGGGCAGAGAGGTCCGCCCCGCGTCCGTTCCCGTCGAGGCGAGCGGCACGACGGCACCGTCCCCGGTCCGCTTCCCGATGAAGACCGCCTCGAGGTCGAACATCGTGAGAAGCTGCTCGCAGATCCGCTGGAGCTGGCGGCCGACGGGCTCGCGGCGCAGAAGCGCCCGCTCCGTCTCGTGGAAGAGGGCGAGAACGGCTTCGTCCCGCTTCCGCCGTGTACTGTCGCGTCCTGAGACGACCAGACCCTCCGGCGCGCCGCTCTCGTCCAGGAGGAGCGTCGCGACGGAGTCGGACCAGAAGTAACGGCCGTCCGCCCGCCGGTACCGGTACTGCACCGAGGCCGGACGCCCGTCCCGGATGACCCCTTCCATGATTTCCCGGACCCTCGGCACATCGTCCGGGTGGATGAGGTCTGTCCCGGACGTCCCGATCAGCTTCTCCGGTTCCCATCCCGCGAGCCGGTACGACGGCGAGACGAAGCGGTAGGTCCCGTCGAGTCCGAACTCGGCGATGGCGTCGCTCATCGCGTCCATGCGCCTCTTCAGCTCGCGTTCGCGCTGCCGGAGCGCCTCCTCGGCCCGGCGGTGGTCCACGGCGAGGGCGACCTGCGCCGAAACGAAGAGGAGGAGGTCGAGGTCCTCCTTCGTGTAACGGACGCGACTCGAGTAGCTCTGGACGGTGAGGACGCCGATGGTCCGCTCGCCCACCCGGAGCGGCACGCCGAGCCAGTCGACGGACGGAGCCCCGACGAGGTCCACCTCGCCGTCTGCCACGAGCCGCTCGAAGACCTCGGGGCTCGCGAGAAGAGGTCGGGCCGTCCTGAGGACGTAGGCGGTCAGCCCGCGGCCCACGTCCTGGGGGCCGGCAGGCGGGACGGGGTCGCGCTCGTCCACAAAGTACGGAAAGGTCAGGAGGCCCGTCTTCCGGTCCGTCAGGGCGATGTAGAAGTTCTTTGCCTCCATCAGGCCGGCGACGATCCGGTGGATGCTCCGGAACAGCTCCCCGAGCCCCTCGGTCCTGGAGACCGCGCGGGCGATCGCATACGTCGCCTCCCGCACGCGCCGGTCGCGCAGCTCCGGCGCCTCTCTCATCCGGCGTCCGCGGAGACCGGCCGGTCGAGAAGAGCCGCGACCGGCTCCCACCCGAGCCACCACGGGCTCTTCGACCTCCGGAACTCCCGGTCCACCATCGAGGTGAACTGGGCGAAGTCCACGAAGCGGAGGCGTCCCCCCTCGAATCCCATGAAGGAGGCCGGCGCCTCCCCCTTCCCGCACGCCTCGAGGAGAAAGTCCGCGCAGCGGATCGCCAGGCGCGTGGCGTGGATCCGGTCGAAGGGCGTCGGGTTCCCGCCCTGCTGCAGGTGCCCGAGGATCGCCTGACGCGCGTCGAAGAGCCCCTTCCCCTCGGCGTTGAAGAGCCGCTGGAGGAACGCCGTCGTGAAGACGGTGTGAGCGTTCTCGTTCCGGATGACGAGGCCGAGCCTCTTCCCCTTCACGAAGCCGTCGAAGAGGTCGCGAACGTCCTTCTCGAGCCGGGCCATCGTCAGGGGGTCCTCGTGGATGTAGACCCGCTCGGCGCCGGCGGCCAGGCCCGCCGCCATCGCGAGGTAGCCGCTATAGCCCCCCATCACCTCGACGACGAAGGTCCGCCGCCACGCGACGGCCGACTGCTTGATCTTGTCGACGGCTTCCACGATGGAGTTCAGGGCAGTGTCGGCTCCGAGGGAGAGCTCGGCCCCCGGCAGATTGTTGTCGATCGCCGCCGGGAGGCAGACGACGGGGATGTTCAGGGCCGGATGCTCCTCGCGGGCCCGGAGGAGCCGCCAGACGGCCTCGTATCCCGGGAAGCCGCCGATCACGAGGAGCCCCTCCACCCGGTTGGCGGAGAGCGCACCAGCCACGTCGCGCCACTCCGCTCCTTCGGGGATCCTCCGGCTGGTCCCCAGCTCGGCGCCGCCGCGGCCCACCCAGCCGTGGACGCTCATCCACGAAAGCTCTTCAAACGCCCCCCCGAGGAACCCTTCGAAGCCGTTCCGCACGCCAAGCGCCTCGTGCCCGCGATCGAGGAGGAGTCGGACGAAAGCCCGCGCCGCCGTGTTCATTCCCGGAGCGGGGGCACCCGCGTTCAGGAGGGCGATCCGGAAGCGGCGCGATCCGCCGGAGACCTCGTGGGGGTGGGCGCGGACGAGCGTCCGGAGAACCTCGAAGGTCTCCCGGAACCCGGAGCTCCGGAGCGAGAGCGCCCGCTCGTAGTCGCGCCCGTCGAGCGCCTCCGCCACGGCGCGGGCGTGCTCCACGCACTCCGCGAGCGGCGACTTCCTGATCCGGTTCTCCTTCAGGCCGATCAGCTGCGGGATCGATTCCGGGCCGAAGTCCAGGGCCTCCTCCGCGGCCGCGTGGCCGATCAGAGTCCCCATGACCCGGTCGAATGCGCTCGGCAGACCTCCGCGCTGCACATGCCCGAGGACGGTCGTTCTGGCCTCGATTCCGAGCCGCTCCTCGAGGATCGCCCGGACCCGGTCGGCCGTGATCGGCCGGCCGCTCCGGTCGATGGCTCCCTCCGACACGAGGATCGTCGAGTGCCTCCGACCGACCCTCCGCCCGTCCCGGATCCGCGTGCACATCCGCTCTTCCCACCCCTCGGCCGGCGGCGCTTCCGGGATCAGGACCCAGCTCGCCCCGGTCGCGAGCGCGCTCATGAGGGCGAGATACCCGCACCGGCGCCCCATGACCTCCACGACGAAGACCCGCTGGTGGCTCGCCGCCGTGCTCGTGAGCGCGTCGACCGCCCACGTGATCCGGTGGAGGGCCGTGTCGGTGCCGAGCGTCATGTCCGTGCCGGGCATGTCGTTGTCGATCGAGCCGGTGAGCCCGACGAGGGCGAGGTAGGGATGACGCCCCGCCGCGTCGGGCGCGACGTCGCCCTGCTCCACGAGCTCGGAGAGGAGAGACGGCCACTCGCGCCTCAGGGCGTCGGCTCCGGTGAGCGTCCCGTCCCCGCCGACGCAGATGAGGGCATCGATCCTCTTTGCGAGGAGGTTCCTCGCGGCCATGCGGCGGCCGTCGCGGCTGCGAAAGTCGTTACATCGCGCGGTCCCGATGACCGTTCCGCCGAGCTGGAGGATCCCGCCTACGGAGGACCAGGTCATCGCACGGATCCGGTCCCCGCCGTCGACGAGGCCCTGGAAACCGTCCGCGACCGCGAACGGCACGGCTCCCTTCGAGAGCGCAGTCCGGACTGCCGCCCGGACGACGGCGTTCATGCCCGGGGCGTCCCCGCCGCTCGTGAGGATCGCGAGCCGGCGCTCGCCCATCGTCAGGCCGTCTTGGCCTGGGGCGCGCTCGGCGGGGCCGGCTTGGGTGGCGCCATAGGCGGCATCCTGTTGATGGCGTCGCCCCGCTTCTCGAGGAGCGGAAGAAGCGCCAGCCCCGACGGCTCGAACTCCCCCGCCTTCCGCAGAGGGCTCTCCCCGTAGTACGGGCGATAGCCGTAGCCCGGGCCCCCTGCCGCCGTGTCCGCCGGCTTCTCCGTCAGCCTGTCGATGCCGTAGATCGCGCTCCTGCGGTCGAAGTACGACAGCTCGTAGTCCTTCGTCATCCAGATCGCGTCCTTCGGACAGGCGTCGACGCAGAACCCGCAGAAGACGCACCGGAGCATGTCGATCTCGAACGTGACGGGGTACTTCTCGTAAGCCAGGACCGGGTGCTCACCCGCCTCGATGTGGATGCAGTCGGCCGGACAGGCCGTCTCGCACATGTAGCAGGCGACGCAGCGGAGGGTCCCGTCGTCACGGGTCTTCAGGATGTGGCGGCCCCGGAAGCGCTCGGAGTAGTTGCGTCTCATCTCCGGGTACTGGATCGTCGGGAGGCGCTTCATGTCGGCGAGATTCCGGAAGAAGTGCGCGGCCGTTCGCGCCATCCCCTTCGCGATCTCGACGAGGTAGAGGCGCTCCCAGAAGGTCATCGGGGGCGCGGAGACGTTCACGACTCGGGCGGGCATGGCATCCTCCCTCTAGCGGTCCAGCTCGCCGGCGATGACGTTGAGCATGCCGAGTGTGGCGATGGCGTCGGAGACGAGGCCCCCGACGGCGATCTTCTCGAAGGCGGCGAAGAGCGGGAAGCAGGGGGG
>JBBIPB010000026.1:21880-24480 GCA_037443065.1 Acidobacteriota bacterium | reverse complement strand
GGCTCTTCGGGTTCAGCGCCTTCATCTCGGCGATTTCCTCCGGGGTGATCTTCGGAAGGTGGCGAATGAAGCGGACGAGCGCCCACGTCTCGCGGTCCTCCTCGGGCGTGCCAGCTCCCCAGGCGGGCATCCCCGTGAGCCTGACCCCGTTCTTGATGATCCAGAACAGCTCGCCGTCCGAGAGGGACTGCGTCGCCGGGAGGGTCATGTCCGGGACCTTCGGGTAGAGATTCCGGCCGATCGTCGTCGCGCCGCGGCCGTCGTTGCCGTGGCAGAGGGCGCAGTGGTCGGCAAAGTGCGCGCGCGCCTCCCGGAGGACCTCGGGCGAGACTGCGACCGGGTTCCGTTGCGTCTTCGCCGATTGTGGGATGCCCGTCGTGCGGACCCGGCGCGCGACGAAGGCCTCGACGGCAGACGGCTCCTCTCGGGCGCTGAAGCCGCGCCGGATGATCCGCGCGGCTGTGACCCAGAGTGCGAGGAGCAGCGCCGCGCTGAGAAGCAGGACTATGGTTCGCTTTCGCAAGGAACGCTCGAGGCAAACGGGACACCGTGCCCCCGCTCGAGAAGATAGGACCTGAAAATTAAATTCGGATTAGTCGCTGGGGTCTCGCCGCGACCGAGCGCCCCTCGCCGCCGGATGCGAGGCTCGTAGTTCAAGTGCATCTGCCCCGTCTAAGCCGCGTTTAATGTGCTACGCGCATCTTTTCGACATGATCGTGCGACGCCCCAGCCACGTGAACTCATTCCGCGAGTGAAACCAGGCAGGAGCTTTCGATGTCGACCGCAATGAGCCGTTCCCTCTCGTCGATCGCTCTCGGCGTGCTTCTCGGGGCCTCACGACTCTTGGCCTTTGCGGGCGCGGATCCAGAAACCCCAGCTTCCCTCGTGAAGAAGGGCGAAGCCCTCAAGATCGCCGTGACCGCGGAGGACCACCTGGCAAAGGCCGCCGAATACGCGAAGAGAGCGGCCTCGTATCACGAAGAGGCTGCGAGGCATCGGCGCATGTTTGCCGACTATGCGAAGACTGTGGCGACCAGCACCAAAGCCCCGGAGAACCCCTGGCTGAGGAAGATGCGCGATCATTGCGACCGCTTCATCAAGGATGCGGAGAGCCTCGCCTCCGAGGCCGAGAAGTTCGCCAACTTTCACCGGATGCGGGCCGCAGAGCTCCAGGGGAATTGACGGCACCGTGAAGGAACCTGAAGTCGCGCTCTCGTCACCGGCAAGTCCCTCGGCCTCAGGCGACCGTCTCTCCGCAGAGCCGCGTGCCCGCACCTGGAGCCTACGCCTCCGGATCGGCGGATGGACGGTCGCGGTCTTCACCCTGGCTCTGACGCTCTCCACGGTCCTCGGCATCGTTGAGGATCGGAGACAGCTCCTCACCGCCCAGGCCGAGCAGGGACGGGCGCTCCTGACCCACCTCTCCCTCATGAAGGAGTTCCAGGGCGATGTCTCCGCCGCGGACTCGAACGTTTCGGTTCTGCGGGAATCTCTCGTGGGGAGCGGCGGAAGCCTGGAACTCGTCCCCGCCGCGAATCCATTGGAGAACGACGTCGTCGCACGACAGCCCCTTTCGATCGCCTCGGGATCATTCGAGCTGCGATATGTCCCCGACGGGGAGCGGCTCCGGGTGCTGACTCGCCGATCGGTCCTGCTGCACGTGGCCCACGGTGTACTGACTCTGACTGTCCTGCTCGCGGGAACGGAGTGGATCCTTAGGCGGAAGCTGATCGCGCCCTTGAACGCTCTCTCGCATCAGGTCAGCCGGATGCGGCACGGAAGCGGCTGGCTGCCGGTCGTCCCGACGACGGATGCCGAGCTGAAGGGTCTGGCCAGCGCCGTGAAGGGTCTCGGCCCCGCCCTCGAAGGGCAGGTTCACCAATGGGTGAACGCCGAGCGCCATTCCGCCGTCACCCTCACCCTGGGCCGCTTGCGGGCTGGCCTGACCGGCCCTCTTCGCAACATCCAGGTGCTCATCCGGGACCTCGAGGAGCGCTGCCCCGTCGCACCCTCGGGTGCGCCCAAGCTCCGCTCGATCCTCCGGAATCTGGACATGATCCGTGAAACCCTGATGATCGAAGAGGAGGTCGAGCTGACCCACTCGCGCTGGCCGGGTCCGCCGTCGGGCCACGGCTCCCCCAGCGGGGAGCTGCGCGAAGAGAGCCGGGAACCCCTCGACCGGCGATCCCGTTCCAGCTGACGGCCGGCTCTTCGACGAAGGCGACGCGATCCTCGGCGTGCCCACAGATACCCGGTCCGCAGGACATCTCGTTCTTCATTCGCAGATCTTCGTCTCTCGTTTGATAAAAGCTTCGAGCGTCTCCTAGCCCAAGTTCCGCAGTTCGAGGGGTGTGGTTCCTTGTTTTCAACGACTTAACACTGAAAGTCGGCACTACATTCTGGTGATGTGCGGGGCTGATCGAAGGCGTTCGGGGAGACGGAGTCCGAGACGGTCCAGGAGGATCGACTGGATGGCGTCGGGTCGGACGACACAGCGGATTCGGATCTCACGAGATGGGATTTCGGCGGTCGGCAGGACCACGTCGGCGCTCTGGATTGAGGCCAGTTGTTTGAGGATCGTCTTCGGACTGTTTCCGAGG
>JBBIPB010000026.1:0-21780 GCA_037443065.1 Acidobacteriota bacterium | reverse complement strand
GCCTGCGTGAGCTGGATGTAGGTGCTCCAGAGGTCTTCGGGCTTCCAGCCCAGGATGTTGGTCCTCAGGACGTAGCAGCCCTCGCTGAGGCGGGCCCACTCGTCCCATTCCGGTCGAGATGTCCAGACCAGGCGCACGCCGCAGGTTTCTTCAGCGTCGTCTTGGAGACTCACCTCGAAGCGGCCTGCGGCCCGGCTGTTGCGACCCAGCAGACGACCGATCTGACGATCCAGCCGGCTGCGATCGAGCCGATGCTGCGCCGAGCGCAGACGCCGCTCCAGGCTCTCGAGACCTTCTTCGATCCGCCTGGCGAAGCGCTCGTGCATCGCCTTCTCCTTCTCGGTCCGCTCCGCCGACCGGCAGAGGATGAAGGCTTCGTTGCCATCGGGTCCCGTGCGGAGTTTGACCTCCACCCCGTCGCGCACGCTCCTCCAGTCCGCCCCGTTCGTCAGCTCCTGCTTCCACCGCTTCAGCTCCGTGCGCGAAGCCCCAAGGACGTACCGCCGACCCGTGCGCTGAAGCCACGACACGTTCTCCTGGCTGACCATCCCCCGGTCCGTGACCCAGACTCGCTTCGCAAGGCCGAATCGGGCCTCCATCGATCCGACGATCTCCTCCACCGTCGTGACGTCGACCCGGTTGCCGTCGAATAGCTCGTAGCCCAGAGGAATCCCCTCGCGCGTGACGACCAGGGCAATGCACACCTGCTTGCAGTCGGGACGATGGTCGCGGCTGTGTCCCCGCTGGGCCATCGGGTTGCCGTTGCTCTGTCCCTCGAAGTACGTGCTCGTCACGTCGTAGAGAAGAAGGTCGTAGTCGAGCTCGAAGAGCTCCCCGAGGCGACGCCGGAGATACTGCTCCAGGGCTTGCTTGTGGGGCAGCAGACGGTCCAGAGCACGGTAGAGCCGGTCGTCGTTGACCAGGTCCTCCCGCACGCCGAGGATGTCGTCCAGCGCCGTCCGGCCATACCAGCTCTCGGCGATGTGCAGTTCGCTCGACGGCTCGCACAGCCGCGCCAGCACCAGGATCTCCGCCATCGTCGCCCACGACACCCCCTCGCGTCCTTCGGGCATCCGCTCGCGGCAGAACTCGTCCAGTCCCAATCCCCGAAAGAGGGTCCATCCCAGGTAGACGTCGCCGAAACCTCGTGTTCGCTCGACACGAACACGATCCAGACGGACTCGAACCGTCTCTTCCTCCCGCCCCTGTTCGAACAGCTCCGTCTGCTGACCCCGCCCCGTGATCCGGTACGCCAGCTCCCGTGCTCGCGCCCGCCCCGCCGCGTCCAGTTCACCCAGCTGCGCCACCGTCTCCTGAACGACCTTGCTGCCGCGCCGCACCGAGCGAACCAGCCGCCAGTAGGTGTGGCTCTTGCCATCCTTGCGGCGTGTGCTGTGGCGTAGGTACATCTGGCCGCTTCCGCCACCTTGATCTCACACCGTCGAGTCTCCCCACAAGGGCGTAGGTCGGCACTACATCCGATTTCCAAAATCGCCCCCTTCCGGCGGAATCACTTGCGAGCCCTGCACCCCCGAAGACTCGCTCTCTTCTTCGGTAACTGCGGAAGACGGGCTAGCTACCGGAGCGAGGCGAGCGCCGACTCGGCGGCCGCCACGAGGTCGGGGCGGCCGAGGGCGTGCGCGTGGTCTCGCATCGCTTCCACGGAGCTTCTCAGCAGGGGGTCCGCCCGGAGGGCCGCCTTCAGGCTCCGTTCGGCCTCGGCGGCGTTCCCGTCCGACAGGGCGAGCAGACCGAGGTTGATCCAGGCCCGGCCGTTCCCCGGAAGGTCCCGGACCGCAGCCTGAAAGAGCGTCCGGTCGTCTCGCCACTCCGGGAGCCGGGACTCCAGCCGCGCCGCGCCCAGGAGCGCGAGCGCGACGACCGAGAGAAGGGCCGCGCCTCGCGCCGCCCGGGTTCCTCTCCGGGAGGCCAGCGCGAAAAGCCCCGCTGAGACGGCCAGGACGACGCCTGCGGAAGGCGCGTAGAGAAGTCTCTCGGTGAAGAGGACGCCCGTCGGAAAGAAGAGATTTGCGAACGGGAGGTAAGCCGCGGCGGCCCAGGAGACGCCGAGCGAGACGAGGGGCACGCTTCGCCGGACGCCGAGCGCGAGAGCGAGCAGGGCCACGGCCGTGGCGACGCCCACCGCGACCGCCGCCGGGGCGAGGAGGTCCGTGACCGGGATCGCCCGGGAGCCGTAGTCCGCGACGAGCGTTTCCGGCCAGAGAAGGAGACCCGCCGCCCGCGGAAGGAGGGCGATTGCCGCGGCGATCCGTCCCGCTGGCGGCAGCAGGACCAGCGCGTTATCGAGGGAGCCGATGGAAACCTCGGGCCCCGTCAGGAACCCGCCCAGGACCTCTCGCCGGAGGAAGAAGGCCGCCGCGAAGGCGCACCCCCATCCCAGCAGAGCGGCCGCCGGCGCCCGTACAGGGCCCGTCCTTCCCGCCGCGACGCCGTCCGCGAGCCAGACGAGGACGAGGAGAGCCGGTGCGGCGAAAGCCGACTCCTTCGAGAGAAGCCCCAGAAAGAGGACTCCCGCCGAGGCCGCCGCGAGCCCGGCCCGCCGCATCCCGTCCGGGGCGGTCCAGGACCTCCGCGCGAGGAGCAGTCCGGCGACGGCGAGGGCGAACGCGAGAAGCTCGCCTCGTCCCACGACGCTCACGACCGATTCCGAGCGGACGGGGTGAACCGAGAGAAGGACCAGGACCGACCACGAGATCTCCGCCGGAGCCCCGAGCCTCGCCACGAGAAGCGCGAAGAGACCCACACCCAGCCCCGCCCAGAGGACGTTCTCGAGGCGCATGGCGTACGGGGAGAGGCCGAAGAGGCGGGCGTCGAGGCCGAGGGAGAACAGGGTCACGGGCCGGTAGGCGACCGCATTCGAGGCACCGGGCGCCGCGAAATAGGGCCGCGTCAGGACGCCGGCGAGCCCTTCTCTTCCGTTCACCACCACGTCCTCGAGGACGATCTTCCGGTCGTCGAACGTGAAGAGTCCCGGGAGGGACGGGGCATAGAGAAGAAGGTGGAGGGCGACCGCGGCGACAGGGAACGCCGCGCCGCCCGTCCTCAGGCCGCGGCGTGGGCCGCCGGAAGGTCTCGTCGTCTCCACAACAGGTAGACCGCAGGATAGACGAGAAGCTCGAGGGCGAAAGAGGTCACGAGGCCGCCGACCATCGGCGCCGCGATGCGCTTCATCATGTCGGCGCCCGCTCCGGTCGACCACATGATCGGAATCAGGCCGAAAAAGGCTGCGGAGACGGTCATCGCCTTCGGCCTCACCCGCTTCACCGCACCGTTGATGATCGCCTCGACGAGGTCCGCCCGGCTTCGGAGCAGCCCCTTCGTCTTCGCCTCGTCGAACGAGAGGTCCAGGAAGAGCAGCATGAAGATCCCGGTCTCGGCGTCGAGGCCCATGAGAGCGATGAGGCCCACCCAGACGGCGATCGACATGTTGTAGCCAAGGATCCAGAGAAGCCAGACCGCCCCGATGATCGAAAACGGCACCACGAGGAGTACGAGGAAGGTCTTCACGGCGGACCGGGTGTTGGCGTACATGAGGAGCCAGATCAGGACGAGGGTGATCGGGATGACGACCTTGAGCCGCTCACGGACGCGGATCATATTTTCGTACTGACCACTCCAGATGAGCGTGTAACCGGACGGCAGCTTCACCCGTTCGCCGACGGCCTTCCTCGCCTCCTCGACGAAGCCCCCGATGTCCTCTTTCGCAGTGTCGAAGTCGACGTAGACGTACCCGGCGAGGAGGCCGTTCTCGTTCCGGATCATGGCCGGCCCCTGGATCTTCCGGATCGCGGCGAGCTGCCCGAGGGGCACCTGCGCCCCGCCCATCGTCGGGACGAGGACCCGCTGCAGACGATCCATGTCCTCGCGCAGCTCCCGTGGGTACCGGACGTTCACCGAATACCGCTCGCGCCCCTTGATCATGGTCGTGACCGTCTCCCCCCCGATGGCGGACATGATGACGGCGTTCGCATCGTCCACGGTCAGGCCGTACCGGGCCAGCTCGTCCCGGTTCAGGTCGAAATCGATGAAGTAGCCTCCCGCGGCGCGCTCGGCGAAGGCGGAGCGCGTGGCGCGAAGCGTCTGAACGGCCGCCTCGACCTCGGCCCCGATCCGCTCGATCTCCGCCAGGTCCGACCCGAAGATCTTGATCCCGACCGGCGTCCGGATCCCTGTGGAGAGCATGTCGATCCGGTTCTTGATCGGCATGGTCCAGGCATTCGTCGTCCCCGGGATCTTCAGCGCCGCATCCATCTCGTCCACCAGCTCCTCGTGGGAGATCCGGTCGCCCCGGACGTGGCGGAAGACCGACGCCAGCCACCGGGGCGCCCAGACGGAGTACCAGCGGTCTTTCTTTCGCCACTCCGCCTCGGGCTTCAGGATGACGGTCGTCTCCATCATCGAGAAGGGTGCCGGGTCCGTGGAGGTGTCGGCCCGGCCCGCCTTGCCGAAGACCCGCTCCACCTCGGGGAACGTCCGGAGGATCTTGTCCTGCACCTGCAGGAGCCGCTCGGCCTCGGTCACCGAAATGCCCGGAAGCGTCGTCGGCATGTAGAGGATCGAGCCCTCATAGAGAGGCGGCATGAACTCCGAGCCGAGCTTCATGAAGACCGGGACAGTGGAGGCCATGGCGAGGAGCGCGATCGCGATCGTCACAAATGGACGGCGGAGGACTGCCCGGCACGGCCGCTCGTAGAGCTTGTGGAGGATGACGCTGATCGGGTGCTTCTCCTCGGCGTAGTACTTGCCGACCGCGATCTGGTTCGCGAGGAAGGCGAACCATCTCGGCCGGAAGCGGAAAGAGTCCATCCGGGTGAAGAGCATCCGCATCGCGGGGTCGAGCGTGATGGCCAGGAACGCAGCGATCGCCATGGCGAGGTTCTTCGAGTAGGCCAGCGGCTTGAAGAGGCGCCCCTCCTGATCCACGAGCGTGAAGATCGGCAGGAAGGCCACCGCGATGACGAGAAGCGAGAAGAAGACCGAGGGGCCGACCTCCATGAGGGCCTCGAGCCGGATCTTGTGGAAGTCGCCAGGACGCCCCGAGTCGTTCCAGATCTGCAGCTTCTTGTAGGCGTTTTCCACCTCCACGATCGCCCCGTCCACGAGGACGCCGATCGAGATGGCGATTCCCCCGAGCGACATGATGTTCATGTTCAGGCCGAGGAGCTGAAACGGGATGAACGCGAGAATGACCGGAACGGGGATCGTCAGGATCGGGACGATTGCGCTCGGGATGTGCCAGAGAAAGACGAGGATGACGATGGAGACGACGATGATCTCCTCGATCAGCTTGTTCTTCAGCGTGTCCACGGACCGCTGGATCAGATCCGACCGGTCGTAGGTCGTGACGATCCGGACCCCCTTCGGCAGGGACGGCTCGATCTCCTTCAGCTTCGTCTTGACCCGGTCGATGACGTTCAGGGCGTTCTCCCCGCTTCGCATGACGACGATTCCGCCGACGACGTCCCCTTTCCCGTCGAGGTCGGAGATGCCCCGCCGGATCTCGGGCCCCAGCGAGACCTTCCCGATGTCGCCGACGGTGAGCGGCGTCCCCTTCTCGTTCGTCTTGACGGCGATCTTCTCGATGTCCCGGACGTCCTTCAGGTAGCCGCGGCCGCGAACCATGTACTCCCGGCCGGAGAACTCGATGAGCCGGCCCCCCACCTCGTTGTTGCTCTTCCGGATGGCGTCGACGACCCCGTCCAGCGAGAGGCCGTAGGCGGCCAGCGTGTTCGGGTCGACGGTCACCTGGTACTGCTTCTGGAAGCCGCCGACCGTGGCCACTTCGGCCACGCCCGGGACCGATTGAAAGGCGTACCTCAGGAACCAGTCCTGATACGAGCGGATGTCGTCGTTGGCGTTCCGGCCGCTCTCGTCGACGAGCGCGTACTGGAAGACCCAGCCGACGCTCGTCGCATCGGGACCCAGCTCGGTCTTGACCCCCTGGGGGAGCCGCGCCTGGATCTTCGAGAGGTACTCGAGGACGCGCGAGCGGGCCCAGTAGATGTCCGTCCCATCCTCGAAGATGACGTAGACGTACGAGAAGCCGAAGTCGGAGAAGCCCCGGATCGTCTTGACGTTCGGCGCGCCGAGGAGGGAGGTGACGATCGGATAGGTCACCTGGTCCTCGAGGATGTCGGGGCTCCGGTCCCAGCGGGAGTAGATGATGACCTGCGTGTCCGAGAGATCGGGGATCGCGTCGAGCGGGATCTGCCGGATCACGCCGACCGCCAGGACGATGGCGATCGCATAGAGGGCGAGGACGAGGAACCTGTTCTCTGCGGAGAAGCGGATGACCCTCTTGATCCATCCGCCGTCGCCCGGAATCTGTCCGCTCACGTCGGCCCCCTCGTTTCGAAGGGCCGCTCGGGGGCGGCGTCCCGGACGTCGTCGTCCCGGAGATCATGGCGTCGAGGGCGGCCTTGAGACGAGATTCCGAATCCACGAGGAAGTTCGCCCCCCGCGCGACCGTCTCGCCCGCGGAAAGGCCGCTCCGGACCTCGTAGACCCCCCCGCCGTGATCGCCGACGGTGATGTCCCGCGGCTGGAAGCGGCCGTCTCCGAGCGCGACGAAGACGACTTTCCGCGCCCCGCCGTCGAGAACGGCGTCGTCCGGAACCCCGAGCACCTCGCGGCTCCTCCCGCGGATCGTCACGTCCGCGAAGACCCAGATGTGCGAGAGGTCCACGATGTCGAAGAGAGTGTCGGCCGGCATGACCTTCATGCCGTGTAGGCCGTCCGCGCCCGGATGAATCCGCTGATCGGGGCGTAGAGGTCGAGCGTCCGGAGGGGCTCGCCCTTCTCCTCGATCCGGCGGATCTCCTCGGGTCTGATCTCCCAGAGAAGAAGGCGCTGCCGGGCCGCTTCCAGAAGCTCCCGGCCCCCCTCCGAGACACTCGGGAGGCCGGAGCCGGCGAGCGAGCGCGAGGACTTGAGCGCGAGCAGGTACTCCTGCTGTGTGGCGTAAAGGTCGGGGCTGTAGACCGAAGCCAGGGGTTCTCCCTTCCGGACGTACTTCCCCGTGAAGTCCCCGTAGACGTGCTCGACATAGGCCTCGTACCGGGTGTGGACGTGATGAACCCGGCGCTCGTCGGCGGCCACCCGTCCCACCGTGTGGATCGAAGTGGCGAATGAGCCACGCTCGACCCGGACGGTCTTCAGCCCGATGAGCTGCTGCCGCTCCGGGTCGATCCGGACGGTCGCGAAGCCCTCCGGGCCGGACGCGGTCCCCTCCGCTTCGTCCGCGTAGACCGGGACGTAGTCCATCCCCATCTCGTCTTTTTTCGGGACTGGAGATGTCTCGCGGGGATTCATGGGAGATCGGTAGAAAAGGACCTTCCGCTCTCCACCGGAGGCCGGCTTCCCGGCCGGCGCGGCAGCCGGAGTCTTCTTCTCGACCGGGACCAGCTTCATCCCGCAGATCGGGCAGTCGCCGGGGGCGTCCCGGATGATCTGGGGGTGCATCGGGCACTGATATTTCGTCACGGCCTCCACGACGGAACTTTTCTTTCCGCAGCCGGAGAGGACGAGGAGGCCGCCCGCCGCCGCGACCACCGTCACGGCCATCCAGACGAGGAGCCGGGTTCTCTTCTTCATGGCGATTCCTCACATCCTCGAGGCCGCGGCGGATCGGGCGCCTGCGTCGACCGAGAACTCCCAGAGGTCGGCCTCCGCCCGGATGAGGCTGGCAAGACGGCCCACGGCCGCGCGGCGGTCGCTAAAGGTGGTGCTCAGCGCCTCGAGGACGGTGACGAACGGGACCGAGCCGGTCTGATAGCTGGCGAGCGCGGCGTCCACCGAGAGCCGGTCCTGGACGAGTATCCCTTCCGAATCGAGCCTCGCCTCGCTCGCGAGCGACTCGATCCGGATCAGCCTCTCCTCCGTGAGCGCCTCGATCTGGCGGCGGAGAGAGGTCTCCCTGGACGAGGCAGACTCGAGAAGGCTTCCCGCTTCGGCAATGAGGGGCCGCTGCTTCTGCCCGGCCCAGAGGGGGATCGACACTCCGACGGCAGCAGACCACATCAGCGGGAGGCCGCCGCGGTTCATGTACGCCGCCGACGCGACGAAGTCGGGTCTCAGGTTCCGGCGTGCCAGGTCGGCGGCGAGCCTGGCCCGCTCTCTCGCGAGGGCCGCGTCCTTCAGCTCCGGCACTTCGGCGTACGCGCGCGCGAGGACTTCTCCGGAGGCCGGCACGGGGAAAATCTGTCCGGCCACGAGCCGCCCCACCGTCTGGATCGAGGCATTGGGAGGCCGGAACAAAAGGCCCCGGAGGACCGCGAGCGCCCTCCTCTCGGACGCCTCGTCGCGCCGGCGCTGTTGGAGCAGACGCGTCCGCTCGCTCTGGGCGCGGAGAATTTCCTGCTGCGTCCCCAGTCCCGAGGCGTACCGGGCCCGGATGACTCCCTCGATGTCCCGCCACGTCTCGCGTTGTTCATCGACGAGGCGTAGGTTCTCGCGAGCCTCGAGAAGATCGGCGTACGCACGCTTCACGCCGGCCGTGAGCTCCAGAGCGACCCGCTCCGGCCGCGTCGCGGCCCGGGCGGCGTCTGTCTTCGCGACGTCGCGGGCGAGGCCGAGCTTGCCGGGAAACGGAAACGCCTGCTCCGCCACGAACGAGAGCCGGGTCATCGGCTCGGTCCCGAGCGACGGGGCGGTGCCGTCGTTCTCGTAGCCGACGGTGATCGTCGGATCCGGGAGCGCTCCCGCCGGGCTGACCCGCGCGGCGGCCGCTGCGGCTTCCTGCCGCGCGGCGATCAGCTCGGGGTTCTTCTGGAGCGCTTCGGCCACGAGCACGGCCACCTCGGCGTCGGAGTCCCCCGGTGGAGAGGGCTCCTCCCCTGCCGCGCCCTGCTCGGCGAGAGCGGCGGAGAGAATCAGCGGGCCGGCGACCAGCCCGAAGGCGGGAAAACCACGGAAGAAATTCTGGAGCCTGGGCATGACGTCACCTCGTCGAACGCAATTTCACGGAGCCGCCCGCGGTGGGCGGCGAGAGAACGGGACTGCGAGGCGTCAGTTCAGAAAGGCTGCGAAGAGGACGAAAAGCGGTGCGGCGCGGGCACGCGGCACGACGGCCGGAGCCGGCGCAATCTCGCGCGCAGCCGGAGATGTCTCGAGCATCGGCGAAAGCTCACCGGTCGGGACGGCGTCGGGCGCGGAGGCCTCGACAATTCCCTGCGCGGGAGTCCGGGGATTCAGCGTGCAGCCGCACGGGGCGGGCGCACCCTCTTCGTCTCCGGCGCAGCAGGTCATCGGGGTGCCCTCATGGCAGGGCGAGGCCGCGTAAAGACTCGCTCCCGGCCCGATCGCGAGAGCGAGGGCCGAAAGGAGGCAAAGCCCTGCGACGCGTCTGGGTCCCGCCACGAACAAAAGGATAGGGCTCTCCGGCTCCTGTCAAGTCGAGGCCGCCGGGATTCCTTTACCATCGAAGCATGTCGCACCGCGCGGCGGGAGTCCTTCTCCACCCGACGTCGTTTCCCGGCCGGTTCGGCGTGGGGGACCTCGGTCCGGCCGCTGATTCCTTCCTCGACTGGGCCGCTTCGGCCGGGCTCGGGCTCTGGCAGGTGATGCCGCTCGGGCCGACGAGCTACGGGAACTCCCCTTACAACACGCTCTCTTCCTTCGCCGGGAACTCGCTCCTGATCTCGCCCGAGCAGCTCGTCGCGGACGGCCTCCTCCCCGGAACGGCGCTCGAGGAGACGCCGCCGTTCCCGGACGACCGCGTCGATTTCGGCCCGGTCATCACGTGGAAGCGGCAGCTTCTCGAGGCCTCGTGGACCCACGCCCTCGCAGCCCGTTCGTCGCTTCGGGACGAGCTTCGCGCCTTTAGGGAGGACCCGGCCCAGGAGAGCTGGCTTGGCGACTGGACGCTCTTCGCCTCGCTCGTCGGGCGGAACCGGGCCGTCTCATGGACCGAATGGCCTCGGGAGATCATCGAGAGGAAGCCCGCGGCCCTCGAAGCGGCCCGCCGCGAGCTGGCCGGGGAGATCGACTTCCGCGTCTACCGCCAGTGGCTTTTTTTCTCGCAGTGGGACCGCGTGAGGCGCGAGGCGGGCCGCCGCGGGATCCAGATCGTAGGAGACGTTCCGATCTACGTCGCATTCGGAAGCGCGGACGTCTGGGCGAACCGGCGCTACTTCACGGTCGACGAGGAAGGCCGCCGGGAGACCGTGGCAGGCGTTCCGCCGGACTACTTCTCCGCGACCGGCCAGCTCTGGGGAAACCCTCTCTACCGCTGGGACGTCCTCGCCGCGGACGGTTACCGCTGGTGGATCGACCGCCTCCGCCACAACTTCCGCTTCGCCGACATCGTCCGAATCGACCACTTCCGGGGCTTCTCGGCCTATTGGGAGGTGAAGGCGAGCGAGCCGACGGCGATGAACGGCCGTTGGGTCCCGGGGCCCGGAATGGCACTTTTCTCCGTGCTCGGCCGCGCGCTCGGTGAACGCCCCGTCATCGCGGAAGATCTCGGAACGATCGACGACGACGTCAAGGCGCTCCTCGCCGCCACCGGGTGTCCGGGGATGCGGGTCCTCCAGTTCGCCTTCGGCGACGAAGACAGCCTCTATCTCCCCCACCACCACACGCCGAACTCCGTCGTCTATACGGGGACCCACGACAACGACACGACGCGCGGCTGGTGGGAGGCGCTCGACGAGACGACGCGCGCGAAGGTCCGGGACTACCTCGGCACCGACGGCCGCCAGATCGCGTGGGACATGATCCGCTCGGCGTTCACGTCGGTGGCCGACCGCGCGATCGTCCCGATGCAGGACGTGGCGGGGCTCGGGAGCGAAGCGCGGATGAACGTGCCGGGGCACGCCGAGGGGAACTGGTCGTGGCGCGCGCTCCGTGAGCACTTCTCGAAGGACTCGGCGGCTCGTCTCCGCCGCCTCGCCGCGCTCGCGGGAAGGCTCGGCGGCGCTCCGGCGGCCTGAGCCGCGGGCCGTCGCGCCCTGCACGACATCGCGGTATCGTCCGCAGGATGAAGAGCGGGTCTGTGCGCCGGATCCCGACGGCCGAGGAGGAACGGGCGCAGCTCTCCCGGCTTGTCCCCCCCTACCCGCCCGGGCACGAGGAGGACGTCGACCTGAAAGACGGGTCACGCCTCCACCTCCGGCCGATCCGGCCGGACGACGGTCCCGAGCTTCTCAAGCTCTACGACAAGCTCTCGAACACGAGCCTCTACCACCGGTTCTTCGTGGTCCCGACGAAGGACGCGTCGAAAGCCGACTATCTCGCCCATGTCGATTACGACAACCAGTTCGCGGTCGTCGCCATCCTCGGCGGCGACGTCGTCGCCGTCGCCCGCTACCACCGCGATCCGAACCGGCCGGACCACGCGGAGGTCGCGTTCACCGTGGCGGATGCGCTTCAGGGGAAGGGGATCGGGTCGCTCCTTTTCGCCCGGCTCGCGGCCGTCGCCCGCACGCACGGCGTCGCCACCTTCGACGCCGAGGTCCTGACGGACAACACAGGGATGATCCGCGTTCTCGAGAAGTCGCTCTGCCCGATGACGCGCCGGACCGACGGCGACCACTTCCTCTTCGAAATCGCCCTCGGATGACGGGGGACGGGCCATGAGGAGGCGTGTCGCCTCCTATACTCGCCCTGCCGGATGACCTCCGAAGCCCTTCCATCGAGCATCGGCCGCTATCAGGTCCGGCGGCTCCTGGGCCGGGGCGGGATGGGAGAGGTCTATCTCTGCGCCGACCCGGCGCTCGGCCGGCAGGTCGCGATCAAGATCCTGCCGGCGGCCCTCGCCACGGACGAGAAGATACGGGGCCGCTTCCTGAACGAAGCGCGCGCCGTCGCGGGGATCAACCACCCGAACGTCATCACGATCCACGACGTCGGGATCACGGACCCGCGTGACCACGGGCTCCCGCCCGGCCTCCTCTACCTCGTTCTCGAGTACCTCGAAGGGCTCGCCGTGGACGAGATCATGGAGAAGCGGCGGCTGACCCTCGACGAGTGCCTCGACATCGGCATGCAGGTTCTCGACGGCCTCAAAGCCGCGCACCAGAAACGGATCCTCCACCGCGACGTCACGCCGGCGAACGTCATCGTCCGGCCGGACGGGCGGGTGAAGCTCCTCGACTTTGGACTTTCGAAATTGCTGAAGGAGGGGGCGGCGGACACCTCGACGGCGCCCCGCCAGACGGGCGAGGGGATGATCGTCGGGACGCTCGATTACCTCAGCCCGGAGCAGGCGCTCGGAAACCCCCTCGACGAGCGCTCGGACCTCTTCTCCTTCGGCATCGTCCTCTACCAGATGCTGACCGGCGTGCACCCGTTCTCGAGCAAGAGCGTCACGCAGATGGTCGCCCGGATGATGACGCAGGCCCCCCACCCGATCACCGAGTCGATGGCCGTGCCGGAGAGCCTCCGGCAGATCCTCGCCCACGCACTCCAGAAAAACGCCGCCGACCGCTACGGGAGCGCCGCGCAGATGATGCTCGACCTCATGGTCGCGCGCCGGGATCTCGGAGGCGTTTCCAGCGCCCCCCTTCCTGCCGCGGCGCGCGCCGAGGCCGCGGCGCCGGTGCCGAGGACCGGCCCCCTCGAATCTCTCGCTCCCTCCAGTGCGACGGCGCCCGCCGGACGTGGCGGGCCGACGCGGCCGATGCTCCCGCTGCGCCGGCCTCTCCCGCGCGCCGCCCTCGGGGCCCTCATCGCGGCCACGCTCCTCGTGATCGCGGCCCTCGTCTTCTACCTCTCCGCCCGCTTCTGACGGAGCCCCTCGCCGCGGAGGTCACCGTCTGGAGAGAGCCGCGAGCACGGCCTCGTAGTCGCCCGGGAGCCGGGCCTCAACGTCGAGGCCCAGCTCCGGGACGGCGATCCGCGCGGCGTGGAGGAGCGGCCGCGTGACGTCGCGCAGCGTCTTCCGAAGTGCCGGCTCCCGGAGGCCGCGCCAGCGTCCCGCCCCGCCGTAGAGATCGTCACCGACGATCGGGTGGCCCTTCGCCGCGAGGTGGACGCGGATCTGATGCGTCCGCCCCGTCTCGGGCGAAAGCTCGAGGTCCGCGAGGCCCGCGTACCTCCGGAGCGTCCGGTAGCGCGTGACGGCCCGCTTGCCCGACGGAGCCGTCCTCATCCGCCGCCCGTCATTCGGGTCGCGCGCGAGGGGCGCATCGAGAATCCCGGCAGCCGGCACCGGCCTTCCCCAGACGAGGGCGCGGTAGGTCTTCGAGACGCGCCGCTCCTGGAATGCGCCCGCGAGCGCCCGGTGCGCTTGGGCCGTCTTCGCGAGAAGGACGACGCCGGAGGTGCCGAGATCGAGGCGGTGCACGAGAAAGAACCGGCCGGCGGGAACGACACCGCAGGCCTCCAGCAGCCTCGCGACGACCTCCGCCTCGGACTTTCCGGCCCGCGAGGAAGTCGCCATCGAGATGCCGGCCGGCTTCGCGAGGGCGAGAACGTCAGCGTTTTCGAGAAGGACCATCTAGTCCCTTCCCTCCGTCTGCCGGCCGCCTGGCAGGCGCGCCGCTACGGCGAGCTGAACGATCGCGAAGCCGAGGAGCACCTCGAAGACCGGCAGGAGCGCGTCGTGGAGCGCGGTCCGGACGCCGGACGGTACGATCGCGTCCGGGCGGAGAAGCAAGGCTGCCGCATCGGGAGCGACTCCGAGTCGCGCGAAGAGGAGCGCGCCGAGCCCGACGACGCCGACCGCCCCGCCCACCGTACGGAAGAACGGAACGAGGCTCGTCGCGATGCCGCGCCGCTCCTCGGGGACCACGTGCTGAACGGCCAGAAGCTGGGAGAGCGACGACGGCCCGAGACCGAGTCCGACGAGGCCACACGCGGCGCTGACCGCCGCGATCGGACCTCCGAGCCGGGCAGCCGCGACGAGGGCGGCCAGGCCCAGGACGACGACCACCGCACCGGAAAGGGCCGTCGTCCGAAAGCCGAGAACCGGAAGCAGACGCCCCGCCACGACGGCGGAAAGCGCCCAGGCGAAGACGAGGGGCGTCACGACGGCGCCCGCAGCGTGCGCCGTCCCTCCGAGCGCCCCCTGCACGTAGAGGGGAACGTATGCCGTGATGCCGTAGATCGCCGTGCCGAGAAGGACGCTCGCGGCATATGCCGCCGCGGTCCCTTCCGTCGCGAGAAGCCCGGAGAATACCGGTGGCGCCTCGGCGCGCGGGCGCGTCGTCTCCACCATCTGCGTCCAGACGAGGGCACCGGCGATGAGGCCGAGCGGAAGGATCGGGGCGAAGACCCACCGCCAGCCATACGCCTCCGTCATGAACGCGCCGGCAAGGGGACCAAGGAGGCTGGCCGTCCCCCAGACGCTGCTGAAGATCCCCTGGATGCGCGCCCGTTCCTCGAGCGAGAAGAGGTCCGCCGCGACCGTCATCGACACCGGGACGAGGCCCCCGGCGCCGAGCCCCTGGAGCGCGCGGGCGGCCACGAGCCAGCCCATCGAGCGCGCCGCAGCGCAGAGAAGCGATCCGCCCGCGAAGAGCACCACGGCCGACAGAAGAGTTCGCCGCCGTCCGTAGAGGTCCGCGAGCCGGCCATAGAGCGGCATCGTCAGTGTCGAGGCGAGGAGAAAGACCGCAAAGACCCACGAGTAGAGGCGGAGCCCCTTGAGTTCCCCGACGATCGTCGGCATCGCCGTCGCGACGACCGTCGACTCGAAGGAGGCGAGCGCCGTAACGAGGAGCAGAGCGAAGGTGACCCGCCGCCGGCGCCGGGGGTCGAAGCGGGGAACGGGGGGACCGGACATCGGCGCGCCAGCCTAACAGGAGAGGTCTAGAATTCCGCCCCGCGGACGCCATGGAGCTGAAGGATCGGGTCGTCCTCATCACCGGAGCCGGCCGTGGCATCGGCCGCGCCCTCGCCCACGCCTTCGCCGCCGAGGCGGCGCAAGTCGCCCTCCAGGGGAAGACGAAGAAGAACCTGGAGAAGGTCCAGCGCGAGCTGAAGGGAACAGGCGTCCGGACGGTCCTCCTCGCGGGCGACGTCTCCGACGAGGGAGCCGTCTCGCGCTGCGTCGCCGCGGCCGAGCAGCAGCTCGGCCCCATCGACGTCCTCGTGAACAACGCGGGGATCTTCGCGACCGGCCCGGTGGACCGGATCGACGCTCTCGTCTTCGACCGGGTTCTCGCCGTGAACCTCCGGGGACCCTTCCTCATGTCGCGTGCCGTCCTTCCCGGCATGAAGGCCCGGCGACGCGGACACATCGTGAACGTCGCGTCGACCGCGGCGCGCCGCGGCTTCCCCGGTGGCGCCGCCTACTGCGCGTCGAAGTTCGGCCTCGCGGGGCTCTCCGAGGCGATGCGCTACGACGTCCGGGCGTTCGACGTCCGCGTCACCTGCGTCTTCCCCTCCTCGGTCGCGACGGACCTCGCGCGCCAGCACGACGCGGGGCTCAACGAGGCGCGGGCCATCCAGCCCGAGGACGTCGCGCGTGCCGTCGTCGCCCTCGTGAAGATGGACGACCGCGCGATGACGACCAGCCTCGAGATCTGGCAGACCAACCCGTGAGCGTGCCGCGCCACCGGCACACCGAACAGCATTTCGAGGGCTCGGAGATCGTCCGGGACGTCGTCCTCGGGATGTCCGACGGCCTCACCGTCCCGTTCGCCCTCGCCGCCGGCCTCTCGGGGGCGATCGCGAGCTCCCGCGTCGTCCTGATCGCCGGCGCGGCGGAGCTCGCGGCCGGCGCCATCGCGATGGGGCTCGGCGGCTACCTGGCCGCCCGGAGCGAGGCCGACACCTACCGGAGCGAGCGGAAGCGGGAGTTCGACGAGATCCGCGACATCCCGCAGGAGGAGCGCGAGGAGGTCCGGAAGATCTTCGCCTTGTGGGGCCTCTCCGGGGAGACGCTCGAGGCCGCGACGGCGGCGGTCTGCGCCGATCCGAAGCGCTGGGTCGACTTCATGATGCGCGAGGAGCTGCGTCTGGAAGAGCCCGACCCGAGGCGCGCCCGCGTCTCGGCCCTGACGATCGGCGGCGCCTACGTCGCGGGCGGGGCGATTCCCCTCGCCCCGTATCTCTTCGCCGGCACGGTCTCGACGGCCCTCGCCGCCTCCTGCGCCGTGACGCTCACGGCCCTCGCCCTGTTCGGTGGGGTGAAGGGACGGCTCACGGGACGCCCGCCGCTCGGGGAGGCGCTCCGGACCGTACTCGTCGGCGCCCTCGCGTCGGGCGCCGCTTTCCTGCTCGCCCGGCTCATCTCCGGCTGACCCGTCAGCGCGCGCCCCGCATCTCGTAGACGAAGCCCATTCCCGGCGTCTTCTTCGCCGCGAGCGCCGTGCGGAAGGCCCGAGCCTCCTCGGCGGTCGGGAACTCGCCGACGACGACCCGGAACCAGATCCCCTTGGCGCCGAGATCAACCTCGACGGCGCGCGCCGGCTTGCCGAGGGTCGACGCGAGCGATGCGGCGTCTCGGGCCGCGGCCGCGCGCTCCTGATGCGACGAGAAGTGAACGATGAAAACGGGCGGGCGCCCCGCCCAGTCCTTCGTCACGAACGAGGCGACGCGCCCGGAGGCCGGAGCGGAAGGCGCAGGCGCCTTTTTCGCCTTCGCTCTTGCGGCAGACGGTGAGGGGGACGGCGTCTGTGCGGGGGTGGCGGCGGGCGCCGCGGCGGGGGCGATCGTCTGCGGGAGAATCGGCGGCGTCGGCAACTCCACCTTCGCCGCCACGCCGCCCCGCAGTGCGGACGACGGGGGCGCGAGAAGCCGGATCACGATCCAGGCGAGACCGGCCGCGACGACGACGACGGCGACGGCAGCGAGAATCCAGAGGCTCCGGCGCGCAGCGGCATCCCCGGGAGCCGGCCCTTTCGGAGTGCTCTCTTCAGGCTCTTCTCCCATCAAGACGTCGGCGGCGCCCGCCGCCGGAGATTCGGCGGATTCCGCTCCCTGCCCGGAAAGCGGCTGCTCGGGAGGGATGACGACGGCCGCGGGGACCTCGGCGCTCGACCTGTCCCATCCGAGGTCGGCGCTCGTGGCCGCGGCGAACGGCGCCTCCGGCGGCTCATACGGAGCCGGAAGAACAGGCATGGAGACGACCGGAGGCGGCTCCGGAAGCGGAGGCGGCCCCGCAGGCGCAGACCCGAAGAGATCCGGCTGCTTCGGAACCTCGGGCCCGGAATGAGCCGCCCGGAAACGCTCCTCGGCCCGCGCCACGAGGACCTCGAGTGGCGCCGGCTCGAGCCCCTGCTTCACCCGCGTGAGCTCTTCGGTGACAGCCTCGCGCGAGACACGGTAGAGGACGGCCGGGTCGGCCGAGACCTTCCGGGCGAGCGCGGCGGCGACCTCGGCGACGGAAGGGAGGATCCGCCGTGCCCCGCCACGCCAGTCGCCGCCCGGAGGAGTCCCGCTCACGTCGCTTTCTCGGTCCGGAGGTTAGCACCCGGCGTGCCGTGTCCGGACTGTAGGAGGTGCCGGGTCGCCGGGTGGACCGGGCGCCCGAGGACGTCGTCGGGTCTCCCCTCCTCCACGATCGCCCCCTCCGCGAGGACGACGACGCGCGTGGCGACGCGGCGGGTGAACTCGACGTCGTGCGTCGTGACGAGAAGCGCCCGCCCTTCGGCGCCGAGTTTCCCGAGCGTTTCTGCCAGCTCGCCCCGCCGCGCCGGGTCGAGAGAGGCGGTCGGCTCGTCCATCAGGAGGAGTGGCGGGTCCATCGCGAGGCTCCGCGCGATGGCAACGCGTTGCGCTTCGCCCCCCGACAGCTCCCGCGGGAGAGCCCTCGCACGCGCCTCGACGCCGAGCGACGTGAGAAGCCGGAGCGCCCGCTCCTCCGCGTCGCCTCGCGGCGTCCCGAGGACCCGGACCGGCGCGAGGGTGACGTTCTCGATGGCCGTCAGGTGGTCGAAGAGGAAGTGCTGCTGGAAAACGAGCCCGACCTGCCGGCGAAAGGCCCGGGCCTCGGCCCCGGCCGGAAGACGTCCGGCCGCCAGCGCCACCCCGCCCACCGACACGGCCCCGGCGTCGAACGGCACCAGCCCGGCCACGACGCGCAGGACCGTCGTCTTCCCGCCCCCCGAGGGGGCCATGAGCGCGACGATCTCTCCCCGCGAGACGGCGAGCGTCAGGTCCGAGAGGATCGCGCGGTCGCCGCGCCGGAGCGTCACGTTCTCGAGGGCGAGAAGAGGGGCGCTCATGGCGCGGAGGCCTTCCAGCGCGCCTCGAGCCGGCGGGCGAGGCGCGCGAGCGGAAGCGACATCGCGAGGTAGATCGCCGCGCAGAGGGCCCCGGGGACGAGCCAGGTTCCCGCGTTGACGGCGAAGATGGAGGTCTGCTTCGTCAGCTCGACGACCGTGATGACCGAGACGAGCGAGGAGTCTTTCAGCAAAGCCACGAAGTCGTTCGTCATCGGCGCGAGGGCGAACCGGAACGCCTGCGGCGCGCGGACGAACCGGAGCACCTGCGCTTCCGAAAGGCCGAGAGTCCGCGCGGCCTCGAGCTGCCCCTCCGGGACGGCCTCGAGCGCCCCGCGGTAGATCTCGCTCTCGTACGCCGCGTAGTTGAGGCCGAGGCCGAGGAGCGCCGCGACGAAAGCCGGGAGCTTCACGAAGGACGAGAGACCGTAGTAGAGGACGAAGAGCTGGAGGAGGACGGGCGTTCCCCGCGTCGCCTCGACGTAGAGCGTCAGGGCGGTGCCGAGAATCGGGCCGCCGTAGATCCGTCCGGTCGCGATCACGGTCCCGGCCGCCACGGCGAGCGCCATGGCGAGGCAGGAGAGCGCGAGCGTCACCAGAGCCGCCGAAAAGAGCGATGGAAGATAGCTCAGGACCATCGCGGCCATCGACGGGCGCCGGGGCGCCAATCCCGCCCCGGGCGCTGCGGCGGGCTCCAGTGCTGGTGTCG
Source organism: Acidobacteriota bacterium (assembly GCA_037443065.1). Taxonomy (GTDB): domain Bacteria; phylum Acidobacteriota; class Thermoanaerobaculia; order UBA5066; family UBA5066; genus DAOMFB01. Next base: position 2,940 of record JBBIPB010000026.1, on the reverse strand, counting down.
CCGGCGCCCGCTCGAGGAGCCGGTCGAACAGCCGTTGCTGCCCGTCGTCCCAGACTCCCCACCCTTCGAAGATCCTCCGAAGGGTCCCGTCCCGCATCCTCTCCTTGAGGATCGCGTCGATCCGGTCGCGAAGCGCAGCGTTTCCCGGCGCGAGGACGCCGACGTAGTGCCCCACGGCGTCCGCCCCCGGCTGGATGGCGAGACCCGCGTTTTTCCGCACCGATCGCTCGGCGAGGATGTGGTCGAGGAGAACGGCGTCGAGGCGCCCTCCGGCGAGGTCGGAATACGGGTTCACGTCGTCGTCGTACGAGACCGGAACGACGCCGTCCGTCTCCTTCGCCCGGAGAAGGATCTCGTACGCGATCGTTCCGCCGAGCGTCCCGACCCGCCGCCCCTTGAGGTCGGCGAGTGAGGTGAAGCGCGCACGGTCCGCGTCGCGGACGGTGAGCACCTCGCGGAACTCGAAGTAGGGCACCGTCACGGCCAGCGCCGCGCGCCGGGCGGGCGTCTCCTCGATCCCGCTCATCCCGATGTCGAAGTCGCCCCGGACGACCGACTGGTCGATCGACGTGAAGGCGACCTGGACGAAGCGGGGCGTCCGCCCGAGACCCTTCGCCAGCTCCGCCGCCACGTCCACGTCGAAGCCGCGCACCTTCGACGGGTCGGCCGGGTCCGCCTCCACGATCGGGGCGCCCCCCTCCGCGTCCCCGCCCCAGCGCAGCTCGGCGGCGGGCGGCGCGGCGACGCAAAGGCGCGCCGCGGCCAGAATCGCCAAACCGGTCATCACGACGCACGGGTATCGCAATCTATTTCTTCTTAGGAGGAAGGGGGGCCGTCGCGTCTGTCACGAACGTGACCGATCCTGAGAGGGCCTCGCGTCTGGTCGGCCTTTCACCTTCGAAGAAAATAGCAAAGAAACCGGCCTTCGTCTTGCGGCGTTGACAGAAATCTGCCTCACTCATATGCTGATCTGTATGCGCACGACCCTTGCCCTGGATGACGACCTCTACAAGGAAGCGAAGAAGGCGGCGCTCGACTCGGGAACGACCGTGACGGCGGTCATTGAAGCCGCCCTCCGGGAAAGCCTTCGGCGGCGTTCGGAACCTGTGCCCCGACGCAAGAAGAGCCGGCTGCCGACTTTCCGTGGCCGCGGCCTGATGCCTGGAGTCGACCTCGACGACTCCGCTTCGCTGCTCGACCTCATGGAGGCTCGCCATCCAGCTCCTCGACATTAACGTTTTCATCTACGCGCACCGCGAGGAAGCCGAGAACCACGTTCTCTTCCGCGAGTGGCTGAGAAAGGTCGTAGACGGGGACGAGCCATTCGGTGTCCCCTCTCTCGTCTTCGGCGGTTTCCTCCGGATCGTGACGCACCCGAGGGTCTTCAGCGTCCCATCCCCCCTCTCCAGGGCGCTCGGCTTCGTCGAGGGTGTCCGTCGGTCCTCGGCCTTTGTCTCCGTCGAGCCGGGGCCGCGCCACTGGACGATCTTCAGGAGGCTCTGCGAAGAGTGCGAGGCCAAGGGAAACCTGGTCGCCGACGCGTACCTTGCCGCCGTCGCCGTCGAATCGGGGAGCGAGTGGATCACGACCGACCGTGACTACTCCCGTTTCGCTGGCCTGAGGGTGCGCCATCCCCTGAAAGCTGAATAGCCCAGCGCTCTCAGAAGCTCCCGAGCCGCTCCCCGACCTTGACGGGACCCAGCTCTCGCGACGGTTTCCAATCGCTCTTTCTCTCGCCGCCAATCAAAAGGACGACCGTCGAGCCCAGCTCGAAGGCGCCGAGGTCGTCTCCCGGCGCGCAGGAGAGCCTGTCCACCGCGAGGCGGCCCCGCTTCGGAAGGACGCGGCCCGCGAGCCAGCGCGCGTCGACCACGACGCCCCCGACGTGCGTCGCCCCGACGAGGACGACACCGGCCGCGAGCCCTTCGCACGGACCGGTTCCTTCCGCGATCCAGTACGCGCGCCGGTTTCGGACGTAGAGGTCCTTCGTAAACGCGGTCGACGCATCGTTCACGGGCCAGAGTTCCCCTTCCACCCGCCCGACGGCCACGCATCGGCCCGGCAGCGGCACGTGGATCCGGTGGTAGTCCTTCGGGGCGAGATAGAGCGTCAGGTAGTGCCCCCCCTCGAACCGCGGCGCGAGCGGGTCGCCGTCCAGAAGCTCGTCGAGGCGATAGGACAGCCCTTTCGCCTGGATCAGCGTTCCGCTCTCGACCCTCCCGAAAGAAATCAGCCGCGCGTCGACGGGTGAGTTGATCCCGCCCGACGTCTCGGCGGCCTGCGGGCGAAGCCCCGGCTTCAGCCGACGCGTAAAGAAGTCGAGAAAGCTGGCGTACTCCTCGAGCGGCCGATCGGCCTCGTCCAGCTTCGCGCCACAGGCGTGAGCAAACCGCGCGTAGAGCGGCCCGCGAAGGGATCGCGGGAGAGGCATCCGCGCGAGCGCGCCGACGGCGCGCGACCCGGTCTTCTTCGGGTAGAGCGAGAGGATCTTCAACGAGAGTGGCGCGCCCATCGGGGAGGACCGTACCAGACCCTCTGACCGCGTCAAAAGAGATAACGCGTCTGACCTATTGACTCCGGCGGCAGAAAGGCTCTTGCTGGCTCCTGAAGAAATCCCGTGTCTCTCCCATGCTCCTTCCGTTCCTGAGGAGTCCTCCATGAGAAAGAGTGTCTTCGGCGCGCTCATTCCGGCTCTCCTTCTGACGGCCCCTGCCCTCTCGCAGGAAGAGCCTTCTCTCGCCAACTGGCCCGCGCCGCCGTACTGGCAGACCGCGGCGCCCGCCGGTCTTCCGGAGCCGGGGCATCGCCCACCCGTGGAAGCAGCCACGAGCGTTCCGGGCCGGGAGGCGTTCGCCCTGCCTTCTTCGCCGCTTCCCTTCGTCGCCATCACCCCCTGCCGCCAGTTCGACTCCCGCTCGGGTTCGAAGCTCCTGCAGAACA
>JBBIPB010000025.1:14778-25501 GCA_037443065.1 Acidobacteriota bacterium | reverse complement strand
ACGCTGGACCTCGACGACTTCGGGTTCGACGAGCCCGCCGCGAAGACCTGGTGGCCGCTCTTCGAACTCCTCTACCGCGTCTGGTGGCGCGTCACCTCCTCCGGATTCGAGAACGTGCCCGGAACGGGCCGCGCCCTTCTCGTCGCGAACCACTCGGGCGTTCTGCCGTGGGACGGGGCGATGATCAAGACGGGCCTGAGGCTCGAGCATCCGTCGCGCCGGGAGGCGCGGATGCTGGTCCTCGACATGTTCACGACGCTCCCGTTCCTCCAGCCGTGGCTTCGGGAGATGGGGGAGGTCCGGGCGTGCCCGGAGAACGGCGAACGGCTTCTCTCGAGGGACGAGCTGGTCTGTGTCTTCCCGGAGGGAGTCAAGGGGGTCGGCAAGCTGTTTCGCGACCGTTACCGTCTCGCGCGCTTCGGCCGCGGCGGGTTCGTCCGGCTGGCCCTCCGCACCGGGGCGCCCATCATCCCGGTCTCGGTCGTCGGCGCGGAGGAGATCTACCCGAATCTCCTCAGGCTCGATTTCATCGGCCGGCCGATCGGCCTGCCGTACTTTCCCATCACGCCGTTCTTCCCTGCACTCGGGCTCCTCGGGACGGTTCCGCTCCCGACGAAGTGGTGGATCGACTTCGGCAAACCGATCGTCTTCGACGACCGGCCGGGCCTCGCGGAGCGCCCGATGATCGTGAACGAGCTGGCCGACAAAGTCCGGACGACACTTCAGACGATGATCGACTCGCGCCTGACGCGGCGAGGGGATCTCTTTACCGGCGAGTGACGGCCTCACGTCGGACCGCCCTGCTCGTGGGGGCGACGGGCCTCGTCGGCGGGCATTGCCTTCGCCTGCTTCTCGAGGACGATACCTGGAGCCAGGTAGTCGTCCTGGCGCGGCGCCGCATCAGCGCGACCCATCCGAAGCTCGTCGCACGGCTCGTCGACTTCGACCGGCTCGGGCAGCTCTCGGGATTTCCGCGCGTGACGGACGTCTTCTGTACGCTCGGGACGACGATCGCGTCGGCCGGCTCCCAGCGCGAGTTCCACAAGGTGGACTTCTCGTACGTCGTGGAAACGGCGCGGCTCGCGGCCGTGAGTGGCGCGCAGCAGTTCCTTCTCGTCAGCGCGCTCGGGGCGGACCGGTCTTCCAGCCTCTTCTACAGCCGCGTGAAGGGCGAGGCGGAAGAGGCCGTCCGGAACCTCCCGTTCGCAGGCATCCAGATCTTCCGCCCCTCGTTTCTCGCCGGGAAGAGAGCGGAGCCGCGGCCTCTCGAACGGTTCGGCATCGCGGCCCTCTCGGCGCTCTCCTTCGCGATGGTCGGGCCGCTCCGCCGGCTCCGTCCGGTTCCGGCCGCCGACGTGGCGAAGGCCCTCGTCGCGGTGGCGCGGCACGCGCCCGCGGGGGTCCACGTCTGGGAGGTGAACCGGATCGAGGAGATCGCGGCGACGGGGAGGGTCTGAAGCCAGGTCGTGGCGGGGCCTTCGGCCGCCTGACTCCTCGGGCGTGAGATAGGGAAAAGGCGGAAATAAACGGGAGGGGTGTCCTGTTTTTCGGGCCGCCACCGCACTCTACGGGTAGAGGCACGGGAAAGAGGCGGCGAGCCGAGGAGAGGTCCCCGCGGGCATGAAGAACCGAGCGCCCCGTTCAAGCCGCGGCCCGGACATCGAGTCCTTGCTGAAGGACGACCGGTTTCTGTTACTTGTTTCGGTGCAGGGACTTCCGGAAGCGGCCCGACGCATCGGAGCCTCCGAACGCACGCTTCAGAGGGGGGCGTCGCGTCTTGGAACGAACATCAGAGCCCTCGTCGCCGAATTCAAGAGAGAGGCCGCCGAGGACCTATTCAGGACAGGCCGGTCCGTCTCCGAAGTCGCTTGGATTCTCGGTTACGCGCGTGTGGCCTCATTCAGGTGCTTCATCCTGGATGAGTACGGGACGACACCGTCCGCGCTCCGAAGGTGGCTGCGTATGAAAGGGTGCCCCTACGCCACCCCCGGGCACTCTTCGACAGGCCTGGACAGGGCGGAATGGGGGAGCTTTGGCGGGATTTCCTGTCTTTGGCGCCAAATGATGCCTTGACAGTTCGCCGCCGGGACCACACGTCTTCATTGCACTGAGAGTCGTCACACCTGCTCAATTGTCGAGGCCCCCGAGGAAAGGGAGGGATCCAATGGATTCTTGCGGGAGAACGCCCGTCATTCTGGCTGCCATTCTCTTCGCCGCTCCGGCCGTTGTGGTCGCAGGCGGTGCCGGGGACGAGTCGGCCGCCTTCAACCCCCGCTCATCTCCTGGAAGGCGCCAGCCGCCTATTCACCCCCGGAAAGAGGCCCTCGCACGAAGTTCGTCGACCTGTCGGGGCCGCTTCCCTACGTCCCGGTCACTGCCTGCCGCCAGTACGACTCGAGAAGCTACTCACCGCTTCCCAACAACACCCCGCGTGCCGTCACGCTGAGCGGTGCTCCGTGCGGAATCCCGTCGCAGGCCCAGGCAGTCGCCTTGAACATTACGATCTTCAACATTACTGGCGCCGCCAGCAACGGCGTCTTCAAGGCGGGCGATTCCTCTCCTCCCACCAGCGCATGGATCAACTACCCGTTAACCGAAACGCAGCGCGGGAACGCGGGCGTAGTCTCGGTCTCGGCAGGTGCCGTTCTCTACGTCCAGGTGAACCAGGGCGCCGGCTCGGTCGACTTCACGGTGGACGTCTTCGGCTACTACACCACAAGTCCGGCGAATCAGGGCAACACCTTCCAGGTGACGAACAGCGGAAACGCGCCGGCTATCCAAGCCACGAACCTCTCCACGGGCTGCTCGGGCCCATGCGGCGTCGCGGCGACTGTCAGCAGCGGCATCGCCATCTACGGAACATCGGCGACCGGTAGCGACGGCGTCTACGGTACGAGCAGCGACGCCTCCGGATCAGGCGTCCACGGATTCCTCAGCCAGAACTTCGCCGGCTCCCGTGCGGTCTTTGGCGAGCACGCGGGGACGGGCGGGGGGATCTCCGGCGTCTACGGCTCCGTCAATACGACCGCTACCGGGAACTACGGCGTCTACTCGTTGGGAAACATGGGCGCCTCCGGGACCAAGCCGTTCGTCGAGCCCCACCCGACCGACCCAACGAAGGTAATCCGGTATGTCGCTCTGGAAGGCCCCGAAGCCGGGACGTATTTTCGCGGGAGGGCCTTCGTCCACAAGGGAACTGTGGAGATCGAGGTGCCGGAGTCGTTCCGCATCGTGACGGACGAGGAGGGCCTCACGGTGCACGTCACGCCCATGGGGCGCGCACAGGTCTGGGTCGAGCGGGCGGACCTGAACGAGATCGTCCTCGGAGCGTCGCGAGACGTTCTCGTCAGCTACATCGTCCACGGTGTCCGCAGGGCTTTCAAGGAGTGGCAGCCCGTCGGCGAGGGGGCCGAGTACATGCCCGCCTCGCCCGACGCGCGGTCGCCCGAGGGTCTATCGGACGAGGCCCGGCGCCGGCTCATCGCGAACGGCACCTACAACGCCGACGGAACGGTCAACATGGCCACCGCGGAGCGCGTCGGGTGGACGGCGATCTGGGAGTCGCGGGGGGCGCACCTTAGGGCCTCCCCCGGTCCTGCGCCGAGCGAGATCCGATCCCCTCGGAGGTAACTCATTGCGGCCTCGAATCTTCGCCGACCCATGCCTGAGCTCATGGAGGCCATCGTGAGTCGTTTTCCGACCAAGCCCCCGCGCATGCATTCAATCGCGGCGACCATGTTGCTCGCCGCGGGGGTACTTCTGTTCGCCGCGCCAGCCTACTCCGGACGCCCGAACTTCCCGACGAGCAGCCAGCCTGCTTTCTGGACGGATCCCGGCGGTGAACGCTCCGTCCAGGTGCGTGACGGCTTGCAGAGCGCCAACTCGGTGTGCCATCAGGGTTGGGACGGAACCTCGGACCCCTTCCCGACCAACTGCCCGGTGCTCGGGTGTCCCGGCTATTACCAGTATCAGCCGCCGTGCAGCAGTTCACAGCCGTCAATACTCTCGATTCGCGTCGCTGGAACCCGCGTACTCGTCGATTATGACGCCCCCAATTGGTACTGCATGAACAGTAGCGATTGGCCTCCCTATATCAACACGTTCAATGAACCTACATACTCCGGGAGCTACCTTCAACTCTACGTCAGTGGTACCCCCCATACTGCGTGGGTCTTCTATGAACGGGGAACGTGGGACACTGGCGTGGACCTGACATGCGGCGGATCGGCGCAGGCCGTCGAGGCAACGATTCGGACGGTCTGCTACGGCGGCTCACTTTCTGACACGAAAACGGTCAATCTCACCGGCTGCCAAGGGCCGGTGTCTTGCCCGATAGACGGCGGGGGCGGCGGCGAGGGCTCGGGGCGAGGTGGCATGGCGCCGGGGGGCGTCTCCATCGGACCGAGTGGGTCCCCGGTGAGATCAGAGGCCCCGATCGCCGGCCCGCTTGCGCCGACGCTCACGTACAACGGAAACAACACGCGGTTCTCGAACTCGGCGCTGTCGGTCGGCTGGTTCTTCGATTATGGCGAGACTCTAATCCCGGGCTCGGCCGCGGGAACGCTCGTCTGGACGGATCGGCTCGGCTTCCGACGGACGTACACGGGAAGCGACGGGGCGGGCTACAACGCCTCGGATCCGAAGGACGCCCATGGAAGCATCACCGTCGTCTCGGGCAACTATGTTCTCGCGACGCCCGATGGCGTCAGTCGGACCTTCGCGCGGGGCGGAGTCGGCTACGGCTACTGGATGCAGACGATTGATCGGTGGGGAAACGGCACGACCGGGAACGCCACGAGTGCGTCGCTGACCCCGAGCACGACAGCCCAGGAGTTCTTCGGCGGGCCGACCTCGCTGACCGGTCGATCGATCACGTTCACCTACAACGGGAAAAGGCAGCTCACGAGCGTTCAGGACGTCAAGGGCGGCACCACGTACTTCGGGTATGACACGAACGACCGACTCACGAAGATCTGCTCCGCCGACGAGACGTGCGTGCCGAACTTTCCGGCGAATCCTTGGCGGACCTATTCGTACGATGGCACCTCGGCGCGACTGACCGCGGTGACGGACGCCGGCGGAAACTTCCTGCGGAGTTATTCGTACAACACCTCATTCGGCGCCGCGAACACCTGGGTCGGCACAGAGAACTTTTCGGATGCGAATGCGAAGGAGAAGACGGCATTTAGCTATACCGCCTCGACGGTCACAGTCAGCCGGTACAAGGACGACGGTGTCACGGCTGCCGACACGGTTTACACGATGTCTCCGGTCGCGGGTCTCTACCGTGTGACGCAGGTGAGCGGAACGTGCCCCGAATGCGGCGACGGGAACTCCACATACGGCTACGACGCGAACGGTTACCCCACGAGTCGCCTCGACGGCAATAACCACACGACCACGAAGACCTTCGACGCCAACGGGAACGTCACGCAGGTCAAGGAGGACAGCACCGGCGTGGCCCGGACGACGAACTACGTCTACGCGGGATCCGGCGAGCTGCCGTCGTCCTGGGGCAACGTCAAGGACTTCCTGAAGACGAAGACCCGGGTGGGCGCGAGCGTCCGGACCAGTCCGGCTTCCGATGTCGTGACGACGCGGACGTGGGACACGAGCAGCCTCATCCTCACGGAATCGGTTTCCGGGTACGTCGCCCCCTCGGACAGCTCGCCGACTGTGCGAAGCACGGCCACGACATATGACGGCACGGGTCGTGTCACGCGGATCGACGGCCCGCGTGCCGATGCCACCGACGTCACGACCTTCACCTACTACTCGAATGGCGTGACGCCGATCGCCAACCGAAACCGCCTTCTGCAGCAGGTCGACCCGGTCGGCGTGACGGTGACCTTTGACAGCTACGATCCGCTGGGGGGTGTCACGCAACAGACCGCGAAGAAAGGAAGCCTTGCGACCGACGCGGACGTCGTGACGCAGTTCGCGTACGACAGCCTGGGAAGACTCTCGACCAGGACGCTCAAGGCGACGGCGGGTACGACCGAGCAGGACGTGACGACGACGAACGCCTACGACACGCGCGGCCGGCTCACGTCGGCGGCCGTCAAAGCGGATGCGCCGGCCGACACGACGAAGACCCTCTACGCCTACGAGGACGGGACCGACCGGCTCCTGACCCGGACCGAGTCGACGCAGGGCAATGGCGCGGGGGACCGTGTCACATACATCTACGACAACCAGGGGAACGTCAAGACCGAGTCGTACGGCTACTACGACGGCTCGACGACGACGACCGACTACCAGGTCAACCGGACCTTCGACGCCCGCTGCCACGTCACCTCGCAGACCTACCCGGCCGACAACGCCACCACGCAGTACCAGTACGACTGCGTCGGGAACCTCTGGAAGGTCCAGGACTCCCTCCACGCGGCGCCCAATCTGACCTATCAATACGACTCCCTAAACCGTCTCCAGTCCGTCCTCCGGTCGAGCGACACCACCGGCTACCGTTACGACCCGCTCGACCACCTGACCTCCGTCACGGACCCGAATGGCAACGCCACGAACTATCTCTACGACGACTTCGGGGGCCTGAGGCAGCAGATCACGACGATTCCCGGCGGCGGCCTCCTCGACGTCACGAACAACGGCTACGACGCCGCGGGCAACCTCCTCTCGACCTCCAACGCCCAACGGGCCAGCCGGCGGACCTACGACGCCGCCAATCGGCTTCTCGCCGTCAAGAGCACCGCAGGCCCCCTCACCTACACGCTCTACACGTATGACACGGGGTGTCTGCCTGACCCGACGTCGAAGAAGACCTTCGGCATCGGGAGGCTCTGCCGGATGACGGATACCTCCGGAACGACGACGTACGGCTACGACCGGCGGGGGCTGGTGACGGCCGAGTTCAAGTCCCTGATCGGGTCGAACCACGCCTACCTTCCCTTCGTCTACGCGTACGACGCGGCCGGGCGCCGCACTTCTGTGACCTACCCCACAGGGGACGCGGTGACGACGGCGTACTCTGACTCCAGCAGGCCCGTCTCGATGACCATCACGCTGTCAGGGGGTTCGCCCTCGACGGTCTCGTCGATCACGCACAAGGCCTTCGGCCCCATCACGGGCTTCACCACATCAGCGGGCGTCGTCGAGTCCCGGACTTTCGACACGCGGTTCCGGAGGCTGAGCCAGGCGACCACCCTTTCGCCGACGACGCTCATGGGCCTAAACTACGGCAACGGCACGGACCCGACGACGGGCTACGACAAGGAAGGGAACCTGATCGCCGTGAACGACACGACGAGCAGCACGTTCAACCGGACCTTCGGGTACCACCCCGACCGGTACTTCCTGACCGCGAGTGCCGGCCCGTACGGCACCGGCTACGCCAGCCTGAACCTCTCGTGGACGTACGATGGAACGGGGAACCGCCTGACGGAGACGCGAGGCGCCTCCACGACGACATACACATACGGCACGGACGGGTCGGGACACGGAAACGGGGTTTTGGCTTCGCTGAGCCCGGGCGGCACGGTGACCTCGCTTTACACCGGCGACCTCTACGCGGACGAGGCCGGGGCGACCCACGTTTACGACGCCTTCGGCCGCCTTTCCCGCGTCTACGACCCGGCCTGCCGGGCATCGAACTTCAACTCCTTCTGGCACGACGGAAACGGGCACCGGGTCACACGGGTCGTTCGGAGCAGCCAGCCCTGCGGGCAGAATGTCTCTCTGACGCGGGAAGACTTTCTCTACGGTTCGAACGGCCAGCTCTTGTTCTACGAGCCGTTCAACTCGAGCGACGCCGCCACGGGGCGCGAGGAATACGTCTACCTCGAGGATGAGCCTGTCGCCCTCATTCGTGCCGGCTCCGACAGCGGAACGTACTTTCTCCACAACGACCACCTGGGCCGGCCGCTCGGTATGACGAATACGAGCGGTGCGCTCGTATGGCGGGCCGAGTACGAGCCGTTCGGGAAGAGCCTCGTGCCGAGAACGAACAGCCTTAGCTTCGCGCCGAGGTTCCGGTTCCCGGGGCAGTGGGAGAACGGAGACTCAGGAGACCTGCCTGGCGGAGCCACGGGCATCCTGGGATCGATCAACGCGCTGACGGACAACTGGTATCGGACATACATGCAGCGGTGGGGAAGGTACACCCAACCGGATCCGCTGGGGCTTGAAGACGACTACGTCCAAGAGGCGTTTCCCGTCGTCGCCACGGGGAAGAACCCCTTCCTGAATGTGTACGCCTATTCTCGTCAGAACCCCCTGAACCGCACCGACCCTCTCGGCCTCTTCACTATCGATTCGAAGAGCTGTAACGGATGCCTCGGGTGGAAGAACGGCTATGATTTCAATGATCTGCGCAACGCGATTCAGAATGCCTGCGATGGCCTGAAGTTCACAATCACGAGCCCTGTCCTTCGTGCGTGCGTTGACCGCAGTTGCAAGGACGGAACCATCAAGTGTGATCGGAATTGTCCGCCGACCTGGGGCGGCTATTCCCCCGTCGGTTCACTCAAGAAACCGAATCGCACCGTGACGCTCTGTCCGAATGCGTGGGGTAGCTTCACGCCCGACTATCCGGCGGCCGGCATCATTCATGAATGGGCGCATGGGTGTGGCTGGCAGCACGGTGATATGGGAGGCGTTCCGTTCGACCCCGGCCGCCAGCCCTAGAAGAGTCGGCCGATGTTTCCTCGCATGGCAGCACTGCCCCTAATCGTCGCGGCTGCAGGCTGCAGTCACGGGAGCCCAGATCGTATGGCAATCGACGGCCTTCTGAGGCTCCGGATCCACGGCGAGGTCCGTGATGCTTCTGGTGTGCCTCTTCAGGGGGTTCGCCTTGTGTTGGTGGATCTCAGCTATAACGGTGACAGAGGGCGACCGGTGGAAGTTCCGCTTCAGGAAAGCGACGGAACAGGCCGCTTCGAATTCGACTACGAAAACGCCTGGGGGAAGACGGTTTCGAAAGAGGAGTTCGAGAAGCTGAAGCGAACGCCAGCCACTCAGGATTTCGAGCTCCGGCTCTTGTTGAAGGGCTACCAGGATGTCGCACTGGCGTTTCAGACCGACAAGCTCCCGCTGGACACGGGATGGCACGTCGTTTCATTTAGGACTACGCTGCCGCGGGTGCCCCCTGGGGGCGGTTGAGGCGAAAGACACCGTCTACCTTGGCTTGAAGCGGCCGTCGATCGGGCTTCCCCGGGGCAACGTCGCCGTAAATTTCAGCCGGTGCGACGTCGACCTCGGCGGAGATGAGCTTTCCCTTCTTTAGCCGCGGCCGTTGGCGCGGCGCGCAGCGCCGCGCTCTCCCCGCTCCGGTCGTCGTCGGGGCTCGGCGTGGCGCGAGTGTGCCGGCGCGCATGGACCGAGGAGCGCAGTCGGGTCGAGCACCGCAGGTGCTTGCGCGCCGAAGGAGAGCACACGCAGTGCCGCGCCATAGACGCCCGAGCGAAGCGAGCGCGACGGAGCCCCCGCGGCCGCGAGTTGGTCGCGCGGGGCGCGACCCTTAGAACGTAATCCTCGATTACGTTAAGCCCGAAGGGCCGGAGGCTTCCGGACGACCCCCTCGGCGCGGGGCGCCGAGGGACATGAGAGAACCGGGTCGGATACCCGCGGGTATCGGACAGCGGCACGAGCACGGCGCCTGACAGGCGGGAGGTCCGAGGAGGGGCCTGCCTGGCGGGCGCCGTGCGCCGCGTCCGGCTCAATTCGTCCAGAAGCCGCAGCTCGCGGCCACGGTGCAATGGGGTCAGACCTGCATTCATGTATTATCGGGAGTGATGGCAAGGCCGCTTCGTCTCGAATCACCCGGAAGCGTGTTCCACGTGGTGGCCCGCGGCAACGACCGCAGCGCTGTCTTTCGCGACGACCGGGACCGGGAGATGTACCTGCGGCGCCTGGCGCATTACCGGGAGCGCTTCGGGTTCCGGCTGCTCGCTTACTGTCTCATGTCGAACCATGTCCATCTGGCGATCCGGGCGGGCCGGATACCTCTCTCGCGCGTCATGGCGGGCCTGCAGTCGTCCTACACGCAGTGGTTCAATCGGCGACACCGGCGTAGCGGGCACCTGTTCCAGGGCCGGTACAAAGCCTTTCTGATCCAGGACGATCCGTACCTGCTGACGCTCGTGCGCTACATTCACCTGAACCCCGTCGTGGCGCGGATCGTCGAGCGCCCGGAGCAGTACCGGTGGAGCAGCGACGCCGCCTATCGGGGCCGGCCGGCTCCGGTCTGGCTGGACGGCGAGGAGGTGCTTCAGCTCTTCGGCACGGGCCACACCGGAGCGGTTGCCGCTTACGGCCGCATGATGGGGGAGGAGACAGCCCCCCGGTACGACGACGTGCCGTGCATGGCGGGGCTCGTGAAGGGAGACGAGAGCTTTTCGAAGGAGGTCCTGAGGGAGAGGGAAGCGGCTGTCGAGCCGCCGTTCGTGCGGGGGCTGACGGTAGACCGGGTGCTGAGTGTGCTGGGCCGGGAGCTCGGCGTCGACGTAGCCGAGTTCGCGAGCCCGAGCCGGCGCCGGGAGCTCGCCGAGATGCGGGCCCTGGCGGGGTATCTGGGAAAGACCCTTGGAGGCATTCCGTGGAGCCGCATGGCGCGGCGAGTCGGCCGCGACGAGTCGACGCTGGTGCGGAACGTCGGCCGGCTGGAACAACGGATGCGCGAAGACGCGTCGCTCAGGCGGAAAATAAAGGCGCTGCAGCGCGCGCTGAGGGAGAGTGATAATACATGAATGCAGGTCTGACCCCGTCCGCC
>JBBIPB010000025.1:0-14678 GCA_037443065.1 Acidobacteriota bacterium | reverse complement strand
CTGAGCGTTGGTCAGCGCCAGCCGGCGGGGGTCGCGAGCCTCTGGAGATCGCGCTCGAGGGTCTCCAGCTCGGCGCGCAGCCGGACGGGAGTGGGGCCTTCGCTCCGGTCGGCCTGGAGGTTGATCCGCTCCTGCGCCGGACAGGCGGGCCGCAGCTTCAGCCCGTGCTTCGCGAAAACCCTGCGATAGCGGGGGAAGTCGGCGTCGATCGTATGCATCGTCGTCCGATACGCGTACTCGGCGATCCGGGCGCGGCCGGACGTCCCCATGATGTTGCGCATCACGCGCGGGAGGTCCTCGGGCCGCGGCTCGAAGAGAAGCACGTCGGCTTCGGGGTCTTCCCGGCGGTAGCGCGACATCCCGTAGCTCATCCGCGAGTGGAGCGTCACCCGGAAAACCTGGTCCAGGATCGTCGCCAGACCGCCCTGCTTCAGTTCGCTCCGGCCGTTGCCGTTTCTCGCCTCGCCGTAGTGGAGGACCCGGAGGGGGACGATCGGGTTGATGCAGATCGTGAGGCCGCACCGTTCCCGGAACGCCAGGGAGAGGTGGGCGGTCTTCCGGACGCCACCGTCGATGTAGTCGACGCCGCCGATCCGGACCGGCTTGTACAGGCCGGGAAGGGCGCAGGAGGCGGCGACGGCCTTCGAGATCGGAACGTTGTCTAGGCCCGGAGCACCGAAAGTGGCCGCCTCGCCGGTGTCGAGGTCGACCGCGACGATCCGGAGGGCGTTCTTCAGCTTCCGGAAGTCGTTCGTCCTCTCCGGATGGTCGAGCCATTCCGAGAGCCACGACTCCAGCCCGTCGTTCCTGAAGAGACCCGAGGGGAGGAGGTTCCCGAGTGACGCGACGAGGTCAGTGAGCGTCGTCTCGTGGCTGTTCTTGTAATAGTCCCAGGCGGCGTCGAGGATCGTGACCGGTGCCTTCACGAAGCGGAGGAGGATCTCCTCGAAGTTGAGGCGGAAGAGACCGAGGTCGTCGATGTCCGTCCGGGACCGGGCGGCTCGCGTGACGTTCCGGTAGAGGACGCCGGGGGCGATGCCGTTGGCCAGAAGGGCGCTGATGTAGGCGCCCGCCGAGACCCCGATGAAGAGGTCGAAGTCGTTGAGCGAGACGTCCTCGAGGCGTTCCTCGAGGGCGGCGAGGACGCCGATCTCGTAAAGGGCGCCCGTCACCCCGCCTCCCGCGCAGGCGACGGCGAGGCGGCCGCGGACCGGCGGGCGAGAAGTCCGCGCACGCGGGTCTCTTGGCTGGAGACCCGGCACAAGCCTCAGGGGGTGCCGTGCTTTGCGGCTCGCCACGAAAAAAGGGCGCTGCGTTGTTTCTGGAGGCAGCGCCCGTGAGTCTAGTCGATTCCGGCCCGGTCGGGTCAGGCGGCGTGACGGGCGCGCTTCATCGCGCCGCGGCGGGCCGTTCTGAGGCCGTCGATCTTCCGGCCGAGGAGGTCGACCTTGGCCGTCAGGTCCTTCAGCTCCCGGCGCGTCGGGACGTTGAAACGGTGGAGCGTGCCGGAGATGAGGGTCTCGACCGTGCCGTTCACCTTCTTCGTCAGGTCCCCGGCGTAGCGGGTCGCGTCGCGCCGGGCCTTAGTGACGTCGAGATTCAGCCGGCTCACCGTGGTCCGGAACTTCTTCTCCACCTTCGCGGCCATCTCCTTGGCGTCGGCCGAGAGCACCTCGACCTTCTCGGTCGCGGTCTTGAAGGCGCCGTCGATCGACGTGACGACCTTCTCGGGGATCGGGGCGTTCTTGTGCATCTGCTTTCTCATGCGGTTCTCCTTCGAGTCTTGGAGCCGGACGGCTCGTGTCCGGCTTCCCGTTTCGGAACGTGGGGGACGACCGTGCCGCGACGGCGCTGCGCCTCGCCAGCAATGGCCTCGAGCTGGGCGAGGCGGAGTTTCAGGTCTGCGATCTCCCGGGTGAGGCTGGCCTCGTCCCAGCTCAGGCGGCCCTTTTCGACGAGGCCGCCCACGAGGCGCTCCACGTCGCGGCGCGCTTCGTCGAGGCGCCGGGCAATCGGCGAAAGCGTTTCGGCGAGCCGGTCGGGCTGAGCGGCCCGGCGCACCGACTCGGCCACACGGGTTCCGCCGACCCTCTCCACGACTTCGGCCACCGTCTCGGCGGCGTCGCTCCCGGCCCTGAGGATCCGCGTGAGCGTGTCGGTCGTGGCGGTGACGGGGGACTTCCCGGAGGCGAGGGCCCTCGAGAGGATCTTCGCGGTGATGTCGGCGCCGCTGTCGGCGTCGATCACTTCCACGCGGTTCCCGTCGGCCACGCTTTGGGCGAGATCGTGGATGGTGACGAAACGACGCTCGGACGACTCGTAGAGCTTGCGGTTGCGGTACCGGACGATCCGGCGGACATTCACGGTAGCCATCGGCAGGAAATATAACGCATTGCGTAAAAAAGTCAAGGGGGACTTTCGCGCCGCGTCAGAAACGGGCTCCGGCGACTAACATCTCTCCGGAGGAACCGATGAGCCACGCCTCCGCGCCCTCCGCTCCCTATTCCCCGCCGGCCGTCCCGAAGGGCACCGTCCGGACGTGCCGATCCTGGTCGACCGAGGCCGCGTACCGGATGCTCCTTAACAACCTCGATCCCGAGGTGGCCGAGCGCCGGGAGGACCTTGTCGTCTACGGCGGCTCGGGGAAGGCGGCGCGCAACCCCGAGTGTCTCGAGGCGATCCTCTGCGAGCTGAAGCAGCTCGGCGACGACGAGACGCTCCTCGTCCAGTCGGGGAAGCCGGTGGGGGTCCTCCGGACGCACGCGGATGCGCCACGGGTGCTCATCGCCAATGCGAACCTCGTCCCGAAATGGGGGACGTGGGACGAGTTCCGGCGCCTCGAGGCGCTCGGCCTGACGATGTTCGGCCAGATGACGGCCGGGTCCTGGATCTACATCGGGACGCAGGGAATCCTGCAGGGAACCTTCGAGACGTTCGCCGCCGCGGGCCGGAGGGACCTCGGCTCGCCGACCGGCTCCCTGAGGGGCCGCCTCGTGGTGACGGCGGGGCTCGGCGGGATGGGGGGCGCCCAGCCGCTCGCCGTGACGATGAACGGGGGGACCGCGCTCGTGGGCGAGGTGGACGCCTCCCGGATCGAGAAGCGGCGCGCGACGCGGTATCTCGACGAGCGGTTCGACGACCTCGACGCGGCCATCGACCGGGCACTCGACGCACGCGCGCACGGCGAGTCCGTCTCGATCGGAGTCCTGGCCAACGCCGTCGACCTTCTCGAGCGGCTCGTCGTGCGAGGAATCGTCCCCGACCTCTTGACGGACCAGACCTCGGCCCACGACGAGCTGAACGGGTACGTCCCGCACGGCCTGGCCTACGACGAGGCGCTCCGGCTCCGGGCGTCGGATCCGGAGGAGTACCGGCGGCGCGCGTACCGGTCGATGGCTGCGCATGTGGCCGCGATGCTGGTCCTCAAGGGACGCGGCGCCGTGACGTTCGACTACGGAAACAACCTCCGCGCGCAGGCCGAGAAGGCGGGCGAAGCGCGCGCGTTCGAGATCGAGGGGTTCGTCCCGCGGTACATCCGCCCTCTGTTCTGCGAGGGGAAGGGGCCCTTCCGTTGGGCCGCTCTCTCGGGTGACCCCTCGGACATCGAGGCGACGGACCGCGCCGTCCTCGACCTCTTCCCCCGGGACGAGGCCCTCGCCCGCTGGATCCGTCTCGCGCGGGAGCGCGTCGCGTTCCAGGGCCTTCCGGCGCGGATCTGCTGGCTCGGCTACGGCGAGCGGGCGAAGGCGGGTCTCGCGTTCAACGAACTGGTCCGGTCGGGGCGCGTCAAGGCCCCGATCGTGATCGGCCGCGACCATCTCGACTCCGGATCCGTCGCGTCGCCGAACCGCGAAACCGAAGGGATGCGGGACGGGAGCGACGCCATCGCGGACTGGCCGCTCCTGAACGCTCTCGTGAACACGGCCGCCGGGGCGACGTGGGTCTCCATCCACCACGGAGGGGGCGTCGGCATCGGTTACTCGATCCATGCGGGGATGGTCGTGGTGGCCGACGGGACGGACGGGGCCGCCCGGCGCCTCGCGCGCGTCCTGACCACCGACCCGGCCTCCGGCGTCCTTCGACATGCCGACGCCGGCTACCCGGAGGCCCTCGCCTGCGCCGCCCGGACCGGCCTCGCCGTGCCAATGCGACGTTGAGCAGCGTCTCTGAGGGGCGCACCCGCCACGTCTGGATCCTCGCCGCCGCAGTCTTCGCCCTTCTGGCGGCGGCCGCGCTGCGCGTGGTGCCGGTCTCCGACGCGGCTCTCGCGATGCGCGAGGAGCGCTTCCTCCACGACGCCGGGGAGGCGCTGGACGCCGACGGGAGGCGGATGGCGGAGATCGCGTCCCGGCTTCAGGATTCCACGGCGCTTTCGGAGGTCGTGGACGCCGGCGGCGCCGAGGTGCGCCCGGCGAAGCTCTTCTCGATCCTCGCCGCGGCGCTGCCGCCGGAGCCCGGGTGGGGAATCCTCTTCGAGGACGCGACGGGGCGTGCCGTGGGGTGGGCGGGCGAGCCGGTCGAGATCGAGGAGGACCTCGGCCGGGCCGACGGCGGGATCGCCGCCTCGTTCCACTCGGTCCGCTTCACGGTCGCCCGGAGCTCGGTTCGCGTCGTGGCGGGGGAACGGCGCGGCCTGCTCGTCGTCTCCCGGCGGTACCCGACCGGCCTCCTCCGCCCGGACCTGATCGAGTTTTTCGGCCTGCCGGGCTCGCCGACACGCGTCCGGATTCATGCCGCCGCTTCGGGCAAGCCGGGCCGGCTCGTCCGGCTCTTCTCCGAGCCGTCGGTCTCGGAGAGGCTTCGGGACGACGCCACCCGCGCCCGGGCCCGCATTCCTTCGGCAGTCGCCGCCGCTCTCTGGATCGTCTTCGGGCTCGCCGCGGGCCGTCTCGCGCCGGCGCTTCTCCTTTCGCGCGCGGCCCTCCTTCTCGGCGCCCCTCGCGCCGGGTCGGGAATCTGGCGCTCGCTCGGCCCCTCGGACTCCCTCGGAGCCGGCTTCCTCGCGACTCCCGCGGACGTCTTCCTGACCGGTCTCCTCGCTCTCGTCCTCCTCCGGATCGCGTGGTCTCTCCGGCGCCGCAGGGAAGGAAGCGGGCCGATCCTCTTTCTCGCCGGCCTGCCACTCGCGCTTCTCCCGTATCTGCTCGGCCGAACCGTCGGCGAGACCTTCCCGGGGTTCTTCACCTCCATGGACCTCCTTCCGGAGAGCCTCGCGAGCTTTCTCCTCGAGTCCGGAGGTCTTCTGCTCGCGACCGCCTCCGTCGGCGCGACGGCGCTTCTCTGGAGCCGGCTCTCGGGAAAGCTGAGGCCGGGCGTAGTTCTCGCGGTAGCCGCGGCGCTGCTCGTCGCCGCAGGGGGGAGCGAGGCGACACGCGACGGCGCTCTGCTCGCAGGCCTCGGAGCCACCGCGCTCGGCTTCGTCCTCGGGCACCGGGCCCGGGACGACGCTCGCCGCGACCTCCTCGGACGCGCCGCAACGGCCGCGTTCCTCGCCGCCGCTGCGGCGGCCTCTGCCGGAGTCGGTCTCTCACACGGGAAGATGAGGCGGATCGATGCGGCCCTCGAAGAGGCGGACGGAAAGGACCCGGGCGCCGATGCGGGCGCCGCGGTGCGGGCATGGGAGGAGCGTGTCCACGTTTTCGGGCCCGAGATCTGGCTTCCCGCAGGACGGAGGACCCTGGTCTCCGATCTCGCCCGCGCGCTCTTCATCCGGGGGGCCTCGGAGCGCTTCCCCGGCCCGGGCGACGTCCTGCGTCTTCGCGACGCCGGTGGAAACGTCGTCTCGGCGTTCGGCTTGACCCGACCGGGCGCGGAGTCCCGCGGGACGCTAGAAAGGGCGAGGCTCCCGCTCCCATTCGCCGCCGAGTGGGTGCGCGTGCCATGGCCGCGCGAGTCGGACCGCGATCCGCTCCTCGCCGACGTCGCCGGTCGTCACCTCCTCTCTCCGGTCCTCGTCGAGCGGCTGGAGTACGACGCCGCCGGGCGGGCGAGTGGTGCGACGCGCGCCGACCCGGTCGAGCTGCCCGAGCGGCTTCGCGAGGAGGTGCGGCGGAAGGGGCTCGCGTCGAGCCGGGTCTTCGCGGCGGAAGGACTCCGGCGACTTCGGGTCCGGGACCGATCTCCGGGTTTCGTGGCCTACGTCGCGACCGGCGAGCCGGTCCTCGTCTCCCTGGGCGCCGCGGTGGCGGCGGCGGAGTCGTCGCTCCCGATCGTCTTCCTCGTCCTCCTTCTCGGGCGCGGCGTCCGGGCGTCCGGGGCGCGGAGGGGACCTTTCCTCAGGACGTACCGGGCCCGCCTCGTGGCGCTCGTGGTTCTCTTCGGCGCGTTGCCGCTCGCGGGAAGCGTCGTCGTCATCCGGCTCGCCCTCGACCGGCACTCGACGCGGGAGACCGTCCGGCGGGCGCGGAATCTCCTCGCCGAAGGGAGGCGCGCTCTGGACGCGCAGGGAGGCGTGGCCGGCCCCGACGAGCTGAACCGGGCCGCCGCGGTCCTCGGGAGCGATCTCTTCCTGTATCGGGACGGCGCACGGTCCTTCGCGTCGCGCGCGCTTCCCGTGACAGCCGAGGTCGCGGAGGGGCGGCTCGAGGCCTCCGTCGCCGAAGCTCTCGCGGAGGGGAAGCGGGAAGCCTCGTCGCCCGTTCTCGCCCGGACGCGCTCCGGACCGCGCGTCGTCCATGCGGCGGAGGCTCTGGACAGCGAGGCGCGTGACTCCCTGGCGGTCGTCGTCGCCGAGGACGAGACGGCCCGGGGCGCGCTGGACGCGATCGTCCTCTTTGCCGTGGCGGTCGCGCTCCTCGCCTTCGGCTTCGGGGGGCGGGCCGCGCTCGCGCTCGGGAAGCCGATCGAGGACCTGATCGGCGCGGCGGAGCAGATCGGCTCGGGCGCCGCGCCGCTCCCCCTCGAGCCCCCGCGGAATGTCGACCTCCGGCGGCTCGTCGAGGCGTTCGAGGCGATGGGCGCGCGGGTGCGCGAGCGGACGGAATCTCTCGCCCGGGAGCGCGAGACCGCGGTGGGGCTTCTCGCGAACCTGACGGCCGCGGTCCTGCTGTTCCGGCGCAGCGACGGCACGATCCTCCTTTCGAATCCCGCGGCCGACGAGCTGATCCCCGGCAGCGGTCTCCCGGAAAAGCTCCGGGATCCGTCATGGCAGCCGGTTCGGGAGATCGTCGAGGAAGCGACGCGCCGCCACATGCCCGTGGAGCGCCGCGTGGCCGTGGCCGCGGGCGGGAAGCGCGGGGTCTTCCGCGTCGTGGCAATGGAGCTTTCCCCGGACGAGTCGGGACCGCGTGCGCTTCTCCTTCTCGAGGATCTGACCGAGTTCGTCCGGGCGGACCGGCTCGGAGCCTGGGTCGACGCGGCGCGGGCCGTGGCCCACGACGTGAAGAACCCACTCACACCCGTCCGGCTCGCCGCGGAGCGGCTCCTGCGCCTCTCGGCGCGTGAGGGGGGAGTCCCGGCGGGCGACGTCGCGGAGGCGGGCTCGGGGATCCTCCGCCAGGTCGCGATCCTCACGGAGCGGATCGGGCGGCTCGCCCGTTTCTCGGATCCGGCCGCTCTCGAGCCGCGGCCGCTCGATGCCGCCGGTGTGAAGGCCCTTCTCTCCGGGCTCGCGTCGGATTATTCCGGCATCGAGAGCGTCCGTCTCGTCGTCGAGGCCGCCGAAGACCTTCCCATGGTCGCCGCCGACCCGGTCCTCGTTCGTGATGCATTGACGAATCTCGTCGTGAACGCGCTCGAAGCCATCGGACCGAAGGGCGGAACGATCCGGCTCACCGCGGTCCCCGCGCGGCTCACGAGCGGGGCGGCGGGGATCCGCTTTGCGTGCGCCGACGATGGGCCGGGCCTCACGAGGGAGGGCCTCGACCGTCTCTTCGAGCCGGCCTTCTCGACGAAGTCCCGCGGCTCGGGCGTGGGCCTCGCGACCGTGCGCCGGTCGGTCGAGCGCCACGGCGGATCGGTCTTCGCTGAGCCGGCAGAGGGGGGTGGGCTCGTCGTCGGATTCGTTCTTCCGGCGCTATGATCGTTTCGTGACGATCTCACGGCGGCCGGGGACCGCGGCTCTGGCGGCGGTTCTGCTTTTCGTCTGCGCCTCGGGGTGCCGCCGGACGGCGGCGCCGGCGGCGGCCTCCGCGGTCGCGAAGGCGCCCGGGGACGGCCTCCTTCTCGTGGCCGCGCCGGCCTGGATCCCTGACGAAAACGCC
This sequence comes from Acidobacteriota bacterium, assembly GCA_037443065.1. GTDB lineage: Bacteria > Acidobacteriota > Thermoanaerobaculia > UBA5066 > UBA5066 > DAOMFB01. Next base: position 6,477 of record JBBIPB010000025.1, on the reverse strand, counting down.
GCGGAGCTTCCGTCGATGGGGATCGGGCGCCTCTATGTCGCGGCCGCGGCCCTCGGGAAGGACGGAAAGCTCGTGGCGCTTCCGCCGCCCCCCACGCGCTTCTCGCGCCCGGTCTTCCTCACGGTCATGGGCGGGCCGATGGCCGCGTCCGTCCTCATCTCGGGAGGAGGCGAGACGATCGGCGCCGGCTGGGCGCAGGCGCTCGCACCGATCCTTGCCGAGGCGAAGAGTTGGGGAGAGATTGCCGGCGTTCATCTCCACCTCGACCCCCTTCCGGAAAACGTCTCCGCCCTCGCCGAAGCCGTCCGGGCCATGAAGGCGGGCATCGGCGGTCTTCCGGTGTCGGTGACGCTCCGGGGGACGGAACCTCCGTCCACCTGGAAGCCACTCGCCGGAGTCGCCGACGAGGCGCTTCTCTTCAGCTTCGGCAAGAGGCCCGAACTGGGAGACCGTCTGATCCCGGAGATCAGCGATGAGACGGCCAGAGAGATGCCTCTGCCCTTCCGCCTCCTGATCGCTCCGGGGTTCTTCGGCCGGACGGGCGACGGCAAGTCGTTCCTCGGGCGCTGGCTTCCGGACGGGGAGGTGGCGAGGCTCTCCTCCGACCGGTCCCTGGACTTTTCGTTCGGGCAGGTCCTGTCCGAGGAGGCCGGGAATCTCTACACGTTCCGGATCCGTCCGGGAGCACGCCTCGCCGACTCGCGGCTCGCGGCGGACGGAGGCTTCGCTCGCTTTCAGACCCTCAGCTTCTCCGAGGCCGTCCGTCTCATGGGGCTCGCCTCGCGGTGGGGAGCGCCGCGCCTGCTCGGCCGCGTCTTCCTCCTCGAGGGGGTTCCGCGCGACCCGCATCTCGTCGGCTATGCCGCCGTCCGCGACCTCCTGACCGGAAAGCCGCTCGACATGAAGCTGCAGGTCGAGGTACTCGCCGGGAACTCGGGCCCGGGTTGGACCGAGATCTCGCTGCGCGTGACGAATCTCTCCGTGACGCCGACCGATCTTTCGCGGCTGAACAACTGGGTTCAGGTGCGCGTCGAGGGAGGCGTCTTCTCTTCCGTCCGGCTCGGAGACTTCGACCGGTTCGAGCTCCTCTCCTCCCAGGCCGAGGACCATCGCCCGGCGAATCTCGGGCAGGCCGTCGTCGCGCGGATCTTCGAGAACATGTTCGCGCCCGGCGAGGCGAAGGAGACGGATGCGATCCGGGTGAGCGGCTCGCGCCCCACGGTCTTCGTCAGCTGGCACCTGACGGGGCCCGACGGAAAGATCTTCGACGGCCCCGAGACGGAGGCGGCTCTCGCTCCGTCGCCTTCGCGTTCCGGCCGCCGCTGACGGCTCAGGCGTCGGCGAGGAGGCCGCGCTCGCGAACGGCCTGCTCGGCGAGCCGGACGGCCATGACCGCACCGGCGTGGCGGAGGTGGTCCGTCGCGAGGCCCAGCCGGACAGAGGTCCCCGAAGAATCCACGTTCAGGAGGAGCGTCTCGTCGCGGCCGGCCGCTTCCAGCGGACCGGCGAAGTTCCCGGGATCGGTCTCCTCGAAGCAGGAGACCTTCCCGAAAGCGGCGCGGACGGCTCCGGCGTCCGGTGCCGGGCCGCTGGTCCGGATCTCGAGCCGGAGGAGGTGCCCGTGGAAAACGCCGCTCCGGGCGGAGAGGATCGTGACGGGGAGGGGCCGCCCGACGAGGCACGCGACGTCCTCGGCGACGCGCGCCTCGAACGCGCTTGTGTCGGTCGGGAAGTGGGCGTTGAACGCGAGTTGCGTCCCGAACTGCTCCTTCGGCGGGGCCTCGAACCGGGCGACGGCGATCGCCTGGCGGAACAGCTCGTCGAGCGCTTCCTTCCCGAGTTCGCTCGCCGGGCGGTCGACAGCGGCCGTGAGCCCCGCGACCGGGGCGAGTGCGTCGACGACGGCGACGGCTTCGGCGAGTACGGCGGCGGCCGGCTCGAAGGTGAGGAAGAGCCGCCCGTCGGGGAGAGGCGGGGCTCCCGGAGAGTCGTCCGGGCGGACGAAGAGACCGCCGCTCCGGAGCCCGGACATGTCGATCGCGAGGCAGCCGTCGGGCGCGCGGGTCTCGAGGAAGCGCGCCGTGTCGGCGGCCTTGCCGCAGAAGAAGGCGATGGCAGCCGTCTCGAGTGCGTCGGGGGCCGCCGGCGCGACGAAGGCCGCCTCGCCGTCGTCCTCCGCGAGGAGACCTTCGTTCCCGCGGGTGTGGAAGAGCGCGACGCGGGAGGCGGGGAATCCGCGCTCCGAGAGGACCGCCCGGACGTCGCGCCCCAGGAGGGTCGCCGGGTCGAAGACCGCGACGACGAGACCGTGGCCGGACGGGGCGGAGGCCATCCTTCTTCCCGCCGCTCACTCGGCCGGGCGTTCCGCGACGTCGCGCGGGGCCGCGTCGGGCCGCGCGGCGGCGGAGGGCCGGAGGAGCCCGACGATCCGCATCACGGGCGCCGAGAGCGCGTAGACGACGAGCAACGCGCCGAAGGTCCACTGCGGCCGCCAGAGGACCGCCGCGAGGACGAGCCCCATGAGCGGCACGAGGAGAACCGAGCGCCGGGAGCGGAGGTCCACGTCCTTGAACGACCGGTAACGAAACGTCGAGACCATCAGGAACGACAGGAGGACGGTGACCGGCAGAAACGCCGCTATCACTTCCTCGGGGGGGCGCTCGGCGAAGGCCCAGATGAGGCCGGCGACCGTCCCGGCGGCGGCCGGGATCGGCAGCCCGACGAAGAACCTCTTGTCCACGACATGGACCTGCACGTTGAAGCGCGCGAGGCGGCAGGCGCCGCAGACGAGAAAGAGGAAGGCGACCGCGAGGCCGAGCCGGTCGAAGGTCGCGAGTCCCCACCGATAGACGAGGAACGACGGCGCGACACCGAAGGAGACGACGTCGGCGAGCGAGTCGAGCTGCTCGCCGAAGGCCGACGTCGTCCGCGTCATCCGCGCCACGCGTCCGTCGATCCCGTCGAGGAACGCCGCGACGAAGACGAGGGCGGCGGCCGTCGCGAAGTCCCCCTTCAGCGCGAAGTCGAGGGAGAGATAGCCGCAGAAGATGTTGCCGACCGTGAAGAGCGCGGGGAGGACGTAGATTCCTCTCCGCACGCCGCGGCGGGGCTTCCCGGATGGCTGTTCGGACATGAAAACGGGGTCGCCTTCGGGCCTTCCCCGGGACTTCTCGTCAGTGCGCCGAAACGCGCGCGCGATGCTCGCGCCCGATCTCTTCCATCCGGTCCTTGAGGTGGAGCTTCTCCTTCTTCAGGCGCTTCTCCTCCATCTCCTCGTCGGTCGTCAGGAAGGTTTTTGAGGCCAGCTCCGCAAGCCGGCGTTCGTGCTCGCGGTGGCTCTTCATCAGAGTCCGGAACTCGTCGTGAGAATCGGTGAGTTGTCGCTTCAGCTCTTCGGTCAGCGTCGTCATCGGCACCTCCTTAAGAGGGAGATCCTGGAGACCGTCCGGAGTCTCCCTTTTCGCGGGGGACCGCGTCAAGACGTCGAATCGGGACCCGGAAGGCCATGACGAGGGCGTCCTCGCCGTCGAGGTAGTAACGGGCCCGGCGGCCCGCCTCGGCAAAGCCGAGCCCCTCGTAGAACCGCCTGGCCGGTACGTTGGAGACCCGCACCTCGAGGTAGATCTCTTCCGCCCGGATGTCGTCCGCGAAGCGGAAGACCTCGTCCATCAGGCGCGTCGCGAGCCCCCGCCGCCGTGCGAACGGAGCCACGGCGATCTTGTTGACGTGGATCTCCCCCCCGGCGAAGGCGCAGAAGACGTAACCGGCGAGGCGCCCCTGGTCGTCGCGGGCGACGAGGTTCCGGCGGAACGGGACACCGACCTCGGCCTCGAAATACTCCCGCTTCCAGGGGACCGGGAAGGCGGCCTTCTCCAGCTGCGCGACGGCGTCGAGGTCCGCCCGCCGGGCTTCCCGGACGTCGATCTCGCGGGCGAGGGCGCTCACGCTCCTCCTCCGGCGAGCTTCTCTTCCGCCGCGCTCCGGCGGCCGTACGCGGGAGGCCTTTCGCCGACCCCCGTCTGGCCAGCGGCCGCGAGACGGGCCGCCGCGAGGGCCAGCGAGCCCGGCGGGGACGCCAGGTCGACGAGGAGAGCCGCCGCGCCTTCGGCCCCGTCGCGGGCGGTGGCGGCGGGGACGGGAGCCGCGTCCACCTCGAGCGTCCTGCCGTCGAAGCGGGCCCGGTGGACCTCGCCTCGCCCCGCATCGAGGACGAAGACCGCCGGGGAGGGGTGCGGGAGAGCCGCGGCGGCGGCGGCGAAGGTACCGACAGGAAGAAACGGGACGCCGAGCGCGCGGGAAAGGCCGCGGGCGAAGGCGATTCCCGCGCGAAGGCCCGTGAAGGAGCCGGGACCGGCGAGGACCGCGACGCACGAGAGGTCGCCTGCCGCGAGGCCGGCCTCGGCGAGCAGGGCGGAGAGCTCCGGGGCAATCGACTCGGCGGCCGACGGAGGCAGGGGCCGCAGACGCGAGCGCTCGGCCTCGCCGTCCGACACCTCGAGCAGGGCCAGGGCCGGACGAGGAGAAGCCGTGTCGAGAGCGAGAACGCGAATCACGGCGCTATCCCAATGTTAGCATCCCGTCCCCTTCCCATGCGCACGACGCCGATGCTCGAGCAGTACTGGAGTCTCAAGCGCGAGGCCGAAGGCGCGATCCTCCTCTACCGGCTCGGTGACTTCTACGAGATGTTCTTCGAGGACGCCGAGACCGCGGCGCCGCTCCTCGGCCTCCTCCTGACGGCGCGGCACCGGGACAGCGAGATCGAGGCGCCGATGTGCGGCATCCCGTGGCATCAGCTCGACACGTACGTCTCGCGGCTCGTGTCGGCGGGAAAGAAGGTCGCGATCGCGGATCAGACGGAGCCGACCGCGAAGGGGCGCACGCTCGTGGAGAGGAAGATCGTCCGGATCGTCACGCCGGGGACCCTCCTCGACCCGGACCGTCTCGACGCGCGGCGCGCGAACGAGCTTGCGGCCGTCGCGTGGGACGGATCCGGGGCCGCCCTCGCGTTCCTGGACCTCTCGACGGGGGAGTTCTCCGTCGTCCGCCTCTCCGGGGCCCCCGCGGCGGCCGAGTGGCTCAAGCGCCGCGTCCCGTCGGAAGTCGTCTGCTTCGAAGGGGACCGCGAGGCGGTCGCGTCGTGGCTCCCGGCTCTCTCGGCCGAGCCGCCGCTCCTTTCGCCCCTTTCCTCGGCCCCGCGCGGGACGGGAGCGGCCGAGCTTCTCCGCCGCCACTTCCGGACGTCGACGCTCGAATCGTTCGGCCTGCCGGACGCCGGGCCGGCGGTCGACGCGGCGGGCGCGCTCCTCCATTACGCGCAGCGGACACAGCGATCCGACTGCGCGCACGTCACGTCGCTCCGGAGCGAACCGGCCGAGGAGGGACTCGTCGTGGACGCCGTCACGGCGGGGCATCTCGAGCTCTTCCGCTCTCTTCGGGACGGAGGGCGGGCCGGAACGCTTCTCGACGTCCTCGACCGGACCGGTACGGCCTTTGGCGCCCGGGCCCTTCGGCGCATTCTCGAGAGGCCGCTCTCGAACGCCTCCGGGATCGAGGCCCGGCTCGACGCCGTCGAGGAGCTGATGGAATCCTCCGAGCGGCTCGAGCGGATCGAGAGGACGCTTCGCGAGATCCCGGACCTCCCGCGCGTTCTTTCGCGCCTCGCGGTCGGCTCGGCGACGCCGCGCGAAGTGGCCGCTCTGGCGGCAGGCCTCTCGAAGGGGGGAGAGATCGGGCCGCTTCTCGAAGGGGTCCGCGCCGAGGCGCTGAAGAACGCGGGTGAGGCGTCCCCGGCGGGCGTCCCGGCACCGCTCGGGGCGCAGGTCGCGGCGAAGCTCTCGCCGGAGCCCCCGGCCACGTCGCGCGAAGGAGGGATCTTCCGGGACGGCGTCGACACCGGAGTGGACGAGCTTCGCGCCCTCCGGCGGGACGCGTCGAACCTCCTCTCGGCTCTCGAGGCGAGGGAACGGGCGGAGCGCGGTATTTCGAACCTCCGGGTGAAGTTCAACCAGGTCGTCGGCCACGTCTTCGAGGTCCCGGGCTCCGCGCGGGCGAAGATCCCGGAAGAGGCCCTGAAGCGCCAGACCCTCGCGAGCGTGGAACGTTACGCGACGCCGGAGCTCGTGACGCTGGACGTGAAGCTCCGGTCGGCCGACGGGCGGCTCTTCGACCGCGAAGCGGAGCTGTTTCGCGCGCTCGTCGCCGGGATCGTGGCCGAGGCCCCGGCGATCCTAGAGGCCGCCGGGCGGCTGGGCCGGCTGGACGCCTTTACGGCGCTCGCCCGCGTCGCGCGCGCCGGACGCTGGACGCGCCCGCGGATCGTCGACGACCCGGTCCTCCTCGTGGCGGAAGGCCGCCACCCGGTCGTCGAGGCGCTCCGCCCGCGCGAGCCGTTCGTGCCGAACGACACCTCTCTCGGCGAGGACGGGGAGCGGCTCGTCATCCTGACGGGGCCGAACATGGGGGGGAAGTCGACCTACC
>JBBIPB010000024.1:0-27141 GCA_037443065.1 Acidobacteriota bacterium | reverse complement strand
CTCCACGTGCCGATCGCGGGGACCCCGCAGAGCATCGACCCCGCCACGATGGCGACCATGGAGCAGGCCGAGACGATTCCGCTGGTCTTCGAGACTCTGACGCGGGATCTCGACGGCGGCCGAGTCGTCCCCTGGCTCGCCTCGGAGGTCACGGCGGAAGACGGCGGCGCCCGATTCCGGTTCCGCCTGCGCCGCGGAGTCCGCTTCCATGACGGGCGCGCGCTGACGGCTCGCGACGTCCGTTACTCATTCGAACGGATGCTTCAGACGGGGACCTCCTCCAGCCGGTTCCTGCTGGCCCCCATCCGCGGCGCGCAGCGGCTCCTCGACCGGCACGCCACCGACCTCGAAGGTTTTCACGTCCTCTCGCCCTCCGAGTTCGTGATCGAGCTCGAACGTCCGGTGTCGTTCTTCCCGGTCCTCGTTTCGTGGCCCGGCGGCGGCATCCTGCCCGAGGGGACCGGAGCCATCGGAGAGAACTGGCGGGCGGGCTGCGTCGGCACGGGACCGTACCGCCTCGTGAGCTTCGATGCGGGAAAGCGCCTGGAGCTGGAGCGGAACCCCGTCTACTGGCGCGAGGGCTATCCGAAGAACGAGGGTGTCGTCTTCCGGTTCGGCGTCCCGCCGGAGGAGATCAAGAACGAGTTTCTGGCGGGGCGGCTCTCCCTCGCGTCGGACCTCCTTCCGGCTGACGCAGCGGCCCTCCGGCAGGACCCCCGCTTCCGCACGAGCTACCGCGAGAGTCCGAGCCTCGTGACTTACCTCGTCGCGTTCAACATCCGCCGGGGCCTCTTCGCCGAAGCGGCGGCGCGGCGTGCGGTCGCGCTCGGAATCGACGTGGCCGGGATCGTCCGCCGCACCCTCGGCCGGCAGGCCCTGCCCGCCAACGGTCTCATCCCCCCCGGGCTTCTCGGCTACGTTCCGACGCCGAGGGTCCGGCCCCAGGCGTTGACCCAGATCTCGGGAGCGCACACGGTCTCGCGCGAGACAGTCGAGGTCACGGCCGTCGCGAACCCCGTCATGTTCGGCGAGTTCGGCGCGCTGACGAAGGAGCTTCTCGAGGCATTCCGGGCGATAGGCTACTCGATCCGGGTCGTCAACAAGACGATGAAGGAGTTCCTCGACGCGCAGACGAGCGCCCCGACCGACCTCGTGATCGGCCGATGGGTGGGCGACTATCCGGACGCCGACACGTTCGTGCAGGGCGTCCTCCATTCGCGCGAGGGTGTCTACGGCCAGTACTGCTCGACGCCCGAGATCGACGCCCTCGCCGAGCGCGGACGGTCCGAGATCGACCCGCGGGCGCGCGAGTCGATCTACCGGCAGGTCGAGGACCTCGTCGCCCGCGATGCCTTGCTCCTTCCCCTCTTCCACGAGCAGGTCTATCGCTTTGCGCGGCCCGAGGTCGACGGGCTCTCGGTCGGCTTCGGCCAGCCCATCGTCCAGTACGAGAACCTGTCGATCCGGGGGTAGGCTCGGGCGCCACGCCCGCTCGACGGGTTCGACCCCTCCCGACCCTGGCACGCCTTATGAAGGAGAGGATTCTCCGATGGGCCAGAACGACGCGCCCTTTCGAGGTGTGCCTCTTCGGTGGCGTCTCGGCATCTCCACGTCGATCATCGTCACGCTGGTCCTCGGCTCCCTGACGTTCTTCTTCCAGAGAGACGAGGTCGAACAGTCCCGCGAGAACCGGGTGAGCCTCCTCGGGCAGGCGGCGGCTCCCCTCGCCTCGGACATCGAGTCGTCGCGGAGCCTCGAAGCGACGCGGGAGCGCCTCCGGACCTTCGAGGAGGCGCACTCGAGGCGCGGGTACCGGCACCTGCACGCCATTCTTCTCGATTCCGGCGGCCGTCCGGTCGAATCGCTCCCTCCAGGTTCGCGTTTCGAGCCGCCTCCCGGCTCTTTCGTCGCCCGGCTCGACGTGGTCTCGAAGCTCCTTCCCGGTGGCCGCGGGACGGTGGAGGTCTGGCAGGACGGCAGCGAGTTTCAGGAGATGGTCGATCGCCGCTGGACGTTCTGGATCTTCAGCCTCGCGGCCGCCGTCACGTCCATTCTCCTCTCGCTCTACATCGCCTACCAGCTTCTCATCGACCGGCCCCTTCGCCGGCTGCTGCACGACGTGAATCAGATGGAGATGGGCTACTGGAGCGGGTTCGAGATCCCGCGCGGCGCCTGGGAAATGCGCTGGCTTGCGTACCGGTTCCGCAATCTCGGGACGCACCTCGAGGAGACCGTGAGGCGGCTCGTGGAGGCGGAGCGGCGCGCGATGCTCGGGCTGCGGCCGGGTCCGCCCGTCTCCGCGGGCGGAGAGCGCCCCGCCACTGGAGAAGGCGGGAACGCGCCGGCGCCCGAAGAGGAAGCCGTCTTCCAGAGGAAGCTGCTGCGCCGCTATCTCCTCTCGCGCTGCCGTTTCCTCGAGTCGCGAGGCCCGGAGGACGGCGCGGCCCGGGCCGCCGCGCGAGAGACGTGGGACCGCGACGTCCTCGAGGCCGAGCGGCTGGGCGAGAGTGAGCTCAAGTCACGGCTCGAGGTCGCGGCGCTGCGGATCCTCGATCCCGCGGCCTTCGAGGAGATCATGCGGCGGTTGTCGGACCTCCCCATCACGAACAAGCGCTGGCTCCGGGAGCGGGAGACGGAGGTCCGGAAGACCCTCGCGGAGGCGGGCGTCCGTTACAGGGCGCTCCACTTCCGGGTCAAGAACCCCGCAGCCATCTGGCGCAAGACGCAGTCGAAGGGCCTCGCGATCGAACAGCTCCACGACGTCGTCGCGTTCCGGATCATCGTGAGGGAGGAGAAGGACTGCTATCTCGCCCTGGCCGCGATCCACGAGCGGTTCGAGCCGCTGCTTCTCCGGTTCAAGGACTACATCGCCGAGCCGAAGGAGAACGGCTACCGGAGCCTCCACACCTGCATCAACGCCCCGGACGGGATCGCCTTCGAGATCCAGATCCGGACCCTCGCCATGCACGTGCAGGCGGAGGGGGGCGAGGCCGCCCACTGGCGCTACAAGGCGAGCGACGAGTGGTCGGACGACGGCGTCTTCCGCCGCTCGGTCGCCGGCGTCTCGAAAGCCCTCCGGATTCGACGCCGCTCCACCAGCGGTCCGGAGCGCTCTCGCGAGGGCGAACGACGTGCTCGGCCCGAAAGCCCGCCACGTCCTTGACAGCCCCGGCCGCGAAGGCCGAAAGTCGGTCCGCTCGCGCGGGAGGCTCCCATGTTCGACGTCCTCCTCTCCGATGTGGAACGGCGGCTTCGAGACGAGGTTCGCGCCTTCGTCCGCGACCGTGTTCCGTCCAGGCTGCTCAAGGACATGGATGCGGACCGCATCAGCTACCCGCGGGAGTTCGTGGAGGCGCTGGGAGATGCGAACCTCCTCGGGCTCCGCTTCCCCCGCGACGTCGGCGGGCGCGGGCTCTCCTGGGTGGCCGAGATGGCGGCGCTCGAGGAGGTGGGAGTCCTCGGCTCCTCCCTCGGCTGCGCCTTCGCGATGCCGAGCATCGTGGGCGAGGCGCTGAACGTCTATGGCACTCCCGGTCAGAAGGAGCGCTATCTCAAGCCGCTCCTCGCCGGGCGGATCGTGGCCGCCGAGGCGCTGACGGAGCCGCGCGGCGGCTCGGACTTCTTCGGAGCCACGACGACGGCGAGGCGTGACGGCGGCACCTTCGTTCTCAACGGAGCCAAGCGCTTCGTCGTGGGCGCCGAGGGCGCCGACGTCTTCCTCGTCTACGCGAAGACCGACACCGAGGCAAAGCCTCAGAAGTCGCTCTCGGTGTTCCTCGTCGAGCGCGCCTTCGGCGTCGAGGTGCTTCACGTCTACGGCCTCATGGGAACCCGGGGCGGGGGCACCGGCCGCATCGTCTTCCGCGACCTGAGGGTGCCGGAAGCGAATCTCGTGGGACCGCTTCACGGCGGTGGCGAGATCTTCAACCGGATGATGGTCCCCGAGCGGATGACCTCGGCCGGCGGCGCCCTCGGTTCGGCCCGCGCCGCCCTCGAGGTGGCGGTCCAATACTCGAACCGCCGAAAGGCGTTCGGGAAGCTCATCCGGGAGTTCGAGGCGGTCTCATTCAAGATCGCCGACTCGATCGCGTTGCTCGATTCGGCGCGGGCGCTCTCGTACGTGGCCGCCCGGCAGATCGACGCCGGAGGCGACCCGCGCCGCCTCGTCAGCGAGGCGAAGAAGACGGCCACCGAGTCCGCCTGGTCCGTCGTCAACCACTCGATGCAGGTCCTGGGCGGAATCGGCTACACGGACGTCTACCCCATCGAGCGCCTGCTGCGCGACGTCCGCCTGATGATGATCTGGACGGGCTCCAACGAGATCATGAACCTCCTGATCCAGCACGAGTACTACCGCGAGGTCCTCGAGCGGACGCGGGAGGCGCGGGACGTCGAGCAGGACGCCAACACCGAGGCCGCCGCGGAGAAGGTCTACGAATGAAGGACGCCGCCCGCGGCTCGGCGAATCAGGTCCGCGGGAACTCCCGCATCACGACGTTCCGATCCCCATCTCGGCGGTAGCGCATCGAGCGCGCGAGGCTCTCCACCATGATTCGGCAGATGTCACCTCGTCCTTCGTCCTGAGCGTCGGCGTCTTTTCCCGCAGCCGACCGGGTGAGCGTCGTCACTGGCCCGCTTCCTTGTAAGTCACGGAGACGCTCGACTGAAACGAGAAGCTCCCGGGTTCGTTCTTCGTGTTCGTGCCGACGAAGCCTCCGAGGAAGCCCTTGAGCTCGCCGCTTGACGGGTTGTTTATCAGGGCGTGGATCCCTTGCGTGTCGAGGGTCTTCGGGCCGTTCGAGACCGGCCCCTGCTGCCCGAACGTGGCGGTCTCGGGAAGCGACCGAAGCTGTCCGCTCCATTCGTACGAGTAGTTCGCCTCGGTCGGAGCGGTCAGGGAGCCAGATGCATTCACGAACGCCTCGAACTGGCCTCCCGCGAACCCGGGCATGGAGAGCGTCGCGGTGATGTAGGTGCTCGGTCCGAGGGACGGCCCGCCGCTCACACTCATGCTCGTCTTCCACGCCTTCGGCGCGTCGCGCGAGACTTTCAGCTCGAAATGCGCGGAGCCGTCGTCGCCGGAGATCGACAGCTGGTCGCCGGGTGTGAGCACCTTGTCCGGATAACCCGCCGCGCCACTGAAGATGTTCGAGACGAGGGATGGCTGGTCCGGCCCGATCGTGATCGGCACGTCGTATGGCGGGCGTTCGACGTAGCTCTTGAACCTCTGGTCCGGGAACATGAAGCTCGCCGGCGAGGCGATCACCTTGAGGAGCGTCGAACCGCCCGGCGAATAGCCGCGAAGGCAATAGTCGGGATCTCCTTGCTGCGGGCATCCCTCCGCCGTGAGCTCGACGAGCGAGACGTTGCCGCTCGCCAGGATGATGTCGCAGCGCGAGACCTGCACCGTGCGCGTGGGCGTCGTGATGTCCGGCAGGTTCAGCTTCGCGAGGAGGTCGTCGATGGCACTCTGATAGAAGTTCTTCGCGTCCTGGACGACCTGGGCGATGATGTTCGCGATGGCGGACGCGCATTGGTACGGCAGCTTCGAGAACTTCCCGAGGAGGGCCTGCGCGAGATCCTGCGCCAGCTGGCTCGCGAGCTGCTCCTGGGACGAGAGGCGCTTCAGCGCAGCGTAGATGCTCACGGTCGAGACGAGGTCCTGCGGGATCTGATTGGGCTTCGCCGAGAAGCTGTCGAGCCAGACCGTCATCAGTGGGCAGATGATCGTCGGGAGCTGGAGCAGCATGCTGATGCGGGAGGCCATCGCGTAGACCGCGACCTGGGTGACATCAGTGAGGCAGTTCTTGAAGTTTGCCACGCCCATGGCGGCGTTGTTGTCGTTGTTGAAGAGCTTCAGGGGATCGAAGATCTCGCCCGCCGCCGCCGCGAGGACGCAGAACTTGATCTGCGGGTCATCCTTCAGGCACGGGATCGAGGCGAGTGGTTGCCTGCTCGCCGCGAGAACCTTCTCCGATGCGGAGAGCGCGTCGAGGAACGCGACGTACGCCGCGAGCTGGTCGCGGCTCACGGTCGTCAGGGCCGGCACGGGCTGTCCCGCCGTCGGCTCGGTCGAGGGAAGGACGGCGCTTCCCGATGACGCGATGTCGTCGGCGGCCTTGTCGAGGGTCGCGACGATCGTATCGATACGGGCGTTCAAGATGTCGCGCGCCGCGGCACCACCGTCGAAAGAAGCTATCGGGTCGATGCCGCTCCGCGCGGCTCCGGCGATCTGATCCACCCACGAGCGCAGGCTTGCGGACGGATCGGCCGGAAGCGCCAGGGGTGCGATCGTGAACGGAGCGCCGGGGTCGGGCTGGTTGCCGTGGAGGACCAGGGACACCGTGCAGGGACCCTGGCGATAGCCCCCGGGCACATCCGCCTCCGGCTGGAATGGGATGACCGCGACGAAAGATCCGGAGCCGTCCGTCAGCACGCTGCCTGCGTAAAGGCTCACCCCGTCGGGGAACGCGAGGAGAACGCCGGTCACGTCCCGGAGGTCCGCGACGTTCGCGGCGGAGATGCGGACGAGCTGGCCAGGCGTCCCGGACGAGACGTCGAGCGCCGGGGCGAGCGGCGCTCCGACGACGACCTGGGCGGTCCGCGTCGTCGTGCCGCACGCGTTCGTCGCCTCCAGCGTGTAGGTCGCGGTCGAGGTGACGTTCACCGGGAGAGTTCCGGAGGAAGCGAGTCCGCCGCTCCCCGGCGAAATTTGCACGGAATCCGCGTCCGAGTACCAGCGGAGCGTCGCCGTCCCCGGGCCGGCCAGCGGGCTGGACTCCGCAAAAAAGCTGTAGACCTGCGGCGACGCGCAGTGATAGGGCACGAACGGAGCCGCCGGCGTGATGACGGAATCGCCGGTCGTGTTGTCGATCACGCTCGAGAAGACGTCAAACGTCCCCGACGTCGGGAGCACGTCGAGCGCGGCGTCCTCCGGGATCGTCACGCCGGGGAAGAGGGTCTGGAGGCTCGGCTGCGACCAGCCATTCGCGGGCAGCGAGACGCCCGGGTCGTTCGTCGCGAGCGTCGCGCCCGTCCGGTTGCGGAGGACGAGGCGGGCGCTCGACGCCGCGGGGCCGGCGAGGAAGCCGACGTTCGTGCGGTAGCCCGGCTTGGCCGAGGTCTGCGTCAGTCCGATGAGCGAGACGGTGGTCCCGTCGCCGAAAAAGCGGGTCAACGGGACCGGCTTCTGGAGCGCCCCGAACGTGCCCGGGGTGCCGTCCTGGTGCACGTTGGACGTACGCGCCAGGACCATCACCGCGTCAAAGGAGAAGAAGCGGAGCGCGCCCGCGGCTCCGTCCGGCAGGTGGAAGAGCGTGCCGAGAACGTCTCCGATCTCCTTCACCTCGTTCGGCGCGAGCGTGACGCTCACCGGCGCCACATTGCCGAGTGCGAGAGGCGTCACCTGTACGGTGGCCTGCGCCGCGGACGTGTTGAACAGCCGGACGTCCGTCTCGAAGTAGGTGCCCTCGCGGCCCGGAGCGTGGGCGACGCCGTTGATCGCCGCCTGGAGCGGCCCGCTCGTGCGGGTCGTGGACACGGCGCTCGAGTCGCCGGTCACGTTGTCGACGACCGCGACATAGCCGGTCGCCTTGCCGGCGCGCACCCGGAACTCCGCCCGCCCCACAGCGAGGCCGCCGGGCGCGATGGAGCTGACCGAGGTCTGGAACGCCATCGGCCCGCCGCTCACGTTGCGGCGTCCCTTCTCGTTCCCGGCCGCGTCGAAGAAGACGATGTCGACGGAGCTTCCGGGGAGGGAAAGGAAGACGCCGACATTCGAGCGGAAGCCCGTCGCCGCGTCCGGCGAGTCGGAGACCCACGGCGCATGCCCGACGTCGTCCGGAAGCAGGAGATCGGCGTCCGCGACGCTCTCGAGAGACGTTCCAAAGGTGGCGCCCGCGCTCGCGTCGTTGTACGTACGCGCCGAAATCAGGAGCGGCTGGTCGGCCTCGACACGGATCGTGCCCGCGGTCTCCGAGAGACTCCAGAGACCCGCGAGAGCGTTCGTCGCCACGAACGTCTCACCGGGCAGGACCGGCTGCTTCACGGATGCGGGCGGTGCCGCGCCCGAGAGAGCGACGAAGTCGAACGTCAGGAGCGTCGGGGCGCTTCCCCTGTTCAGGATCTCGAGGTCGGAGGAGAAATGCGTCCCGTTGCGCCCCGAGATGTTCGCCGTGCCAGGTACGTACCAGACCGCGGCGCCGGCGCTGGAGGCGGAAAGAAACAGCAAGAAGGCAGCGATTCGCGCGCGCCAGTCGAGAAACATCGGCACCTCCCCAAGGACGCCTCGTTCCGGGATCGCTCCCGCGAGAATCTGTGTGGCAGCAGGGACCGCTCCGGTGATTATTCCACAAAGCGAGACTTAATCTGAGACGCACTCTCCTCGTCGTGGCGGGCGACAGTATCGACGCGGACTTCAGCGACTACGCCGAGTGGCCGGAAGCCCCATAGATCCGAGGAACGCGGGAAACCTCGGGTCGGAGCGCAGCGAATCGAAGTTCGGCAGTCCGGTGAAGGTGACGAGCAGTTGCTTCTCTTCGCGAGCCCGCTCGAGAACTCCGAACGCAGCTTGGTTCTCGCCGAGCGCGGCCAGCAGCCACGCCTCCGGGGGCACCGTGACCGTCGGCACGGGCCGGGCTCGCAAGGTTTCGAGCACGCCGCGCGCGTCGTCGGTCTTCCCGGCGGCTGCTAGCGCCCACCCGAGCGTGCCCTGGATGAACGCGGCGCGGCGGGAGCGCGTGAGCGCCCGTTCAAGGCGTCGAAGGGCCTGGTCGAAATGTCCCTGGGCGACCTTCGCCGCGCCCGAGACCCAGAGCGCCAGGATGTTGTCCTCATCGAACGTCAGCGCCTGGTCGAGGTACCTTTCGGCCTCCCTGGCCCGCCCGCCCTGCAGCAGGCAGAAGCCGCTCATGGCGTGAGGATATGGCGCGAGGGGGTCGACCTCCCGGGCGGCGGTCGAGAGCGCGGTCTTCGCCGTAGCGTACGCCTCAAGCGACGGTCTCAAGCCGTAGGCCGCCGTGAGGACATTGACGTCGGCCAGGCCGACCCAGGAGGGCCCGTACGAGGGATCGAGAGCGACGGCCTGCTCGAAGTCGCGCAGGGCGCCGGTGTGGTCGTTCTTCGTGTAGCGGAGATGCCGCCCCTTCGGGTAGAGCCGGTAAGCCTCGAGGTCCTTGAGCTGTCGGCGCGGCTCGAGGGCCGGCAGCGCCGGAGCGAGCCGGCTCTTGACGGCCTCGACGACTCCGGCGGCGATCTCGTCCTGGACCGCGAAGACGTCCGCGGCCTCCCGGTCGAAGCGCTCCGACGAGAGCTGGAAGCCCGTCGCGGCGTCCGGCAGGCGCGCGGTGACGCGTATCCGGGGGCCCGCCGTGCGGACGCTTCCCTCGAGCACGTACCCCATGTTGAGGGTGCGTGCGATCGCCGCAAGGTCCTCCCCCCGCCGGGCTGCGCGGAAGGCGGACGCTCGCGCGGCCACGCGGATCCCGCCGCCCCGACGAGCGCGTTCTTGATCTCCTCAGCCATGCCTTCGCAGAGATACTCCTGATCCTTCGCGGAGCTCATGTCGGAAAACGGCAGAACGGCGATCGAGACCGGAGCGGCGGCGAGCGCGTCCGCTGCGAATCCGCGGGCGAACCAGAAGGCGCGGAAGACGAAGACCCGCTCCGTGTCGCTGAGGTGGCTCAGGACCTCCCGGAAGCTCCACTTTCCTTCGGCGTAGCGGTGGAGGGACTTCTCCTCGGTGCTGTTCACCCTCCGAGGCGTTCGAGGTCCCTCTTCGCCCGTTCGTGGACCGGGTCGGCCTTGAGCGCCTCCCTGAGCTCTCTCCGGGCGTCGTCCTTCCGGCCGAGCCTCTCGTAGATGTGCGCGAGCCGACAGTGTGCGTCGGCCGCCGTCAACCGGTCCGGCGGCGGTGGCGTCGCGAGAGACGCCCGGAGCTGCCCGGCGAGAGCCAGTGCCTTCTCCTTGTCGCCGCCGGCGATTCGCGGCGCCTTCGCGTGGTACTCCGCGAGGTCCAGGAGGGCTTCGACGTTCTTCGGATCGAGCGCCACCGCCTTTTCGAAAGCGGCCTTGCACTTCCTCGCGAGACCCATCCGGGAGAAGACGGAAGCTCTCTGAGCCTTGAGGCCGTACGCATGGCCGAGCCAGCGCCAGGTTTCCGAGCCCCCCGGGTCCTTCGCGACGGCCTTTTTCCCCAGAGCGAGCGCGCCATCGAGGTCGTTTCTGTCGAGAGCGGCGCGAATGCCCGCGACGAGGGCGGCGCGCTCGGGCGGCATCTCCGCCACGACCGCCGGGGCCGCGAGAACGACCGACAGGGCGACGACGAGACACGTCACGAGGGCGCCTTGTGAAAGACCGGATCCGCCGGGTCTCGACCTGCCCGAGCCTCCCGAACGTGAGACCGAATCACCCGATTGGCACTCGGCAGCAAACAGTGAGACGCTCCACCGTCGAGGAAAGGGGGGTCCCATGAGCAGCCGCGAACACTACATCAAGTGTCTCAAGAACGAGGTACCGATCTTCATCCGTGTCTTCAAGGCCCTGCCGCCGGACCAGCTCGCCTACCGGCCGCACCCGAGGTCGATGTCCGCAGGGGATCTCGTCTGGCTTCTGGCCGGAGAGTTGAAGGATGCATCGACCCTCGTCCGGAAGCACGAGTTGAATTTCGCCATGTCTCCGGCACCGGCGTCGCTCGACGAGATGATCGCCGCCTACCAGAAGAACGCCTCCCGCCTCAAGACGGCCCTCACGAAGGTGACCCCCGGCGCGTGGGCGAAGAAGGCGAAGTTCCTGATGGAGGGAAAGGTCGCGTGGGAGGCCCCGCTCGGCGACATGCTCTGGGGCTTCCTCTTCGACGCGATCCACCACCGGGGCCAGCTCTCAACCTACATCCGGCCGATGGGGGGAAAGGTACCTTCCATCTACGGCCCCTCCGCGGACGACCCGGGGCATTGAGCCGCGGCGTTTCGCACGAGACTCGGGGCGTGAAGACGCTTCCCTCGCTCCTTCTCGCGGCGCTCCTCCCGGCCGGGGCCGCCGCTGCATCCTCCGCGCGCCTTCCCGTCGCCGCCCCCGCGGCGGCGGGCATGTCGGCCGAGCGCCTCGCCCGGATCGACGCCGCCGTGAACGAGTCGATCGAGCGGAAGGAGTGCCCTGGCGCCGTCGTCCTCGTGGGGCGGCGGGGCAAGGTCGTCATCCGGAAGGCCTACGGGAACCGCGCCGTCCTCCCGGCGCGCGAGCCGATGACCGTCGACACGGCCTTCGACATGGCGTCCCTCACGAAACCGCTCGCCACGGCGACGAGCGTGATGGTCCTGATCGAGGAGGGAAAGCTTCGCCTTGCGGACCGGGTCGTGAAGATCCTCCCCGAGTTCGCCGCCGGCGGGGGCTTGCGGGACCAGGTCACGATCGAGGAGCTGCTCACGCACCGCGCCGGGCTGGCCGCCGACGATCCGATGGCGCTCTACCTCGGAACGCCAAAGGAGATCTTCGAAAGGAAATACCGGCAGCCTCTGGCGAACCCGCCCGGCTCGCGCTTCCTATACTCCGACGCGGGCTACGAGGTACTCGGGGAGGTCGTTCGCCGGGTCTCGTCTCTTCCACTCGACGAATTCGCGGCCTCGCACGTCTTCTCGCCGCTCGGAATGAACGAGACGGAGTTCCGGCCGGGAGGGAAGGGGAAGCTTCCTCTTTCCCGCATCGCACCGACGGAGAAGATCAACGGCGCGATCCGCCGCGGCGCGGTTCACGACCCGCGCGCCTTCGCCCTCGGCGGCGTCGCGGGGCATGCGGGGCTCTTCTCCACGGCCGACGACCTCGCGCGTTACGTCTTCGCGATGCTGAAGGGGGGAGCGCCCGTCCTCTCCCCGGCGGGCGTCGCCGCGATGACGCGCCCCCGTTCGTTCGGCGATGGCGACCTGCGTGCCCTCGGCTGGGACATCGCGACGTCCTACTCCTCGAACCGCGGCGACCTCTTTCCACTCGGTTCGTACGGGCACACGGGGTGGACCGGGACGTCGCTCTGGATCGACCCGGCGACGCAGACCGTCGTCGTTCTCCTGACGAACCGGAACCACCCGGACGAGTCGGGAAACGTCATCTCCCTCCGCGGGAAGGTCGCCTCCATCGTCGCGTCGGCAATCACCGACGTGAAGCCTGCCGAGCTCGTTGACGCTTCGAATCGCGTTGCAACGCTGGCTGCGATCGGCGCGGCACGGGCACCTTCGAAGATTTTCGGCGCGCCTTCGGCGCCTGCTTCGAAGGCGGAATCAGCCCCCCCTCGCGTCGTGGGGCAGGTCCGGTCCGGCATCGACGTACTCGAGGAAAGCGCCTTCAAGCAGCTCTCCGGCATGCGCGTCGCGCTCCTGACGAACCAGACGGGGCAGACGCGGGACGGCCGACCGACGATCTCCGTCCTCGTCTCCGAGAAGGCGAAGAAGGCCGGGGTTACGCTCGTCCGCCTCTTCTCTCCGGAGCACGGGATCCGCGGCCTCCTCGACGAGAAGGTGGGAGACGCGACGGACGAGAAGACGGGCCTCCCGGTCCGCTCGCTCTACGGCGACACGAAGGAGTCGCGCCGCCCGAGGCCGGAGGACCTCGCGGGACTCGACGCCGTCCTCGTCGACCTTCAGGACGCCGGCACCCGGTACTACACCTACCTGACGACGATGGGCTACGTGATGGAGGAGGCGGCGAAGGCGAAAGTGAAGATCTACGTCCTCGACCGGCCGAACCCGATCACGTCCGAGAGGCCCGAAGGTCCCCTCGCCGACGAGGACACGCTCTCCTTCGTCGCCTACCATCCGATCCCGGTCCGGACCGGGATGACGATCGGCGAGCTGGCGCTTCTCTTCAACGCCGAGCGGAGGATTGGCGCCGATCTCTCGGTCGTCAAGCTCGGGAACTACTCGCGCGATCTCTGGTACGACGAGACGGGCCTCCCCTGGACGAACCTCTCTCCGAACCTCCGCTCCGTCACCGGGGCCGCGCTCTACCCCGGCGTCGGCCTCCTCGAGGCGACGAACGTCTCCGTGGGACGCGGGACCGATTCCCCCTTCGAGCAGATCGGCGCCCCCTGGATGGACGGCCTCCGGCTGGCCGCGACGCTGAACGCGAGGAACCTCCCCGGCGTCCGCTTCACGCCGGTCCGCTTCACGCCCGCCGCGTCCGTTTTCAAGGGCGAAGGGTGCTCCGGTGTCCGGATCACCCTCGTCGACCGGAGGTCGCTCGACGCCGTCGCGCTCGGGATCCACCTGATGACGGCCCTTCGCGACCTCCACCCGAAGGAATGGGAGACGAAGAATGCGAACCGGCTCCTCCTCTCCGGGGCGGCGATGACCCGCCTCGCCCGAGGCGAGACGGCCGGAGAGATCGTCGGCGGCTGGGCCGCCTCGCTGATGGAGTTCGAGCGGCGGCGGGCGGTGTACCTTCTCTACTGACCCCGCGGCGATCCCGTTCCTTCCGGCTCGGCCTTCCAGAGCCGGTAGGAATAGACGAAGGGAAGGAACGTCGCGACGACGAGGAGGACGATCCCCGGAATCAGGAAGCTGCCGCCGAGCGCGCCCACGGCGTCCGGTAGCCGACGAAGAAGTTCGGGCGGATCCGCGTCAGGACGTTCCCGATGAACGCGAGCATGATCGCGGGGAGGAGCCAGAGCGGCATCGCCAGCGCCCCCCACCCGTCGACCTCCCCGCGGAGGTTCCAGTGGACCGGCACGCGCTCCGGGATCCGGAGCGACGCCCATCCCGAAAAGAGCCACGCGGACGCCGTGGCGAGCAGGGCCGGAAGGGTCTTTCGCACGGTCATGCACGGAGTGAAGGACCTCCGCGCGACGAAAGGGATCCCGACGGCGTGGGGGGCCGAGCCGTTCCGGGATCAGGTCTTCGACGTCGACGCGACCGTCGTCCGGGCGCTGCGACGGCCGGCGTGAAGCCGCCGCCCACCACGTCCCGGTGACGGTCGAACCAGCCCGCCCAGATCGGAATCAGAAAGCCCGTGAAGGCGACCGCGTTCGGGCGGCCTTCTTCGCGGCGAGGCCGACGGCGACGTGCCCCAGGAACATGCGCGGACTCTACCGCGCCCGGCGGATCACAGCCTCGCCTCGAAGATCCGGTTGAAGGGCGTCTCGGTCGCGCGGCGGAATCCGTGGAATCCCGCCTCTTTCGCGAGGGCGCGGAACTGCTTCTCCGTCGCGATCGTCCCGAGGACCGTGTTCCCCGAAGCCACCGCATTCGGCGTGCAGCAGAGGGCCGAGGCGCCGGCGTAGACGCGTCCGACCGGATTCATGTTTCCGCCGTCGCTCTCGCCCGCCATCGGCTCGACGATCAGGACGCTCCCGTCCTTTGCGAGCTTCTCGGCGGCGCGTCGGAGCGCCCCGAGCGGGTCGCCCATGTCGTGGAGGCAGTCGAAGAAGGCGATCAGGTCGTACGGCCCGCCCGCGTAGGTCGTCGCCGCCGCGACCTCGAAGCTCACCCGATCGGCGACCCGGGCCGCGATCGCTCCCTGCCGCGCCCGGACGATGGACGGCGCGTGGTTATCGAAGCCCCAGAAGAGCGACTTGGGGAACGCCTCGGCCATGATGACGGTCGACGCCCCGTGCCCGCACCCCACGTCGGCGATGCGCGCCCCCTTCCCCATCTTCTCCGTCACGCCGGTCAGCGAAGGGAGCCAGCTCGAGACGAGATTCGCCGCGTAGCCGGGCCGGAAGAAACGCTCGGTCCCCTCGAAGAGGTTGTGGTCGTGCTCGCCCCAGAGCATTCCCTCGCCGGTCCGGAAGGCCTCCTGGATCCGCGCCTCCGCCTTCATCATCGCCGTCACGACCTGGTAGCCGCCGAGGACGAAATAGGGGCTCGTGTCGTCGGCGAGCGCCAGCGCATGCTCCGGCGGGAGCGTGTATCTCCGCGTCGCCTCGTCGTAGGTGAGGACGCCGCCCGCCGCCTGGTTCACGAGCCACGGCCTCACGTAGGTCTCGACGGTGCCCGTTTGCCGGGCCAACTCCTCGGCCGTGAGCGGACCGGCCGCCCAGAGGGCCTTGTAGAGGCCGAGCTTGTCTCCAATGACCGTGAGGGCCGCGCCGAGCGTGACCCCGAACTCGCCGACGGCCCTCTGGACGAACGCCATGACCTTCTCGTCGTCGACCGGAACGACTTCCTGCGGACGGATCATCGAAACTCCCCCTCCCCGTTCTTTGGTGGACGGTCGGGGGGAGAGCCGCGGGCGTCCTCCCCCCAAGAAAGACGCCAACTGCGACCGAGTCGCATTCTATGCCTTGGGGACGCCCGGACGTCAAGTCAGACCTGTCCGGTCCACCCCTTCGGCGCGACGGCCTTCCAGCGGGCCCGGATGGCCTCGTATTCCCCGGAAGGGAGCGGGCCCGCCGACAGATGAGCCGCGTTCTCCTCGAAGCGCCCCGGCGTCTTCGTCCCGACGATCGCCGTCGTGACGCCGGGCACGGCGAGCGTGAACCGGAGGGCCGTCCCGAGCGACGCGGAGAGCGGCCCCTCGAGGAACGGGTAATCGAGCTTCGCGAGCCGCTCCCAGTAGGGGTGGTGGTAAGCCTCGGTCGGGCGCTTCCCGGTCCGCCACGCGGCGTTCGCGACGGGGCGCTTCGCGATCACGCCGAGGCCGCGTGCGCGCGCCTCCGGGAGAACGAGGTCGATCGCCTCCTGGTCGGCGACCGATATCGAGATCTGGAGGGTGTCGAACCGCCCCGTCCGGACGGCCGCGAGAGCGTCCTTTCCGTCGCCGCTGTAACCGAGGACGCGGGTCTTTCCCGCCTCCTTCAACCGCTCTGCCACCTCGAGAACGTCTCCCCTCCGGAGAACCTTCTCGTTGCAGGAGTGGAGCTGCAGCAGGTCGACGCGGTCGGTGCGGAGGAGCCGGAGGCTCCGCTCCACGCTCGCCTCGATGAGGCGCGGCGTCCATTCCGGAAGGCCGAGCCCCTGGTCGTGCCCGCACTTCGTGAAGAGGTGGAACTCGCTCCGCCGGTGGGAGACGGCCCGGCCGATCAGGCGCTCGCTCTCGAAGTAGCACTCCGCCGTGTCGATCACGTTCAGGCCCTGATCGAGCGCCGCGCCGAGGAGCGCCTCGACCGTCCGGAGGCTCGCCCCTTCGTAGCCGATCTCGGACCCGCCGAAGCCGAGGACCGACACGTCCATGCCGGTCGCCCCGAGAGCGCGCGATTCCACCTCTTCGAATGTACCGCGGTGAGGCCCGGTAAACTACCGCTGCGATGAGAAACGTTCGCATGAGTCCCTTCCTCCGCTCCGCGCTCCTCATTCCCCTCCTCGCCCTCCCCGTCCGCCTCGGCGCCGAGATGCCGCGGGAGGCGATGAGCGCCGCGGAGATCCGGCTCGCCCTGAAGAAGCTGAACGTCGTCGGGAGCGTCCTCTACGTCGCGGCGCACCCCGACGACGAGAACACGGCCTTCCTCGCGTGGGGGTCCAAGGGGAAGCTCCTCTCGACGGCCTACCTCGCGATGACGCGCGGCGACGGCGGCCAGAACCTGATCGGGAGCGAGTCGGCCGGGCTGCTCGGCCTTCTCCGGACGGAGGAGCTTCTCGCGGCGCGGCGGATCGACGGCGCCGAGCAGTTCTTCACGCGCGCGATCGACTTCGGCTACTCGAAGAGCCCCCAGGAGACGCTGGCAATCTGGGACCGTGAGAAGGTCCTCTCCGACGTCGTCCGGGTGATCCGGACCTTCCGGCCGGACGTCGTCGTGAACCGCTTCCCGACGACGGGCGAAGGGGGGCACGGGCATCACACGGCCTCGGCGATCCTCTCCGTCGAGGCCTTCGAGGCCGCGGGCGACCCGAGCCGCTTTCCGGAACAGATCGCCGAGGGGCTGAAGCCCTGGAAGCCGCGGCGCCTCTTCTTCAACGTCTTCCGGTTCCGCATGGACCAGCCGGCCGTCGCGCCTCCGGGGAGCGTCCCCGTCGACCTCGGCGCCTATAACACCCTCCTCGGGCTTTCCTACACGGAGATCGCGGCGCAGGCGCGGACGATGCACAAGAGCCAGGGCTTCGGCTCGGCCGAACGGCGCGGTACGTGGCGAAACGACTTCACACTCCTCAAGGGCGATCCCCCGGCGAAGGACCTCTTCGACGGGATCGACCTGACGTGGGCGCGCGTCCCGGGGGGTGCGTCCGTCGCGCCGATTCTGGCTGAAGCCGAGCGGACCTTCCGCGACGAGGACCCTGCGGCCAGCCTGCCGCTTCTCGTCAAGGCCTGGGAGAAGCTGAACGCCCTCCCGCCGAGTCACGAGAAGGACGTGAAGAGAGACGAGCTCCTCGAGGTGATTCGCTCGTGCGCCGGGATCTGGGTCGAGGCCGTGGCCGCCGAGCCATCGGCCGTCCCCGGCGGAGCCGTCACGGTCTCCACGATGATCCTCAACCGCTCGCGCTTCCCGATGACGCTCGCCTCGGTCGAGGTGACGGGCGCGCCGTCCGCTGCCGGCGGCGCGCTGAAGGCCGACGAGCCACTCCACGCCGACGCCACGATGACGATTCCCCCCGGCCAGACGCTCACGAATCCGTACTGGCTCTCGGCGCGGGCCGGAAAGGGGCTCTACACGGTCGCAAACGCCTCGCTCATCGGCAGGGCGGAGGCCCCGGCGCCCCTCGTCGCGCGCTTCCGCGTCACGGCATTGGGTCAGCTCCTCGAGTTCACGACACCCGTCGTCTTCCGGCGAACCGACCCGGTCCGGGGCGAGATCTACTATCCCTTCGACGTCGTCCCCCCCGTGGCCGTGACCTTCGACGAGACGACCTACGCGTTCGCGGGCGACGGGGCGAAGCCGATCGCCGTCTCGCTCCGGAGCTTCGGGCGCGCGAGCGGGACGCTCCGCCTCGCCGCGGACAGCGGCTGGAAGGTCTCACCCGCCGAGGTCCCGTTCGCAATGATGTCGCGCGACGAGGAGAAGCGCGTGACGTTCGCCGTCACGCCGCCGGCGAAGGCCTCCGCCGCGACCCTCCGCGCTACGGCCGTCGTGGACGGGAAGGAGTGGTCGCGAAGCCTCGTCCGGGTCGATTACCCGCACATCCCGCGACAGACGCTCTTCCCGCCCGCCGAGGCGAAGGCGCTCAAGCTCGACATCGCCGCGCCTCCGCGCGAGATCGGCTACGTCATGGGGCCCGGCGACATGGTGCCCGAGGCGCTCCGCCAGATCGGGTACCGGGTCACGCTCCTCTCCGACGAGGAGCTGGAATCGTCCGACCTCTCGCGCTTCGGAACGATCGTGGCCGGCATCCGGGCCTTCAACACGCGCCCGCGCCTGAAGGCTCTGCACGGGAAGCTCATGTCGTTCGTCGAGGCGGGCGGCGTCTTCCTCGTCCAGTACGACACGACGGGCGGGCTCGCAACCGAGGAGATCGGCCCGTACCCGTTCAAGATCTCGCGCGACCGCGTCACGGTGGAGGAGGCGCCCGTCACCTTCACGAATCCGGCCGATCCTCTCCTCAACGTCCCGAACCGGATCGGCCCGGCCGATTTCGAGGGGTGGGTCCAGGAACGCGGCCTCTACTTCGCGGGGACGTGGAGCCCGAAGTACGAGACGCCGCTCTCGATGAGCGATCCGGGCGAGACGCCGAAGCTCGGATCGATCCTCTTCGTGCGCCACGGAAAGGGGGCGTTCGTCTACACGGGTCTCGCCTTCTTCCGCCAGCTTCCCGCCGGCGTCCCCGGCGCCTACCGCCTCTTCGTCAACCTGATCGAGGGGGGACGCGGGGCGAAGTAGTCCGTCGCGCCACTGCTAACATCCGCCGCCGCCGTGCCCCTCTTCACCGGGACGTCCTCTTTCCTCGACGCTTCCCTCTACCTGGCGGCGATCCCCGTTTTCGCCCTCGTGACGGCGCTTTTCCTCTTCCTCCTCCACCGCTTCTGGCTCTCCCGCCTTGCGCCGCGGCCCCGTTTCCTCGCGGAGAGCCGGGTACGGAAGATCGCGATGGGCGCACTCGGCGCCCTGGCTCTCGCGGTCTTCTGCATCCTCGTCTCGGCGCTCGCCGGGAGCTTCCGGAGCACAGCCTCCGGCTGGACGGCCTTCTCCTCTGCCGGAAGTACGGCGGTCCCGGCGGCGCCGTTCCGTCTCCTCGCGGCCTTCCTCCTCCAGAGCCTCTCGGAGGAGCTTCTCTTCCGCGGCGTCCTGATGGGTGGGCTCGGCGTCCTCGTCCTCTTCTTCCTGTCGTTCATCACGGTCCACCCCCTTCCCGGCGAGCCGGATGGCTCACCCCGTCTTCAGGCCGCGCGCCACCGGACGTGGCTCCTCGCGGGTCTTCTCGCGAACGCCGTCCAGGCCGCCTTCTTCATGACGGTTCACGGCGCGAACCCCGGCGTGACGCCCCTCGCCTTGTGGAACATCGGTCTCGCCGGCTTCCTCCTCGGCTGGATCTTCTGGTCCCGGGGCTCGCTCTTCGGGGCGTGGGCGTGGCACTTCGTCTGGAACTTCTCCCTCGCCGCGGCGGGCCTTCCCGTCTCCGGCGTTCTCGCCTCCCCGGCACTCCTGCCTCTGGGAATCTCCGGAGCCCGACCCGGACTCCTCTCGGGAGGCTCGTTCGGACCCGAGGCCTCGCTCCTCTGCACAGCGGGGCTTCTCGCCTCGCTCGGCCTTCTCCTTCCCGGCTCGCGTCGCGTCGCGGGCGCGGAAGAGACATAATCCCCGCGTCATGGTCAAAGGCGCGCGCGAGATGCTCACCTGCCCGTCCTGCAAGAGACGCTTCTCCTACTGGGTCCTCGAGTCGAATCCGCATCCCAAGGTGAAGTGCTACTACTGCGCGACCGAGTCGTTCCCCAAGGGGCAGCCGCCGGCCGCGCCGGCCCCCGCACCGGCCCCGGCCGCCACACCACCCGCGACGCCGGCCCCACCCGCGCCTTCCAACCCGCCTCCCGCCTGAATCACCAGCGGGAGATCCCAGAGAGAGAACGTATGAAAAAGACTGTTTCCGTCCTCGCCGTCGCCCTCCTCGCCGCCACCGCCCGGCCGGGCGCCGCGGCCGTCCCCGCCGACGCCACAGGCACGTGGAACGTCGACAAGGTCCACTCCGAGATCGGTTTCCAGGTCCGCCACTTCGTCTCGAAGGTGCGCGGCAGCTTCACCGACTTCGCCGGCTCGATCACGGTCGACGGGGAAAAGCCCGAGAACTCGTCGGTCGCGTTCACGATCAAGGTCGCGAGCATCGCCACGAACGAGCCGAAGCGCGACGCCCACCTGAAGTCTCCTGACTTCTTCGACGCCGCGAAGTACCCCGAGATCAGGTTCACGAGCAAGAAGGTCGTGAAGAGGTCCGACACGGCTTTCGACGTCGTCGGCGACCTGACGATGCGCGGCGTCACGAAGGAGATCACGCTCCCCGTCACCTTCGTGGGCCTCACGAAGGATCCCTGGGGAGGCGAGCGGGCCGGTTTCGAGACCGCGATCACACTCAACCGGAAGGACTACGGCATCAACTGGAACAAGGCCCTCGACCAGGGGGGGTACATGCTGAGCGACGAGGTGGCGGTCTCGATCAGCCTCGAGATGATGAAAGCGAAGCCCGCCGCGAAGTAAGCGCTAGCGACCGGCGCGGAAGACGACCTCGCCCCCGACGACCGTCAGAAGAACCCTCGCCCTCGGGATCTCGGCGGCCGGAAGGGACTCCGAGACGACGTCCCGGTCGAGGACCGTCAGGTCGGCGTCGAACCCGGGAGCGATCTTCCCGCGTCTCCCTTCGGCGAATTCCGCATATGCGGCGTCGGCCGTGAAGAGACGGAGCGCCTCGCGGCGGCTCAGCCGCTGATCGGGATACCAGCCGCCCGGCGGCCTCCCCGAGAGGTCCTGCCGCGTGATCGCCGCGTAGAGACCGAGAAGAGGCGACTCTTCCTCGACGGGAAAGTCGCTTCCCCCGGCAAGGCGCGCGCCGGACGAGAGGAAAGTCCGCCAGGCGTACGCCCCACGGATCCGGACGGGACCGAGGCGCGCCTCGGCCCACGGCATGTCGGACGTGGCGTGCGTCGGCTGTATGGAGGCGATGACCCCGAGCGTCGAGAAGCGCGGCATGTCCTCGGGCGCCACGACCTGCGCGTGCTCGATCCGGAAACGCGGGTCCTTCGGCTTCACCGCGGCGAACGCCTTCTCGTAGGCGTCGAGCGCGAGGCGGTTCCCCCGGTCCCCGATCGCGTGCGTCCAGAGCTGCCAGCCCGCCTTCGCGCAAAGGGCCGCGATCTCGTCCATCTTCCGGGGGGGCGTCACGAGAAGGCCGCGGTTTCCTCTGTCGTCGCTGTAGTCGGCGAGGAGCGCGGCCCCGCGCGAGCCGAGGGCGCCGTCGGCGTACATCTTCACGGCGCGCACCGTCAGCCGCCCCTCGGCGACCGTTCCCTCCGCAAGGAGCGCCGCGAGGTCCTTCGTCTCCGCCCCGACTGTCGCGTAGAGCCGGATGGGGAACGCCTTCTCGCGCGCCATCGCGCGGAGCACCTCGAGCCCGCTCCGGTCGAAGCCGCTTGCGTCGCCGACGCCCGTCAGCCCCGCCTCGGCCGCCGCCTTCATCCCCGCGGCGAGATGGCGGCGCCGGGCGGCCGGGGTCGGCGCGCCGATCGCCTTGACGATGAGAGCCTCCGCGTTGTCGACGAAGATGCCGCTCGGCGCCCCGCCGGCGACACGGAGAATCTTCCCGCCGTCCGGATCCTTCGTCGCAACCGTCACACCTGCCCGCTCCATCGCGAGGCCGTTCACCCAGAGGGCGTGCCCGTCGACCCGCGTGAGGAGGACCGGGTGCTTCGGGACGACGGCGTCGATCTCCGCGGCCGTCGGGAACGCTTTCCCCGCCCAGAGGTTCTGGTCCCAGCTCCGCCCGCGGATCCACTCCCCCTCCGGCGTCCGCCCGGCCACCCCCTTCACGAGCGCGAGGACCTCGGCCTTCGACTTGCCTCGGAGGTCGAGGCTCTCCTTCGACATTCCGAGGCCCGGGACGTGAGCGTGCGCGTCGACGAATCCGGGGTAGACGACGGCGCCCGGGAGCTTCACCGTTCTGGCGGCAGGAGCCATCCTCCTCGCCTCGGCCTCGTCACCGACGTAGGCGATCCTCCCGTCGACGGCGAGGACGGCGGCGCGCCGGGGCGCGGCGTCCCACGACGTGTAGACGGTGGCCCCGGTGAGAAGAAGAGGAAGGTCCGTGGCGGGTGCGGAAGCGGACACGAGGACACCTCCGAGAAGAGCGGCGGCGGCATACGGTCTCATGGGGCGAGATTCTCACATCGTAGCGTAATCTTTCCCCTCAGGTACGCCATGCGCGCCCTTCGTCTTCACCGCCCCGCACCGGTCGCCGAGCACCCCCTCCGCCTCGACCAGATCCCGGTCCCTGCGCCCGGCCCCGGAGAGGTCCTCCTCCGCGTCACCGCCTGCGGGATCTGCCGGACGGACCTTCACGTCGTCGAGGGAGAGCTGCCGGTGAGGAAGTCGCCCGTGACGCCGGGGCATCAGGTCGTCGGGACGGTCGAGCGGTGCGGGCCTGGGGCGGGTCTTCCGAGGGGGCTCCGCGTGGGGATCGCGTGGCTCCACCGGACGTGCGGCGTCTGCCGCTTCTGCACGACCGGCCGGGAGAACCTCTGCGACTGGCCGGAGTTCACCGGCTGGACGGCGGACGGCGGCTTCGCGGATTACGCCGTCGCCCCGGCGGACTTTGTCTACGAGCTGCCGGAAGGCTTCGGAGATCTCGACGCCGCGCCGCTCCTCTGCGCCGGGATCATCGGGTATCGCGCTCTGAAGCTCACGGGTCTTTCGGAGCCGCCTTTCTCCTGGTCCGGGGCGCGACTCGGGCTCTACGGCTTCGGCGCGGCGGGGCACGTCGCCATCCAGATCGCCCGCGGGCGCGGTGCCGAGGTCTGGGTGATGACGCGGGACCACGACCGGCATCAGGCCCTCGCCGCCGAGCTGGGGGCCGCATGGATCGGCGGAGCGGCCGACCCCCCGCCCGTCAAGCTCGACGCCGCGATTATCTTCGCCCCGGCCGGCGAGTTGATTCCTGCCGCACTCGCGGCCCTCGAAAAGGGCGGAACCCTCGTCCTCGGCGGCATCCACATGAGCGACACGCCGCCGATTCCGTACGAGCTTCTCTACCGGGAGCGGGTCGTCCGGAGCGTCGCCAACAACACGCGGGAGGACGGCCGCGAGTTCCTCCTCGAGGCTGCACGGCTCCGGATCAGGACCCACATCCGGACCTTCCCGCTCGAAGAGGCGAACGAGGCCCTCGTCGCCCTGAAGCACGACGCGATCAAGGGGGCGGGGGTCCTGACGCTCTCGTCCTGACCGATGCGGCGCCGGACGAGCTGCGATTCCCGGAAATTCCCTGAGAATCCCTGAGGACTCGGCGCGGCTTCGGGCCCACCTTTCTCTCGTCCCACCCGGTGGACGGAAAGGGAATGGCCATGAAAAGACTCACGGGCTTCCTCACGATCCTGGCGGCGCTCGTCGGAGCGATCGCCCTCGCCGCAACACCGGCCGCCGGCTCGCCTCCCGAGAAGGCGCCGGTGACGGTGATGACGTGGAACCTCTTCCCCGGCTTCGACGATGGTCCCGTCGTCGCCGCGGCGATGTCCCCCAACCCGGCGGACCTGGTCGAAGCCGCCACCGTGGCGTGGCATCAGGTCCACACGACCGACTTCCACCGCCGCGTCCGCGACATCGCCGGGTGGATCCGCCTCGCCGGCCCCGACATCGTCTCCGTCCAGGAAGCCGCCCGGTATCTGGAGGTGAATGGCTCGGGCCAGGTCGTCGAGACGATCGACTTCCTCGACATCCTCGTCGCGGCAATCCACGACATGGGAGTGTCATACGAGATAGCTTCGGTCTCCGAGAACTTCGAGATCCCGCTCCCGGTCCAGATCAGCGAAACCGAGATCGGAATGGTGTCGCTCCTCGACCGCGACGCCGTCCTCGTGAAGTCGAGGAACTCGCGCATCAAGGTCACGAACGTGAATCACGGGCTCTACTCGCTGAACCTCCCCGACCTCGGATTCCCTCTACCGATCACCCGCGGATGGGCCTCGATCGACTTCGCGCTCCGTGGGAAGAGCTACCGGTTCGTCACGTCACATCTCGAGGACGTCTCGGCCGACCCGACGAGCCTGACACCCCTCCAGGAAGCCCAGGCACAGGAGATGGTCTCGATCGGCCTCTCCGGTGGCGTCCCGACGATCTTCGCCGGCGACTTCAACACCGACGGCTTCCGGAAGTGGGACACATATCTGTTCCTGACGGGTGACCTCGGCCTGACGGACGCTTGGACCTCCGAACACCACGGTCTCCCCGGCCTCACGTGGGGCAACTCGCCCGACCTCCTGAACCGCTTTCCCCGCTTCACCCAGCGGCTCGACCTCGTCCTCTTCTCCGGGCCGTTCCACGTCGAGAGCGCAAACGTCATCGGCGGGACGATTCTCGATCGCGCCGTGGCGGGGATGTGGCCCTCGGACCACGCGGGGCTTCTCGTGACGCTCATCCCCTGAGCGCTCCGGCCTGGTCTTGATCTCCGTGATTCGGGGCGGCGCCGGCCGCCCCGATGCGTTTTCTTACTTCATGATCCCGAGCTGGCCGAGGACGAAGGCCCAGTCGAAGGCGCGCTCCTTGTAGCGGTCATACCGCCCCGAGGAGCCGCCGTGGCCGCCGGCCATGTTGGTCTTCAGGAGCAGCGGGTTCGCATCGGTCTTGAGCGTCCGCATCTTCGCGACGTACTTGGCGGGCTCCCAGTACATGACCTGGCTGTCGTTGAAGGAGGTCTTCACGAGGATCGCGGGATACGCCTTCGCGGCGAGGTTCGTGTAGGGACAGTAGCTCTTCATGTATTCGTACTCGGCCTTGACCTTCGGGTTCCCCCACTCCTCGAACTCGCCGACCGTGAGCGGGAGGGTCTCGTCGCTCATCGTGTTGATGACGTCGACGAACGGGACGTACGACACGACCGCCCTGAAGAGATCGGGCCGCATGTTCGTGACCGCGCCCATGAGGAGGCCGCCCGCGCTCCCGCCCGTGATGACGAGCTTTCCCTTCGCCGTGATCCTCTTCGCGACGAGGTCCGCCGCCACGTCGACGAAGTCGTTGAAGGTGTTCTTCTTCTTCAGCATCCGCCCGGCGTCGTGCCACGGCTTGCCGAGGTCCCCGCCGCCGCGGACGTGGGCCCAGCCGTAGACGAAGCCGCGATCGAGGAGCGGGAGGAGCGTCGGGTTGAACGAGGGGTCGATCGCCGCGCCGTACGAGCCGTAGCCCGTCAGGAGCATCGGGAACGGACCGTCCTTGAGCCCCTTCGCCGGCGAATCCTCGGAGGTTCTCGCCTTCCAAACGAGCGAGACCGGGACCTTCGTGCCGTCCCGCGCCACGACCCGGATCCGGTCGGTGCGGTAGAGGCTCCGGTCGTAGTTCGGGACTTCGGTCTCCTTCAGAAGCTTCGAGGTCCCCGTCTTCACGTCGTAGTCGAAGACGGAGTCTGGCGTAACGAGGGACTGGTAGCGATACCGGAACGTCGCGGTGTCGAACTCCCGGTTGTCAGACGGAAACGTCGAGTACGCCGGCTCTGGGAAGGTGACGGACTTCGTCGCACCGTCCGCCAAGGACGTGACCTCGTAGCGGACGAGCCCGCTCACGCGCTCTGTGGCGACCCAGAAGTCCTTGAAGACGGAGACGCCCTGAAGCATGACGTTCGGCCGGTGCGGAAGAACTTCCTTCCAGTTCGCCTTTCCAGGGTTCGCGACGGGCGCCGTGACGAGCCGGAAGTTTCGCCCGCCGGAGTTCGTCCGGATCCAGAACAGGTCTCCCCGGTGGTCGAGGCGGTACTCGTGATCCGCTTCCCGGGGCTGGATGACTCTCCACGCCCCCTCCGGTCTGTCGGCCGGAAGGAACCGCCACTCGTCAGCCGTGTGGCTTCCCGATTCCAGGAAGACGTAAGAACGGCTCGTCGAGCGCACCACCCCGACCCGGAAACGTTCGTCTTTTTCCT
The DNA here is from genome assembly GCA_037443065.1 of Acidobacteriota bacterium. Lineage (GTDB taxonomy): Bacteria > Acidobacteriota > Thermoanaerobaculia > UBA5066 > UBA5066 > DAOMFB01. The sequence goes on along the minus strand of JBBIPB010000024.1, from coordinate 1,192 downwards.
CGTAGACGAGGGCGTCCTTCCCGACGGGCTCGCCGAGGCGGTGGCGGTAGACCCGATACGACCGTTTCGCGGCGTCCTCGACGCCGTAGAAGAGCGTCTTGTTGTCGGCGGCCCAGGCGACGGAGGTCGCCTTCTCGACTTTTTCCGGAAGGATCTCGCCCGTCGAGAGGTTCTTCACCTGGAGGCGGTACTGGCGAAAGCCCGTGTCGTCCGTCGAGAAGGCGAGCAGGTCCCCGTCGTCGCTCACGCTGTAGAAGCCGACGGACATGAACTTCTCCCCTTCGGCCATCTTGTTGACGTCGAGAACCACCTGCTCCGGCCCCTCGGCCTCCCCCGGCGCGGCCGGAGCCTTTTTCCGGCAGTAGAAGGGATACTGTTTCCCCTTCTCGAAGCGCGCGTAGTAGAGCCATCCGCCGAGGCGATAGGGAACGGAGAGGTCGGTCTCCTTGACGTGGGAAACGATCTCCTTGTAGAGAGCTTCCTGAAACGGCTCGGTCCCTTTCATCAGGGTGTCGGTGTAGGCGTTCTCGGCGTCGAGATAGGCCTTCACCTCCGGGTCGGGCTTGTTCCGGAGCCAGAAGTACGGGTCGGAGAGCTTCTCCCCGTGGAGCTCCGTCACATGTTCGACCTTGCGGGCGACCGGGGGCTTTGGGGCGTCTCCGGCAAGGAGCCCCCCGGGAAGGACGAAAGAGAGACCCGCGATCAGCGCCACTGTTTTCACACGACCTCCGCCTGCGGAATTCCGCTGACCTTACTACGAGAACGCGGTGGCGGAAGTTGGCGGCCGGGGCACGCCCGGGATTCGATACCATTCGGGCCGATGGGCCATCGGATCTTCGTCACCGGAGCCGGAGGGCAGCTCGGGAAGGTTCTCGTCCGGGACCTCCAGAAGGACCACGAAGTCTTCGGCCTCACGCGCGAGAGCCTCGACGTGGCGGATCCTCTGGCCGTTCGCGACCGGATCGCGAAGCTCCGGCCGACGGTCGTCGTGAACGCCGCCGCGTACAACGACGTCGACGGCGCCGAGGAGGACCCGAGGGCGGCCCTCGTGACGAACGGGTTCGCCGTGGGCGCCCTCGCGGATGCGGCGGGGACTGCAGGCGCCATCCTGATCCACTTCTCGAGCGACTTCGTCTTCGACGGAAAGGCGACGCGCCCCTACACCGAAAAGGACCTCCCGAACCCCCTCAGC